>JBKHIT010000038.1:0-46001 GCA_046538485.1 Candidatus Brocadiia bacterium | reverse complement strand
CAGCAGGCTCATCTTCCTTGACTGCTACGAGGGAGATTCTCCCTTCAGGAACACTAAGCGGTTTCAGGTAAGTGCGTATGCGTTTGATTTTCGCCTCCGCGATCGACTTTCATGGGTAAAGAATCAGTATTCCGGATGCGGAGGGAAATCTCATGAAGTATGTGCATGATCTGAGCGAAGCGGAGCGCGGGGAACTCAATCGAACTCTGAAAAGCTGGCAGAAAGCAAAAGAGGTTCGGCGCGTGCGGGCGATCTGGTTGAGTGGAAAGGACTGGAGTGTGCCAGAAATCGCCGAGGTTATTGATGTGCAGCGTGACACGATAAGAAAGTGGATCGACTGGTATGAAAAAGAGGGTCTGGAGGGGCTGCGCACTGCCTCCCGGTCCGGCCGACCGCCCAAGGCCGACGAGGAATATATGGGAATTCTTGAGAGCACACTGCAAAAAGCCCCCCGCGATTTGGGATATCCTTTCAGTTCCTGGACTATGGAATACCTGTCTCGGCACCTTGCAGCGCCTGATGGAAGCCACTTGCAAGGCGTGTCGAAAACTTGCGTCAAAAGGGGGTAATGTGATTGACATCCACTTTGAAACCTTAGGAAACTTATCCAAAGCCGCTTAAATCGGAATCGACGGAGCCTGTCTGAACGAGATGAGACGTCAGCTGCGGGTCGTGAGTGTGATGTCAGGTGGGTCATTGAAAAGACCGTCGCCCGAACGGATTTTGTCGCAGATCAGGGGTTTGAAATCGGGGTTTATTTCGTATCCAACCGAGTTACGGCCGGTCTGCTGGGCGGCGAGGGCGGTTGTGCCGCTTCCGAGGAAAGGGTCGAGGACAGTTTCGCCCCAGAAACTGTACATCATGATGAGGCGGCGCGGGATTTCGACGGGAAATTTGGCGGAGTGGTCATTTTGAGAATCGGGCGGGATCCGCCAGATCCCGCGGAACCAATCGCTGCGTTGTTGTTTGGTGAGACGGCTTTTCTTTTTCTGTTCAGGCGTGGGTTTTGGCCAATCTCCTTGTTTGCGCAGCAGGATGATATATTCGTGTTCGTAGGTAATATGGCCGTCTCGCGGCCAGTAGGTGGACCCCATCCATGCACCTCCGCCGGTTGTTCTGGTGGTGGATATCTTCTGCCATATGATATTGCCCATGAAATCGAATCCGATTTCTCTGGCGTGGCCAACAATATCGGCCGGAATTGGCTGCACCCTGTAACGGCCGTGATCTTTGGCGCGCAGATACTGGTCGCCGATATTGATGGCGGCTCGGCAGCCGGGATACAGGACGCGGTGGGTTTCCGCAAGGACCCGATGGAGGCTTTCCAGATAGGGTTTGTATTCCTGGTTGTAGCCGATCTGGTCGGGACGGGCATAATCTTTGATGGACCAGTAGGGCGGGGAGGTTACGGCCAGATGCACGGATTCATCCGCGAGTTCTGGCATGCGACGACTATCGGCCAAAATGATTTGGTGTTGAGACATCAGAGTTGAAACCCGTTCGGTAAGGCTTTCTCAGGTTGGCATCTTAGCGGTAGTTTCAGGGGTCGGTCAAACTTTTGGCCTCCGAAAAACTTGTTCATGGCTCTCAGGGGATGTATAATCAAGGTTTCTTAAGATAGTATGCTTACCCAGCCGGGAAATCAATATTTTTATTCCCCAGAAGTAAAATGGCCCAAGAAAAGAAATCCGAAGCTGACGAGAGGCAAGACAGCAGCGTTTCTCTGGTGCCTTTGTATTCACCGCTTGATGTTTCTGTGGGCCTGCAGGCATATCGCAGGGGCGACATGATTCTGTACACCATACGCGGTGAACCAGCCAAAGTTCAGGAATTGATTCAGGAACTGGATGAGCGGGGAACTGAGGAGGTCGTGGCCCTCGTTTCCCACCGTGTGGGGGAGGTGGTGGAAACGGCCGAGGCGGTCGTTGAGGCGGAAAAAAGCGATCAAGATAAAGAAAAGGAAAACGAGGAAGATAAGCACTGAGTGTCTCAAGGGCGAATTCCTTCGCAGCATTTGAAAAGTGCTCAAAACCATTTTTCCTGTGAGGAGCAAATCAGGATGACGAGAATCACGTCGATGCGAAAAATTAGAACCGTTTTGTTGTTTTGTTTGGTGTGTACTTTTATTGTGACAGTTGGAGCTTGTTCGAAGGACGGGAACGGTTCATCGGAAGCCAGGGAGAAAAACATGGACAAAAGTGTAATGCTTGAAGACAAAGCAATTTTAATGGTTATAGCTCCGAATGATTTCCGTGACGAAGAGCTTGCGCAGCCGAAAAGAATTTTCCAGGAGGCAGGGGCAAAAGTTGTTATCGCATCCCGAGAGATATCCGAAGCCGTTGGTATGCTGGGCAAGGTTAAAGTAACCCCTGATGTGGCCCTGGAAGATATCGCGGCTGGTGGCTATGACGCCGTCATTTTTGTCGGCGGGAGTGGAGCCAAGACCTATTTCGAGGATGAGGAGGCTCACAACATTGCCAATTTTTCGTACGAAGCAGGTAATATTGTCGGAGCAATCTGCATTGCGCCAGCTATTCTCGCGAACGCCGGTTTGCTGGAAGGGAAAAAAGCGACATGTTACAAGAGCGTTTCGGAGACGCTCAAGGCAAAAGGTGCGGAGTATACAGGGGCAGCTGTGGAAAAGGACGGGCGAATCATCACGGCAGATGGCCCGGAAAGCGCCGAAGAATTCGGCCTGGCAGTGCGAGATGCCGTGGCAGAGATGTAATCAGGTTAGGTCTTTAAATCGTTGCCGATGACAGTGACAGATGGCGATGGCGAGAGCATCGGAGGCATCCTGGGGAGAAGGAAGTTCGGGCAAAGACAATTCGAGCTGAACCATTTTCTGGACCTGGGATTTTTGCGCCCGTCCATTACCTGCGACAGCTTTTTTGACGGTCGCCGGTGGATATTCGGCAGCTTCCAGATCGGCTGATGTTGCGGCTAGCAGGGCAACCCCTCGGGCTTCCCCGATTTTGATGGCCGTGCGCGCATTCACTCCGTAGAAGGCACCTTCAACGGCGACGACATCTGGCTCATGTTTCTCAATTATTGTCTTCAAGGCTGTATGGATTATTTGAAGCCTTTGCGCCAGCGATTCTTTTTTCGAAGCTTTTACAACACCGTAGTCGACCGCTTTGAGGTCGGCGCCATTGGCCTCAATGATTCCGTAGCCGCAAATTCGGGTTCCTGGGTCGACCCCGAGGACTCTCATCCCGTTCCTTTCTGTTTTTTTGACCTTTTTTTGGATTTGTCGGTTTCGACGCTGAAGAATACGGTCCCTTCCCCCAGTAAATCTTCTATCTCAGCGGCGAGCCGTTCCGATGCGGCAACCCCATTACCCCTGGATTTTTCGCAACGAAGTGTCATATCATCTCCGACAAGATCAAAATACACGGGAATTTGCCCTTCGCTGCGGGCAAAAACATCCTGGAGATCTGTCCAGAGAGGTCTTCCGGCTTCCCGGCAGGGGATTTGGACAAGGACAGCGCCGACGAGACGTTCAGCGGCGCGTTGTAGTGGAAGCACATCATCGATTATCACACTTGTGCCACGCCGTTGGCTAACCTGTCCCCGGAACAGCAGCACGTCCTCCGAATTAATCAGGTCTTCGTGTTCTTCCCGGGTTTCCGGCCATAACACACACTCAAGCGTGCCTTTTACATCAAGGACTTTCAAAACCGCCATCTGACGTTTATCTTTGAGCCGACGTTTTTTGATATTTTCGACGATGCCCCCGACCACGACGCGGGTGTTATCTTCCATAGCCTCGAGCTGGTCGCTGGTGTTACTGGTGAGACGTCGGAGTCTGGCCCGGTGTTCCTGGAGGGGATCGTGGCGGACGTAGAGTCCAAGCGCCTCGGATTCTTGTTTTGCCAGTTTCATCGGCGAGTAGGGGGGAGAATCGGGAAGATTGAGCTCGGCCCGGGTCTCCGGGTCTATATCGTCTTTTCCGAAGAGACCCGTTTGTCCCATGGCCCGATTCTGCTGGGCTTTTGCGCCGGCTTTTATTGCGCGCTCAAGGACGGCGAGCTGCTGGGAACGCCGTCCCGGCAACTCGTCAAAACAACCGCCTTTCATGAGTGCTTCAACGGCACCTTTGCCTACCTGGTGAGGATCTACGCGTTCACAGAATTCGAAGATGCTTCGGTATGGCCCGTTTTCCTGCCTTTCTTCAATAATACATTCGGCGGCTCCCGTGCCGACGTTTTTGACCGCTCCAAAGCCGAAACGGATTGTCCCGTCTTCAATGACAGTAAAATCTACTTTGCTTTCGTTGATATCCGGTGGCAGGACCTCAATCCCGAGACTTTTGCATTCTTCCATCAGGCCCACGACCTTATCGGTATCGCCCATTTCACAGGAAATGCTGCCGGCCATAAACTCTGTGGGATAATGGGCTTTAAGAAAAGCAGTCCGGTAGGCAACAAAAGCATAAGCAGAGGCATGGGCTTTGTTGAACCCGTAGCCGGCAAAATGGCTGATCAGTTCGTAGATATTAGTGGCGGTATCACGATCGAGGCCGTTTTTCACAGCGCCGTCGATAAAGTCCTGGCTCGCTTTGTCAATAACACTGGCTTTTTTCTTACTGATGGCCTTGATCATCGTCAGGGCCTGGGCCATGCTCATCCCCGCGATCTCATGGGCCATTCGCATGATTTGTTCTTGATAGACGATGACCCCATAGGTGGGTTTGAGCACGGGTTCAAAATCGGGATGAGGATATTCGATTTGGGCGCGCCCGTGTTTTCGGTCGATAAAATCTTCGACCATTCCGCTTTTGAGCGGGCCCGGTCGGTAAAGGGCAACAACGGCGATAAGATCTTCCATGCAGTTCGGTTGGAGACGTCGCAACAGCTGCTGCATTCCCTGACTGCCGAACTGGAAAACCCCTTTTGTACGACCTTCCCCAAGCAGTTTGTAAGTCTGTTCGTCCTCCAGATCCAGTTCAGCGGCGTCAAGATCGGGGGGCGTCTCCCCACCGTCTTCGATCAGATCAAGGGTTTGCTGAATGATGGTAAGTGTATTGAGGCCCAAAAAATCCATCTTCAGCATTCCCATTTTCTCAAGATCATCCATTGCCCACTGGGTCATCACAGCCCCATCGCCAGATTTATAGAGTGGGACAAGTTCCCAGAGTGGTTTGTCAGCGATGACAACACCCGCGGCGTGGGTGCTGGCGTGACGCGGCAAACCTTCCAGTTGAAGAGCGTACTCAAGGAGTTGTTCCACGTCTTCATCGTTGCGGGCTTTTTTCCGCAACTCAGGGGCTTCTTCCAGTCCTTTTTCGAGCGTATAGCCCGGACCGGTGGGGATCATCTTTGCAAGACCGTCGACTTTATCCAGAGAGATATCGAGCACCCGGCCGACGTCTCGAACGCAGTTGCGGGCCATCAGGGTCCCGAACGTAATGATCTGTGCGGTGCTGTTTTCGCCATATTGCTGCCGCACGTAATCGATGACTTCTTCCCGCCGCCGCTCGCAGAGATCGATATCGATATCGGGTTGCTCCCGGCGCTCGGGATCAAGAAACCGACTGAAAATCAGATCATAATCCATCGGGTTGAAATCTGTGAGACCGAGCGCATGAGCCACGACACTGGATGAACCACTTCCCCTCATGCCGACGGGTATTTCTTCTTCCCGGGCGAAACGGACAAAATCCCACACAATCAAAAAATAGTCGACATAGCCCATTTGCTCGATGATGTCGAGTTCGTGATTCAGCCTTTCCTCCATCTCGTCAGGGATGCCGCCGTATCTGCCTTCCAGACCTTGATGGGCAAGTTCGCGGAGGTGTTTGGCATTGTCATCGATATCTCCCCGTTCAAAGGCGGGGAATTTTGGACTTTCGTCGAGTTGGACTTCGCATATTTCCGCGATTCGTAACGTGTTGCTCAAAGCATCAGGATAGTCCGAAAAACGCTCGGCCATTTCTTCAGGACTTTTGAAATAAATCTCACCGCTGTCCATGCGAAAACGGTCGGGGTCGTCCAGAGTACTGCGGGTGCTTATGCAGAGCAGAACGTCATGGGCTTCCCGGTCTTTGGCTTCGAGGTAGTGAGAGTCATTGGTGGCCACAACCGGTATGTCCATATCCCGGGCCATTTGCACGGCTTTCGGAAGGACCCGTTTTTGTTCCTCAAGGCCATGGTCCTGGATCTCAACAAAGAAATACTCCGGGCCGAAAATGCCCTGCATTTCCGCGAGCCATTTCCGTGCTTCGTCCGGAGCATCCGCCAGGAGAAGATCGTTAAGTCGGCTTTTCAAGCAACCTGTCAGGCAAATGATTCCCTCAGCGCAATTTTCGAGGAGTTCCTGATCCATTCGAGGTTTGTAATAAAGTCCTTCCGTATAGGCAAGACTGGTCAGTTTGAGAAGATTCTGATATCCGGTCTGGTTGCGTGCCAGCAGTGTAAGATGATACAGATCCTGTTGCCCGCCTCCATACGATCTATCGGTGCGGTTTCCCAGAGTGAGGTACCCTTCGTAGCCTATGATCGGTTTTACGCCGTGCTTGTTCATCGTTTTATGGAAAGATACGGCACCGAACATATTCCCGTGGTCCGTCATTGCAACGGCCGGCATACCCATTTCTACTGCTTTTTCGGCAACCTTGTCGATTCGACAAGCTCCGTCCAGCAGGCTGTATTCAGTGTGAACGTGCAGGTGGCAAAAATCAGCCATATTTCCTCCGCCAGTTTCCAATCAAATGCTGTTCTCCCGCGGCCCCAACTTTTCAGTCGGTTCCCGTTTGGTCATTTTAGGGCCAGTTCCTCTGATGCGCAAGAAAACCATACGGCCATATGTTGGGAATAAAACAGTCAAGTGTGGCATATCTTGCACTAAACTGGGGTTTCAGCGGATAACAAAATTTTTCATTTTCCGGCGTTCAAATCCACTGCGCTTCAAAACCGTTATCGACTAACGCACTTGACGTCCTGCTGCAGGTGCGTCATAACACACCCGCAGATGCAGAACGGTCGTCTCCTTGTCGAGCGGGGCCACATGATGGCCACCGATGGAGTCATTGAGGAATACAACTGGGATAGCGAACTCGTCTGGCAGTACTTCCCGGAGAACCAGATTCCTCACGAAGAATACCTGGGACCTCACCACGATGTCTTCCGCAAGGAAAACGGCAATACACTTCTGATTTGCCGCTGGAGTAACCGATGTCGAACCAACCGAATATCGTCATGATCATGAGCGACGAGCACGATCCCGCCGTGATGGGCTGTTACGGCGACGATCTGGTACATACCCCAAATTTTGACCGACTGGCTGAGGAGGGGGTTGTTTTTGATGATGCCTACTGCAACTCGCCGTTGTGTGTGCCATCACGGCTGAGTTTCACTGCGGGCCAGTACATCAGCCGGTGTGGGGCCTGGAGCAACAATTGCTGGTTGCCCTCCGATGAATACCCGTCTTTACCGCGGGTTCTTCGCCGCGCCGGCTACCGGCCTTTCCTGTGTGGCAAACAACATTACGACGCCCAGAGGCGGTACGGTTTCATCGATCTTTTGCCCGATGGCCCGTGCAACCAGCATCACAAAGGCGGCAAAGGCGCCCGACGCAATCCGGAGGATACCTCGCCGAATTTCAAGAGCTGGGAGAATCGCTCCAGTAAGTTCTACCCGGGGGACGATTCCTACATACTCAACCATGATCGTACGGCTCACAGCAAGTCCCTGGAATTCCTGAGCCATCAGGCGGGGCAGGAAGAGCCATTTTTCCTGTTTGTCGGTCATCTGGCACCGCATTTTCCCCTCATAGTGCCTGAACCGTACTACGAAAAGTACAAGGACCGGGTGCCGATGCCGAAAATCCCGGAAGGTTTTTTGGAAGAGCTCCCTACAAATTACAAGCATCTCCGCTACGGCTTCGGTTTGACTGAAACGGAAGCCGATACAGTACAGAAGGGGCGAGACCTCTACTGGGCTTTTGTCGATTGGTATGACGATTTGATCGGCGAGTTGCTCGACGCAATCGAATCGAGCAATGTGGTCCGGGATACGGTTGTGATCTATACCTCAGATCACGGAGAAGATAAAGGGGATCATGGCCTTTGGTGGAAAAACTGCATGTACGAACACGCCGCCCGGGTGCCCCTGATCGTGCGTTATCCGGAACGTTGGAGTGGAGGCCAGCGACGCAAGGGAGCCTGTTCTCTTGTCGATCTGGTTCAGACAATCGTGGGACTGGCAGAAGCGGAAGCACCCCCGGATTGACAAATGGGGATTTTTTGTGGCGTCCGAACGAGTTTTGTTTCGGGGATAGCGAGGTTTTATTCGGCGGGCTGAAACCGCGGTCGAACACCGCGGTCTTTTTGTATGGCGCATTATTTTCCGGGGATAGACCAGTATTACGTCACCCGGACGCGCGGCGGCACTGGCTTTTTCAATGCGCGAAAAGGGTCGGCCCGGCCCAACTTTGAGCGTTCGCGCGGACGCTGATTGTGTGGTTGCAAGAAAAACCGCTACGATCAGCAGAAGCCATTGGAGATGCCGATTCATAATGCGTTGACTCCCTGGAAAAAGGTTAAACTCTTATTACTGCTTTGCCCCGACTATCGCGATCATTGACCGCTGGTCCACCTCAGGACAAACAGGCGGACGTTATTCGTATTCCACCGCGTCTTCCCCGAGTTGTTCCTCCAGCAGATCGCTGATTTGCAGTTGTGGTCCGAACGTTACGCCGTTCTCCGTGGTTTCGCCCCGGCGCAGGCTCTCGTGGGCCGCTTCCACGATGGCCGTGCTCCAGACCCCCAGCGTCATCGGGTCGAGGAGTTTTTTTGTTTCGGATTCCTCCAGCTCTCCGGCGCGTTGCTCGGCAAACTTGCGCAGAAGATCTCCGGGCACCGACATGCCGAATCCGGTTACCTTCCCATCCGAGTCGGTCCTTTGAAAAAGAACGTTCCGGTTTTCCACTCCACGTTCTGTTATTTCCCAGAATCCCGAGGTTTGCATAATTTCCAGCACCCCATCGGTGCAGATCGTCCGGCCAATGTGGTTGGAGATTGCGGGCGCGGGGTTGGGGAAATGCCAGCCGGAGACGAAATGGACAACGCCGTTGTTCTCGAAGACCACTTCCGTCTCGCACATGTCGTAACCGTCCACCGATTTTGGGCTCAGGGAGGGCAGTTTCTGGCTCCAGGCTTTAGCGCGGACCGTGACGGGACGGAGTCCCACGATCTGCATGAAAGAATCCGCCATGTGCACGGTGAGAAAAGAAATGGGGGAATTTTTCTCCGCAAAATCGGATGTGGCAAAAAAAGGCGGTTCGTGGTTGGGGTCGACCACCATCAGCCGATCGATCATCTCCCAGTATCCGTACTGGAATTCTCCATATTCTCCTGCACCGTACCGTTGCCGTGCTTCTATCAACTGGGGATTGCCGCGTTTATGAAAATCGACTCCGATCATCCGGTCATTCCGCAGTGCGGCCAACCGCATACGGTGGGCCGAACCAATGCTATCGGCAAAAGGTTTTGGCAGCAGCACGTCCAATCCCGCATCAAGTGCCGCCACAGTGGGGGCTTCGTGAAGCGAGTCAGGGGTGTTTACATGGACCGCATCAAGCTCGCAGGTCTCGATCATCTTTTCATAATCTGTGAACCTTTTCGACGCGGGTATATCGTGCTTGTCGCAGAAATCATTCAGGCGTTCTTCGTTCGTTTCAGCGACAGCCTCCACGGAGGTGAAGTCCGAGTATTCACTCGAATAATACAGACTTTCGTATATTTCCCGTACCACAGAACCCACGCCGATCACGCCCAGTTTGAGTTCGTCCATAATATCAAGCTCCTCATCCTGATGATTGAAACGGATCAATTAGCCGTTGATCCGTGACACCCATGCCACGAACTGACAACTGATTTTACAGTCGCAGACGTTTTTATGCATGTGGACGCTCCGCTTTTGTCCAGAATGGTTGATTCTCGTTAAAATAGCGGTAAGCGAATCAGATATTAAAGGTGTTTATTTGGATGAACAACAGTAAGTTATGTCACTGGAATATCCCCCGGTCAAAACCTGTCATTTCTCCCGGCCGTTTAAATCCTCCTTATGATGCCTCACGGGCAGGGGCCGCCCATGTTGTGCATTTTGGTAATAGGTACCGCATGGTTTACTGGGGGACAGATTCCGGGGGGAGAAATTATATTCTGCAGGCGGAATCGTCCGTCGATAGGCCGAACCGGTGGCAGCCTTTGTCCGGTCCCCTGCTCGGCCCCCAGGTGGGCAGCGATTATAATTGTTGCGGACCGGGTTTCCCTTTCCTGTTGCCTGTTGCGGACGACCGCTGGTTCCTCTACTTCGGAGCATGGGGACGTCGTGATGACGATAAATTGCCGAACACAACAGGAGTCGCTGTCTCAACGGACAGGGGAGAAAGCTGGTGTTATCACGGAGGAAATCCCGTGATTCCCCTCGATCGACCCTACGATTCGGAGGGCACGGGGAGCGTTTGGGTTTTGCATGAGGACGGCAAATTCCGCATGTACTACACCGCAATCGGAAGATATTTTGCCAAACCCGAAGGTGTTCAGTCGGGGCACGGCGACACGATCCCTGAGATTGGAATTGCCTACGCGGAATCCGAAGACGGCGTTCACTGGGAAAAACCTTTCGACCATCTGCTGGTAGCGCCGCGCGGGTTCGGTGTGGAACCCTACGAATATATCTGTTCGAAACCATGCATTATCAAGCGGGACGATATTTACGTCATGTGGGTCAATACATTCGGAACGGCGTATCGAGTGCACAGACTCACCAGCAAAGACGGTTTGGACTGGCACTGGGCTGAGCGATACGGTCCCGATGGAGAACTTGGTGTCGGGGAGGAAGGAACTTTCGACGATCACCAGAGATCGTACCCAACTATCGTGACCGATAAGGGGAGACTGCATTGCTGGTTCACGGGAAATGGTTTTGGTGCGACCGGCATGGGCTATGCGGTGCATTAATTTGCGACGGGAGAAGAAGTGTGAGCAAAGGGAAAGCGGGTGACGGATGATTCCCCATTCCAACGAATCCGTGGCCTTCACGTACCGTAGGTGTTGCGTACATGTAGGGCGCGATCGCCGAGCGCGCCCTGGATTGGACTTCAGAACCGCTCTGCGGGACTGGAGTTCAGAACGCGGCTGATCAGCCGACAGATCTCCCCGCAAAACAGCAGAATGCAAAATCAGTTCTCAGGACCGAGTCGTGTTTCACAACACACGCGCAAAAAACTCTTTGGGAGTTGACGAACGCCATCAATATCCCGTAGGACTTAGTGGAACGGACCACAAGCGTAATTGTGGTCTGTATGCGAACGATTTTTCGGACTGATGGGAAGGAATGGCGATGGAACCTGTGAGGCTGGGTGTTATTGGATGCGGCGTAATAAGCGGTAGTCACCTGAAACTCGCCGAAGAATCGCCCGCGGCCGAAGTCGTGGCCGTGGCGGATCTGATCGCGGAAAGGGCGGACTCACGCGCCGAAGAATTTGGGATAGAGACACGATACAACAGCGGCCGCGAATTGCTGAAAGACGATCGGGTCGAGGCTGTGGTGCTCGCGATGCCCGTGGCGGAGCGTACTCCCGTGGCTTACCGCGCCCTCGAACGCGGCAAACACGTGCTTCTGGAAAAACCCGTCGCGGCGAGTGTGGAAGAGGTCGAGCAGATGATGACCTTGCAGGACGACCGGGTGATTGCGTGCTGTTCGCCCCGAATGGCCTTCACCGGACATGCGGAAACGGCGGCGAGATGTGTCGCTTCGGGAGCCCTGGGCAAAATCCGCGTCGTCAGAATCAGAGCGGTCCTTCCGGCACCGGCCGAACCGCGCGACGAACCACCTCCATGGCGGGAAAGCATGAAACTGAATGGCGGTGGAATACTCGTTAACTGGAGCTGCTATGATCTGGATTACCTGATGAGCATAACGGACTGGCAGATTCAGCCCAGAACCGTGCTCGCGCGTTGGTGGCCCGTGGCCGAAAAAATGTCAGAATACGTCGCACCCGGTTCCGACGCCGACGCACATTACTGTGCCCTTATCCAATGCGAAGAGGACATCATACTGACCATGGAACGGGCGGAATTTTCAAGCGCGACAAGCGACCAGACCTGGGAAATCATCGGCACGGAAGGCACACTTCACCTGCCGATGCGACCTCAGGAAGGCAAACCGAACGCTGTGATTCTTGACCGTTTTGTCCCCGGCAAAGGCGTGGAATCGGAGACACTCTGGGAGGAAGGCGACGGCGGGGGAAGTGGCAATGTAGTCGATGATTTTGTCCGTGCGATTTGCGAAAAGTGTGAACCGAAAACGGATATCAGACGGGCGCTTTTGATGCAAAAGATCACGGATGCAATTTATGGATCGGCCGAGTCCGGCCAATGCGTAACAATCTCGTGACTGGAGGATTGAACGATGAAACTGAGTTTCATGACGTTTGTTTGCCCCGAGTGGCAGATCGAAAGAGCCATCGAGTTCGCCGCAGAGACGGATTACGATGGAATCGAGATCAGAGTTGATGCCGGCCATGCGCATGGGATTTCATCTGAATCGACCCCGGAAGAAAGGCAGCGGGTGAAAAAGCTATTCGCCGATGCCGGTGTGGAGATTGCTTCCGTGGCGACTTCCGTTCACTTTGCTTGCCCCGAAACCGAGAAACATCAGGACAATCTGGAGATTGCCAGGGCGAACCTCGACCTGGCGGACGACCTCGGCGCTCCCGTCGTGAGGATATTCGCCGGGGGAGGAATACCGGAGCTTACCGACGAAGCGGCCGACCGGGTGGCAGCGGCTTTCGATGAGGTCGGCGAATACTCAAAGTCTTCCGGGAGCTGTCCAATTCTCGAATGCGGCCATGACATAATCAAAGGCCCTGAGGAAGCCAGCAAAGTAATCAAAAGGGTTACCACCGATAATTTCGGGGTTCTGTGGAATCATGCGGAAATGGACGACCGGACGTTCGAGGCGCTCAAAAGCCGGATCCGGCATTTCCACGTCCATGACGATGTTCTCGAGCCCGAAAATACGGCGGTTCTGGATCTGGCAAAGCGGATGAAGGCTGCGGACTACACCGGATTCGTTTCGCTTGAGATAATCTGGGGCGAAAACCTGCCGGAAGATCTTCTCCGGGAGACGGGATCGCGGCTGAAAGGTTTCATCGAGGAAGCCTGAGGAAAACGCCCCAGGAAACAAGGAAGCCCCCTGTCACCTTGCGTGAGCTGTAGTTCTCTGCCGTACGGCGGACGAGGCGGACCTGCCGTTTGTCGCTGGCCGTTTCTGCCGCGAAAGCCGCAGCCTTCCGGCCACGTTCTTAACCCGTCCGCTCCTGATACGGTATTTTGGGAGCGGATTTATGGCGGGCCTTCAGCCCACTATATTTTCCTCCGCACCATTGACCCAGGGCTCCGAGGACTTTCAGCCCTCTGTCCCCTGGGCTGCTATCTGCCGGGCCGTTGGCCCTCAGAAACGCTTTCCAGGCAGTCGTGTCATTGCAAAGCGTTCCGCGCAGCGGCACGCCGCGGCAATCTCGCTGTTGGGCCAGGAAAACGACGAGATTACTTCGCTCATCTTACGACGGCTTCGCAATGACCCATGGAGCGGTCTCTCCGGGCCAAATACGACCGGCCTGCGGCTGCAGTTTAGAACGTGGCTCAAAAGCATAGACGCTCTCACTCCGCTTTGTTCTGATCTCGGTACATTTGCCAGAAGAGGATCCAGGGGTCGAGACGTATCAGTTCGCCGCGGTCGAAGATCGCAAATGTGAAATGGCTGTGTTCGACGGTTCCAACGGCTGTTCCCGCGCCTTCGGCGTACTGCTGTCCCCCTTCGAGCGGTTCATGTTCAGGAACGGTCAGCCGGGTCATGTGGCAGGACTGCAAAATCCATTGTGAACCGTTCGGCCAGCAGCGAATTCCCCGCCATCGATTGTTGTTGTTTCCCAGTTCCAGGCTGTTGTAGAGGAAGTGGTCGTCGAGCCCAATCGGCGCATAGAGGGGCGTCCCACTGGGCTGGTTGATATCCAGCCCGCCATGCGCGGATGCCCCATCGTAGGCGCCCATCCAACAGTCTTCGCCCCGATAGCAGTCCTCGATTTTCAGCCCATCCTCTGGAAGCGGACACCAGGGATGAACCGTTTTCGGGCAGATCCGGGCCGAGGCGTCCTGCAGCGCAAATCGAGCCTGATATCGGGGTGGATGGCGATGCGAGCAGGCTTCGCGCAATCGGCAGGGAGCGTGCGTTTCGCGCATAAACTGGAAGATGGCGTCTACGGCGTCCAACCAGACGCGAACTCCGTCAAGGACCCACGGTTCGTAGAAGCTATTTTGAGTTCCGACTTCACGCTCGAGACGGGTCCTGGAACCATTGATTTTCAGGTCGGCCCAGAACCGGTACGTTGTCATCCCGCCCGCCTCTTCGACACCAGGTGTTTCGAGCGTGGTTTCCATGATTTCCGCGCCCGTATCAACCAGTTCAATTTGGACAGTCGTCCCGCCGAGGAGACCAAATTGCAGTGTGTCGCCGTGAAACATCTCCAGCGGTATCAGGGTATCTTCAGCATTTCGCTTGATAATCATCGTTTGTTTCCCCGGCTGTGTGAGATTTACAGGTGCAGGACTGCCACGATATTGAACACAGGACAGGCGGGATAGGATGGATGGGGATTGACGGACCACCTGAAATCCGCGAGAAACCTCCGTGTTACGGTCGGAACTAACGGCGAGAGAGATTTTATATGTTTACAAGGAAAGCCAGAGTCGTATCGACTTCACCGGTCCATATGGACCAGAGCAGCCAGAGCGATCCGCCGATGGTGATTAACCATGCAGGTTCTCCATTTTTCAGAGCCTGTAGGAGGCTCCATTCTGCCGCATGCACGCCCGGATTGTCTGGCGCACCGTGGAGGGGGACCACTGCGGGAGTTCGGGCGGCCCACTTCTCCCAGTCTTCTTCGAAACGCCGGTGTAATTTCGCATCTTCTCTGCGTATTGCAGGCACATAAAAACCCAGAAACAGAACCACCCATATCAGGACGGCGAGCGGTAAACCAGCTGCCAAAGAGAGACCTATGGCTATGAGGGAATTGCCGAGATACTGGGGATGACGGACAAAGGCATACGGGCCATGGCGTTCCAGCTCTTTACTTTTGCGCACGTGCCCCGCGGCCCACAGACGCACGGTATTTCCCAGCACGCACAAAATGGTCCCGCTTATGAGAAGCCACAGGACGGGTCGCGCGAAAAACACAATGCACAATAGGAAAATGCCCCCAAGAAATTGGCGGTATCGATATCGCCTTTGCTTCAGATCCTGCAAAAATTTTCTCAAACCAATCTCAAAGTTGATAAAAACCACCCCGCTTGGTAATCTGATTCTCGCAGTTAAATGAGCAACGTTCGCTAATTGCCTTGGTCCTTTTATTCAATAAATACTATAGAGTACTGCCCGGCTGAAGTAAAGATTTTTGTCTGAAACGTAGCGTAAAAGGCGGTTCTGCACTTCTCGATTCTACCCGTAAAACGGTGGATTAGGGTCTTTTTGCCAGCATTTCCGCGCCTGATGATTTGACATAATTTTTCTATTCGATAGTGTCGTAAAATAATCGAATGTGTGCGCATTTTTCCGATGGAAGAACTGCGGAAGGAGAATGGTATGATTGCTGTGGAAAAACAGAATGAAAAAACTTTTGAAGTGACTGTCGAGGAATCGGGCAGCGCAAGCCACCATACAGTGACAGTGGAGGATGACTATTATCAGAAACTCACCGGTGGGGATATCAGCAAGGAAGAACTTGTGGAACGCTCGTTCGAATTTCTGCTGCAAAGAGAATCCAAAGAGTCGATACTCTCCCGCTTTGATCTGCCAACCATCAATCGGTATTTCCCTGAGTACGAAGACGAAATATCCTGTTGATTGCCGATGTTTGATGATCCAGTAGCCGTTGACTAATTAGCAAACTCAGTGTTTGTTTCAGATGGGCTCTTCTATCTGTGGTTTTTCTGTTGGGGTGTCGGGGCGTTCAGCAGCTTCCAGCCACTCAGTGAGCCTGTCGAAGTATTCTTTTTTGATTTTGCATTTCCATTCTTTGTCGGCTACGTGGAGTGTTACGGGACGTTTCTTGGGATCTTTTCCCGGTTTTGTGCGGTCCTCGACGCTGACCTCCGAGGGACTTGCGAAGACAACGTCGTGACCTTTTTGCTGTTCGAGAAATGTCCCGATGCCCGATAGCCGCGCCCGCCAGCGCTTGTTTCCCGCTCGAAAGTCAATAAGATCTTTCTCTTCTTTCGGTTTGCCTTTTCGTATTTCTTTACAGACATCGTCGAGTTGTTTGAGCACCTCCTTGGGCGGTTTCTCCCGTGCGGTGCGAATAAAGCCTGGCAGTTTGACCAACAAATAAACGGCAATCCCAGCTTCGATCACTCCCCAGATCGCGAGATCTGCGGCCTCTCCCTTGCTCAAAATAGCAAGCCCCAGATCCCAGGCGGCGATCAATCCAAATGCTATCGCCTCGGCCAGCATTGTGGGAGGCGATGGCCAGATAGCCCCGATAATGGCTACCGCTATAAGCGCGACTCCAATGGCAACCCCGACCCACGCTAAATCCAAGCCGACATCCACCAGCTGAATTCCCTGCCAGATCATAAGCGCCCCGAAAAAGCCAAGAAGACCGCACCATCCCCTGATTTTTTTGATCGATGCGCGGTACTCTACAGCCGTCTCCATCTCTTTTGGAACAGGGCTTCCTCCCACGTTTAACACCTCCTGCCACAGAGTCAGATGTCTACGAAACGATTCGCCGCAGATCCAGAAAGAACCAGTTCATCATCGGGTGTCTTTTGGCCTGCTGACTACCACTGTATCAACCGTAATATAGTGAATCAAGGACGGGAATGAGCGAAAAAGGTCATGAGGATGCCTTGAACACCCATGGTCCTTCGGTTAAGTTCAGCCGATGTGCGGATGCGAGTTCCGGACGCTGAACTTCGTCACAGTATATAATGGTTGCTGAAATAAAGCCCTGCGAGAGAACTCGGACGAACCTTGCCGTAGGAGAAAACGATGGGAAATAACCTCAAGTTCGTCGGCGCGCTGGCGCTTGTGGTTTTGCTGATCTACGGGTTGATGTCGGCCGGTGGGAAAAAATACACTACGGTTACTCGTGCGGGCGAAAAACTTTCGATAATGGTCGGCAAGAACCATTTTACAGCCCGGGAAGACGGGCCGGAAAAAACGATGAATTTGCTTGTAGTCGGGGGATCTGGCTACGGGGACAAATTTTTTACCTGCCACTTTTCGGTCATTCCGATGTCGACTGTCGCAAAACTCGCGGGAAATTACGGCAATTTTCGAAGATGCAATTCCCCCGGCGCTTCCGCCGGCAAAAAAGCGACACGAGCGATGTTTCTCTACGCCGAAACGCCTGAAGTGGAGAAAAAACTCAGGGAAATTGACGATATAGCAATGTCATTTCATGATTGCGTGATCGAGATGACATGCGTGAAACTCGAAATGCTGAGCCAGAAAAGAAAATGGAGGGGAAAAGAAGTAAGTGTGGATTCGTCAGGCATTGGCCCCAACTTCCTGGTAAACGACGTGCGGCTTATTGAGAAGGAACCGGAAATTGGCTCGCGTCCTGCTGGTTAATCCCTGGATCTACGATTTCGCTGCCTACAACCTTTGGGCAAGACCCCTGGGGTTTTTGACGCTTTTCTCTTTTCTGCGTGAGAGAGGGCACGAAGTCATTTATCTGGATGCTCTTCGTCTAACTTTTGATGACATAAGTTGTTACGGGTTAGATCCACCGAAAAGTCGTGACTACGGGACGGGGAAGTTTTACGAGAAGAAAGTGCCGCCCCCCGAAGCCTACCCGCCGATTCGTCGTTATTACCGCCGTTACGGTCAACCCCGCGAAGTGTTCGCGGAGAAACTCCGCGAAATTGCCGATCCGGACTGGATATTTGTTACCTCTGGTATGACCTACTGGTATCTCGGCGTCCAGGAAACCATCGAGGTTCTGAAAGACCGCTTTCCGAATGTGCCGGTTGTGCTGGGGGGGACCTATGCTACGCTCTGCCCGGACCATGCAGCCGAAAAATCAGACGCGGATCAGGTGGTCTCGGGCGGATGGGACACGGGACAGTTTGGAGGAGGGCAGATTTTGCCGGCAAAACCTCTACAACTCGATTACGTTCCGTTTGCGGCCAACGATCTTTACCCGGATTCGCCGTGCGCCGTCACGCGTCTGACACGCGGATGTCCCTTCCACTGCAACTACTGCGCATCGGATCTCCTGTGCCCCGGTTTTGAGCAAAGGGATCCCGACCGTGTGGTCGACGAGATCACATGGAATGTGCGCGGTGGTCGACCGGATATTGCGCTCTATGATGATGCGCTCCTCGTGAATCCCGAAAAGACCCTCATCCCGGTCCTCAAAGGCGTGTTGGAAAAGGGACTTTCCTGCCGTTTTCACACGCCAAACGGCCTGCACGCTCGATTCGTTACCCGAGAGATTGCTGAACTGTTCCACCGGGCCAACTTTACGACGGTTCGGCTCAGCTTTGAGGGTGTTCGCGGGAAGGCCCGGGAGACCTCCGATGGGAAAGCAGCTCCCGGCGATCTTGAACGGGCCCTGAATTACCTCCACGGTGCGGGTTACGCCGAGGGGAGCGTGGATGTCTACAGCCTCATGGGGCTGCCAGAACAGCAGGAGGATGAAATATATGAGACGGTCGATTTTGTCCATTCGCTGGGGGGTAATGTGAAACTCGCCCAGTACTCGCCCGTCCCCGGCACGCTCCTTTTCAAAGAAGACAAAAAACGCAACCCCCGGATCGAGTCCGAGCCCCTTCTGCAAAATCCCACCGTCGCCCCCGGCTGGGATTTCGAGACCGAGCGCTACGAAGATATCAAAGAGTACGTGCGCCAACTGAGATAAAATTGTCAAAGGAATTTGCGAGGTAGGTCTTTTCTCTGCCCGGAAGCCGGACATTCCACGAAAATTCCGGCTGATTCTGCCCTCGGACGGGGCGCAAATTCCTTAATTTTCCTTCGGAAAAGGGAGAAAATAGTTTACAGGCGAATTAGCTCCGGAACAGAATGCTGGATTCAGCCATCCCGGATCCCGTCCTCTGATCTGAGATCGCTGGAGGGCCTCGTGGCCGAGCCGTTGACAGGCAAGCGGACTGGACTTCAGCGCCGCTCTGCGGGGCTGGAGTTCAGAACGCGGCTCATCAGCCCACAGATCTCCCGGCAAACAGCATTGTCGACACCGGTCGTCGTTTACTTCATGAATACAAATCCCACGCGAGTCTTGATGACCAGACCAATTACGGTCTGGCGCGGGCTGAGAGGTTCGACGAGCCTTTCCACCGTGTGGCGGACGAGCCGCTTTTCGAATTCGCCGATCCCGAAGCCCATATCGAGGATGCGTATATTTGGGAGGAGAACGGGAAATTTCAGATGATCTTCAAAGACCGTACGGACAGGATCACCGGTGAGGAGCATGCCGGCACCCATGCGACTTCCTCCGACGCTATCCGGTGGGAACTATCGGATCCACCGAAAGCCTATTCACGCACGGTGCGCTGGTCCGACGGGGAGATTACGACTTTGGGATCACTGGAAAGACCCCAGCTTTTAATTCAGAACGGCAGACCGACACACCTGTTTGCCGGTTGCGCCGACGGTCCGGGCGGGTTCTGGCGGGCCGAAAAGACCTGGAACCAGTGTATCCCGTTCCGGGGGGCCTTCTGAAGTACCTCTTGCCCGGATTTTGCGGATAATTGGAAGCCACTCTTGCCAAATTAGGGTAGAATCTTTATTGAAGACCGTTCATAACCCTTCTCAGCCAAAAATCCGGGCTAAAAAAACGGCGCATAAATCTGACAACTTAAAATCAGTGATCAGCAACGAGGCGAACGCTACGTTGGAAAACGATTGGCTTTAACGGCTTTTTCACAAGGAAGATACAGACATCTTCCGGCACAGTAGCACTGGCCGGAAATTGTGAACACTTCTTGTTGTCGTAAACTCTTACGCCTGAACGGCATGCGCCGTTTTATCTAGCCTGCATCCGTAAGATGCAGGCTTGAGCATGCGTTTGATCCGTCAGCCCTGCATTGCGTCCGAAGGGTTGCGCACGTTTTCGCCCTGCCGGTGGTCGGATGAACGTCGCCTATCTTACGATGGGCTCGCAATGACCTACCTGGCCTGAGCTTCAGGCTAAATACACACGACACATGGCTGGTTGTGACGTAAAAAACAAACCCGATCAGACTTATACCGCGACGGTCAACTCCCAGCCGCTCCTCGCTGACGGGCCTCTTTGTCGGGCTCTGGTTTCAGTTCGCCTTGTTCCACCATCGAGGCCAGTGGGTTGTCTTCAATATCGAGCGGGAATTCCACGAGCCCACGACGCCGACTTGATTCGTATGCACCAAAGATAATCTCGGTAGCGATGAGCGCATTCGACGCATCGAGCTGGCATTTGTGTCCTTCCAGGAAACAACTTATGACGTCGGCGACAGCGCGTTCAATGAAACGGGGACCGTGGATGCTTTCGCCCCCGGTGTCGGGTTCGGTCCAGTCGCTCTCCCCGGCCCGCTTGTAGCGGATCGGGGGGCCTCCCTGCACGCCGACTTCGATGGTTCCTTCGGTCCCGATCAATTTATCCACACATCCGACAGGGCCGGTGCCAACTCCGGTCATGATCAGCCCGAAAACGCCGTTTTGGTATTCGGTAAGCACAACCTGCTGATTTTCGTTATGCGAGCCAAAAACGAAATTCTCTTTGCTGTAGTCAATCTGTCCCAGGACCCATTTTGCCGGCACTTCGTCGTTGAAAAAACTGAACATATCGATGAAATGGGTGCCGGTATCGTAGAGGTTGCCAGCGCCGCATTCGAGGCGGATGAGTTCCCCGATTTCCCCGTTATCGAGCATTTCTTTCGCCATCGTGAAAGGTTTACCGTAGCGGCGTTGATGATTGAATGTCAGCTGGACTCCTGCATTTTCAGCGGCCTCCGCCATCCTTTTTGCGCCGCCCCAGGTGTCGGCCATCGGTTTTTCGCAGTGGATCGCCTGAACCCCGGCATCGATGCAATCGAGCACCATTTGTTCATGCAGATGCATCCAGGTGCAGATGCTCACCACGTCCAGATCCATCTCATCGAGCATTTGTTTGTAGTCGAGAAATACGCCATCTTCGCCGATATCGTAGGTTTGTGCGAAATTCTCGGCGTTTTCTTCCACGATGTCGGCGCATGCGACCATTTCGCAGGATTCCAGTTCCGCGTAGCCGTCGGCGTGGCGGTAGGCCATGGCGAATCCGAACCGATCGCCACGTTCTTTTTTCTTTCCCGTTCCGATGAGTCCAATTCGCAGCTTGCTCACGTCGTGATCTCCTCAATGTGATCAAAGTCGAATTCAAAATAGTGTATCGCGCCGGGGCGGGATGCGAAAGTGAACGTCAGCGGAAAGGACTTTGCCCTGTGGGTCATTTCCCTGTTTGACAACGCTGGACTACCTTGAGATTACCACCGACTCCCGAACAGAGCCGGGCGCAAATCCCTCAAGTTTCCTTCGGAAAAGTCTTTACAGGTTGTTGTAACATAAACCTCATGTCTGGTGTCAATCATTCTGTGAGCTTGCAACTCCGCTTCTCGACCGCGTATCCTGCAGACTCGAGTTCAGCTGAGTCCGCTCAGGCGGACGAAGGGGGACTTGAGGCGGACAAATGCCGTGAAATGCCAGGTAGCTGTCGGTCCGCATCGCCGAGGCGGAGCTGCCGTTGGTCGTTCTGCTGTTTTGCTCCGAGACCTGCCGGTTTATGGGCCGCGTTCTGAACTCCAGTCTCCGGCTGAAGTCCAGTCCGCTCAATTTTTCCGGATGGGCCGCTCAACCGATTCATTCTTCCGGCAAAACGATCTCGCCGTCTTCTATCATGCTTAGAAGCGGGGAATCTTCGATATCGAGGGGGAGATGGACTCGGGCGCGACGGCGGGCGGATTCGTAGGTGGCAAAGATCAGCTCGGTGGCCTGGAGGGCTTTTTTGCTCGAAAGGAGCGATTCTTTGCCTTCCAGCAGACAATCGATCGATTCCAGCAGATAGCGCGTGGTGGCGCCTCCGGGGACGTCGAGTTCTTCCAATTCCACGGACTGCCAGTTCTCACCTTCCCGCAGAAGGCGCACTCCATCGTGATTGACCTCGATCATGCCTTCCGCACCGATAAGGAGGTTCTGGCAACGCCCGCCGTGGTCCTGGCCGGTTGCGATCAATCCCATCACGCCGTTCTGCCATTTGATGTAGGAAAGACCGGAAGTCTCAACGAGAGCACCAAAAATCGTGCGTTTTTCCGAGCAGTCGATCTGTCCCATCACCCATTCTGCGGGTTCCTGGTTGTTGTAGAAAAACATCATGTCGAACCAGTGCGTTCCCCAGTCGAAGAGGTTTGAACAGTAGGCTTCCATGCGCCAGAGTTCGCCGATTGCTCCTTCGTCGAGGATCTCCTTTGCTTTCGACCAACTCGCACCGAAACGCCGCTGGTGGCTGAAAGTCATCATGATGCCCGCTTCTTCGCAGGCCTCATACATGCGTTTCGCTTCGCCGAAAGTGGGCGCCATGGGTTTTTCGGCGTTGATGAGTTCGGGCGGGTTATCCGCATTGACAATGGCCATTATCGCGTCGTGATGCAGGCCGATCCATAATGCCATTGCGACGATATCGAGATCTTCATTGGCAAGCATCTCCTCGTAGTCGCTGTAGGTATTAGGGGTGTCGAATTCTTCCGCCATTTCTCCGGCCGCTTCCTCGGAGATGTCTGCACAGGCGACAAGCTCCACTTTGTCCGAATAGTCGTATGCGACCGCGTGAGCGTGACCTCTACCACCACAACCGATGAGTCCTGCTTTGAGCGTATCCATGACGTCTCGGATCTCCCAGAGTCCCAGAGGTTTGGACAAGTTACCAGCAATGCGGGGGATTTTACAACGATCGTGAAGATGCTACAAACGGAATGCCCATTTCTCTGCAGAAATAGTTGGGACGCAACGGCAAATTGTCTGGAAAGTGGCGGGCTTGTTTTTTCGGGGCAGAGTTTGTGAACCGATTCCCGATTCGCAATAATGGTTTCTCTTTTTTCTTTCAACTCCGAAGGAGGAGAGCATGGCCTCTCCGGTTTCTCTGGTTGATCCGTTGATCGATACAGCCAACCGCCGTTTTTTCTTCTTCAGTTCCGCTTGCCGGCCGTTTGGTATGGTGAACCTGAGCCCCGATACGGCCGCGGGGGGGGCCTGGCAGGCCGGATACCGCTACGACAGCGAATTCATCCGCTGGTTTTCCCATCTGCATGCCTGGCAACTCGCTGCTCTGCCTGTTCTACCCTGCACCGGCGAAATGCGCGGGCATACAGGGTCGGAGAACTACGGGTCGCGGTTTACCCACGAACGAGAAACCGTCAGCCCGGGCTACCACTCAGTGTATCTTGAGAACTACGGGATTGATGCGGAACTGACCGCTACGGACCGTGTGGGTTTCCACCGATATACCTTTCCTTCTGAAGGTGATCGGCACGTGTTGTTGGATCTCGGCGCCGAGGTGGGACCGACTGAAATGTCGGATGCGTTGGCGCGACCTGCCGATGAACGGACGATCGTGGGGTACGTCGAAAACGCACCCACGCGGCGACGTCCAAAGCCGGTCCGCGTCCATTTTGTTATGGTTTTTGACCGCCCATTTGAGCGGTTCGGCGGGTGGAAAGGCGACTCGGTGATCGATGAATGTTCTTCGATTCAGGGAGCCGACGCGGGAGGATACTTCCGTTTCGACGGGCAAGGATGGCAGGTGCTCCAGATGAAAGTGGCACTCTCGTTTTGTGGCATCGAGCACGCACGGGAAAATCTGGTGTCGGAACTCCCGCATTGGGAGTTCGAGCGCGTCCGTGAGGAAACCCAAAGATGTTGGAACGATTGGCTGGGCCGGATCGAAATCGAGGGAGGTACGCCCGAACAGCAAGCAAAATTCTACACCGACCTTTACCATTCCTTGCTGGGTCGACGGCGCGTCAACGATGCTGACGGGAGTTACCTCGATATGACGGGCGATGAACTGCGAATACGGCACGTGGGATTAGGTGATGAGCGGCGGCTTCACCACCAGCATCATAACTCCGACGCATTCTGGGGGGCGCAGTGGTCCCTGAGTCTTTTGTGGTCCATTGCATATCCGGACGTCGTCCATAATTTCTGCAATACCTTTCTGGATCTCTATCGGAACGGCGGCCTGATTCCCCGAGGGCCGAGCGGCGGGAACTACACATTTGTGATGACGTCCGCCACATCCACTCCATTTCTGGTCAGCGCCTGGCATAAAGGTATTCGCAGTTTCGATATTGAAACGGCCTACGAAGGAATGGTCAAGAACCATATGCCCGGTGGCCTTATGAGTAAGGCGGGGTACGAGCACGACACCTGTATTGGCGGTGGGGTGGATCGCTATATCGAACTCGGTTATGTTCCACATGAAGTTGAAGCCGAGGCTTTTCACTGTGCGGGAGCAGCTCAGACCCTGGAATATGCCTACGCCGACTGGTGTCTCGCTCAACTGGCAGCAACACTTGGCCGCGACAGCGATTATGAGCGATTCATGCAGCGGTCTCAGAACTACCGCAATATCTACGACGAAGAAGTGGGTTTCATGCGTCCCCGGCATGAAGATGGTTCCTGGGTGGAACCGTTTGATCCAATGTCGCCAGACGGTTGGGTTGAGGGAAACGCCTGGCATTATCTGTGGCATGTGCCGCACAACGTCGAAGGACTGATGGCTCTGATGGGCGGAAGACAGGTTTTTATCAACCGGCTCAATGAGCTTTTTGAGAAAGCGCAGGAACACGATTTTGTGGCTCCTCACGGTGGGCATCACCAGGGGTATCTGGATTACGGAAACCAGCCCTGCACGTATATCGCGCATCTGTTCAACCAGGCGGGTGCTCCGTGGCTCGCACAGAAGTGGGTGCGTCGTATCATGGAGCAGGCCAAAAGCGACGTGACGCCGTGGGGAGGTTACGGCGGCGACGAAGACCAGGGACAGATGGGGTCGCTCAACGCTCTGATGGCGCTGGGATTGTTCGATGTGCGGGCCGGCTGTGACCGGGAGCCTCGCTACGAGTTAACTTCGCCAGTTTTTGACCGGGCGGTGATTCATCTGGATGACGATTATTACTCAGGCGCTGATTTTGTGATTGAAACCCGGCGAGATGGGCCGGCCGACCTCTATATTCAGTCGGCGAAGCTTGATGGAGAACCGCTGAAGTCTTCCTGGTTCCCGCACAGTCAGCTGGCGAAAGGGGGCAAACTGCAGATTTTGCTCGGTCCTGGGCCCAATCGTGAGTGGGGAAAGGCGTAACCCGTGCCCGAAACGCAGGCGGAATAGTAGCGAACCACAGTGGGCGCTCAGCGACTTTCCCGGTGTGAGAGGAGAGAGTAAAAAGGGGCAGACAACAATCCCGAAAGACGTCCGCGAAGCGCTCGGATTCGGCCCGGGCGATAGCCTGGTTTATGAGATCAAGGATCGCGAACCTTAACAGCGCGGATAGGCAATTCTGCAGCGCATGTTGTGCTCATCCCTCGCGGTCCAATTCTTTCATGGCGGGGTATTCGTATTCTGCCAGGAGGCCGGCCCGATACGCGTGTCCCATGGCGCGCGTGAAACCACGGTAGAACGACGCCACGGGTTTTATCTTTCCGCTGCCTTTGGGGCCGGGAGAATTCCAGTACAGGTTGTCCAACCACAGCCCCATGAGTTTCAGGAAACGTTCGTCACGAGTGCGCTCCCAGCCCACTGACAGCACCATGCAAAATCTGGTATTGGGCGGTGAACCTTCCCGTGCGGCTTTCAGTGCTTCGTCCGCCAGATCGTGCATGAAATTTTCCAGCCACTTTTCAACGTCCTTCCGTCCGGTGACGGTAACGTAGTGATCGAGGGCCTCAATCATGCTGACGTATCCAAACAGGCTTCCCACGATCTGGCGGTTGAGCGTTTGGAGGTCGTTGCCTGATGAAAGGTTAACTGCCCCGGTAAAAGCGTCGCGGTCGAAACCGGCCAGATAGTCGACCATCTCGTCCATGAGGGGCCGGAATCGTTCTTCCCGGGTGATATCGTAAAGGTGTACCAGAAGCAGCAGGGCCCATCCAACTTCCCGATTGAAACCCCACAGTTTTTCCCGCACTTCAGGTTCTTCGAAGTTCTCGATGGTTTTATCGCCGAGAGCAAGCGCGACTTCGAGGGCGTCGGGATCACCGGTCATGCAATAATACTCAAGCAATCCCTGGGTCCAGAAATGGCTCGGGTACGCCCCGGTGGTGGTATGTCGTGCGCTGTGCGCGGGGGTGGCCCGATGTATCCACCGATGGTCAGAATAATGCACAAAATCGACCTCAATATTATGCCGGGCAAGCAGTCGGATGGTGGGCCACAGGTCATGCCGCCCCGTCCGCATCAGTTCGTTGCAGAAAGCATGGATAGCGTCGTATTCGTTATTGGTCCAGACCGGTTCGTGGCAGTCGATGTAGGTTTGGGTCGGCCGTCCGTCCGGCCAGATACGCGGCATTTCAGGGGCGCCCTCGAGATGCGGCACTTTGTCAGGATTCATAGCCACATACCCGCCCGTATAGTGGCTTTTGGTATCGCCGACATCGAATTTCGTGTCCGGCATATCAAGATTCATCATCCCGTGGAGTGTCTGTTCGACGCGGACGTGTTTTCCAAAAGGGAGAACCTTCCCCTGATCGAACTCGCCGCAGTGAACCAGCCACCGGGGGGCAACGGAGGCTCTTGCCCGGTATAAAAGGGCAGTGAGTGAGTCTGCCACATTTTGCGGGCCGTCAGGTTCGCTGTCCCACGATTCGTTGTCTTCGGCCGATAGAAAAGCGAGCGAGCATACGTGGCGACGGGAGCGCCCCTGCGGCAGATCGAGAGTTCCGGCATCGGCGGACCAGGGCTCGAAGACAAGGCTGTTGTCTTTGCTGCACAGTTTGTTCGGTTTCGCTTGAGTCATATCCTGCACCTGCATATAGATGCCCTTTTGCCCGTCATGGACGCCGAGCCAGTCATTGGTGTCGACGAGTGGAGGGTGAAGATAGAAAGGGTAATCGACGTCGTCGAGGAGCATTCCGGGATCTGTTACGTGGGTTCTGCCTCTCTCAAAGTCAGCGGTCAATTCGACCGGATCGGGGTTGACGACATGCCGGCTGACATAGAAAAGACCGTAGTTAGTTTGCAGAAAATGACGGCGAGGTTGTTCATTGAATTGCCAGGTTGTTTCCAGTGCAATGCGGTTGACAGGAACCGACCGGGTTCCAGATTTTCGATTGAAAAAATGGTAATCGAGGCGAAGATTTGGCCAACCGGCCCACATCTCGATATCGAGCCGATAAGATAGATGCCGCTCCTGATTCGGGGTGTAATGAGCGCCTTCAAGACGGACACGACATCGGACCGGCGTATGTTCGATTACCTCGATTGCTCTTTTTTTTTCGTGGGCGGTTGAAGCTTGATCCACGCACAAACGCAGCGCCGCCGGATCGTCGAGCAGAACGTGGTCGCCAAAATCAATATGAGAAATCGGCCCCGGTCCGGTTTCGGAGAGGTGCACGGTAAGCAGACGATTGCTGATTACATGTCCGCCGTTCTGAATTCCCATCGTGACAGGACATTCCGGCTGAGGGGGCGTTTTGTCCGTAGAGACCTGGTGGCGGCCGATTTGCCGGGCTCCGAAACTCAGCAAACACCACCGCACAGATCCGTCCGGCCAGTGCGCGAGAGGACGCGCGCCGGTGGGACGAATTTCTCCACCGGGCTCGGCGACCGCTAAAGCGGATGGATTTTTAACTTCTCCCTGAGGGAATGGAATTCCGATCGAAACGGGAAGTCCCCGGGGGCGCGGATCGGCGTAACTGACTTCGATTGCGGGTCGAGCAGGCGAGACCATGAGAATGGCTCCTTGGTAGATTCAGACAGAAAGATTTGGCCGGACGCACAACTCAAGCCCCTCAAAAAGAAAAAATGTGTTCAGGGATTCCAGCATTTTTCACAACAATTGTAACCATCCGGGATGTTTCCGGGAGACGAAGGGGCCAGACTTTGAGTTTAAGATCTATATCAACGGTGCCGGCGGTGCAGGGCCCCGGTTCTATTTTACGTCCGATGCCCACGCTGAAAGGCAGGGGAAGCCGCCCCAGATTTGTCACGGTAATACAGACCGGCTGCCATTCGTTGCGACACAATATGGCGTCCCGATATGGATGCTTTTCGGCGGCGTCCAAGCAAGCCGCAAAGAACGCTCCGAGCACGAGTATAAACTTGAGCGGAAACTGCCGCTTATTCACTTTTCTATTCCTGACTCAGAAAATTTTTCAATCCGATACGAGCACCGGACGGCTTTCGCCGAACGTCACGAGGGGCAGAGAACCCGGCGGGCCTCCATCCCACGTGTTACCTGCGATGTCCGGGGGCAGAGGGACCACCCAGTGGGATATCAGGGAGACCGGACCGCGGCCCAGTATCATACCGCCGGATTTGCAATCGTTGACGTGATCGCCGCAGAAAACCACCGCGCGCCCGCCCGACTTCCAGCACCGGCGTGGGGTGCTCACCGCAGAATGCCCTTCGGTATCTTCAGCAACCAGCACGACGCGTCCTTTTTTAAAAGGACGGATGGCGAAAAATACCGGTTCCTTCACGCCTGCTTCCCGGATGAAAGGATCCAGCAAATCGGGCGTGTTGGATTCCGAAAGGTTGACTGGAACCGTTTTCGATGTTTTGGAGCCCCGCAGAACGACCAGCCACGGCTTCCCCACGGCGAGCGGCCCTGTGTGAGAGGCGTTGTAGGCTGGAGAGGTGGGGTACCAGATGCCTTTGACGCCTTTGCTGACGGGCGATGGGGGAATCTGGAAGGTGTAGGCCAGCGGGACTCCGCGTGCGCCGTGGCTCAACAGCCCTTTTTTTACGGGATCGGTCTCTTTGATACGCTCAACGGGCAGATCCGCCCCCAGAGGTTCGGTGATGTCATAGAGACGCTGCTTGTTTATGTTGTGCTCGGTGGGGATCAGCAGGATGCCCCCTCCGCCGGCGACGTACTTGAGGATGCGTTTTGCGAGCTGTTTGTTGGGACAGGTGTAGAGGACAAGGACGTTATACTGCCGGATACGGTCCGCGGTGAGTTTGTCCAGTCCTTCGGTGTAATCTACCTCGAAGCCCGCATCGTGGAGCTCTTTGATGTAGGTGAGATCCACGTAACCCGCTGCCAGTCCGCGTGGGGAGCAAAAAAGTAGGGAGGGACCGGGTTGAGCCGCGCTTGAAACTGAAACCAGAAGACCGAAAAAAGCCACGAATGCTGCTTTTTTCATCGCTCGCTCCTTTGATCCAAGGACTTCAAACAGATGCTAACGTAGACTTTTTCCACGCATTGTTCAACTCCCCGCGCCCGTGCATGATTTAAGTCTCTTGCAGCCCACGCGGTGGTTGCCTACCATTGATTTCAGGGTCTGACATGTATGCGGTTTTTCCCTGCCGGTGATTTGATTTTGACTACCAATGCGAAAGGATGCGCAAATGGCTGAGGAAGAAGTGACCGTATTCCGTCCGTATGATTTTGAGATCGGCCAGAAGATCCAGATCGATGGGGGACCGAGGAACGGCGACTGGGAGGTTATCGATTGCGATGAGAAGACAGTGACTCTGCGCTGTCCGCTTTCGGGGCGTGAGTTCGGATGGAAACGGTTCTGCTACGCGGTGACCACCGAGAGATCGGAATGGCCGCAGGGGGAGGAGTGAGGCCGTAGCGGAAGGATCCCTAAAATCCGGAGGGAATCCGGGAGCCGGCTTTCAAGCACGGTGCCGGTGGCCACCGATCCCGTTCCCTGTGGCTGGCATATGAGCGGACTGGACTTCAGTCCTGCCCAGCGGGGTCTGGAGTTCAGAACGCGGGACAGATCCGGGTCTCGCGACCGGGTTCACAGGCTGGAGCCTCCTCCGCGCAAGGCTAAGGAGCCCGAGGAGCCTGTGCCACATGCGTTTATTGACGGCGCTGCCGCGCACGCACTCCATAGCCAGCGCTTCGCGCTGAGACGGCACACCGCTTTGGTTCTGTTCAGAAACTAATTCTGTTTCCAAACCCCCGGATACCTCGCTGCCGTGACGGCGGGACGAGGTGGGTTCGGGTTTCTTTATTGATTCAGGGCAGATGCCCTGGGGGAAACGCATTCACAGCCCATTTTTTACTGAAGCTTTGCCCGCATCATAGCTTTATGCTTCGCTGGTATCCTCTGTTTCCAGAGTCACTTCTTTTCCACCGAACCGTTCCAGCAGTTCGTCGCGCACTTCCTCCACTCTTTCGTGGTCCTGGCGCTGGTATTGGTAGGAGGGGGGGCGGTCGCCGGACGGTCTCTGGTATTTCATACCCATGGATTTCAGATGATCGTGTTCGGTCTGCGGGAGTTTGCCTTTGTAGAACAGTCGGACTCGTGAACACGGCACCCCGCCGACGTCCACCTGATCGATATCTGAGATGCGGACGGTTGTTTTAATTTCGTCACGCAGTTTATCGATCCAGCGGCTGGCTGTATCCCGCGATTTACGTGCTTCATCCGGCAATTCTATATCGGCATCTGAAGCCAGACGTTCGAGAAGCTGGACCTGGGCTGGGGTCGGTTTGTCACCGGATATCCAGTCCTTTTTTTGGGCTTCTTTGTAGGCGCTTTCGAGCCACTGGAATTCGTTCTGGAGGAATTCGCGATATCCGGTCCCTTCCTCGCCGCGTGCGATTTTTTCCAGTTCTTCCTCCATGTGCTTTGTGTATTCGTACGAGATTACTTTTTCGTATTTGCTCCGAAGGTACTGGCAGAGCGATTCTCCTCGTGGAGTAGGACGCAGTTTGCCGCGTCTTTTTTGCACGTAACCGTATCCTCCATGACCTTTTTTGATCTTGCGCAGAATATTGCCGTAGGTGGAAGGTCGGCCAATCCCGAGTTCTTTCAGTTGTCTTACCAGTGAGCCTTCCCGGTAGCGGGGCGGTGGATAAGTTTGTTCGCGCTCGGGCCAGGCTCTTTCCACCGGTAAATCCGTCCCCTCTTCCACGTATGGCAGTGAGATCTCTTCCCGTCCGTAGTCCGGCTGGGTTTTGCGATAGAGCGTCAGGAACCCTTTTTTCTTGAGCACGCTTCCCGTAGCGGAAGCCTGCATATCACCGCTTCTCAGCGTCAGTTCAGTCGTATGGTAAACGGCTGGTTTCGTCTGGGAAGCAAGGAACCGGTAGTAGATCAGCATATAAAGTTGCTGAAGAGGTTCTGGAATTTTCCCCTGAAGGGCTTCCGGAAAAAGCTCAGGGTCTTCGGGCGCTGTCGGCCGTATCGCCTCATGGGCATCTTGAGCGGCTGCTGTCGGTCGCCAGGGGCGGCCCCGATATAGATCTTCTGTGACATCTTCCCTGATGTTCAAAGCTTTTTTAGCCAGTCCCATTCCCGCCGGAGAAACACGGGTGGAATCCGTTCGCATGTATGTAATGAGCGCCCGGGTCGTGCCCGCCTCTCCGATTTCGACGCCCTGGTAAAGTTCCTGAGCGAGTTCCATGGTGCGTTCGGGAGTGAAATTCAGTAACCGATCCGCGTCATCTTGGAGCGAATCGGTGGTATAGGGCGGCGGGGGGTTCTGTTCATCGTTTGGATCGTCTTCTCGTTCGATAACCTTCATGCGGGCTCGGTCCATCACCGCCTGAGCTATGTCGCGGGCTTCCGCAAAATCGTCGGTTTCGGTTTGCAGTTTCGCGGTAAGGGTTTCGTCATCGCAGGTAAGACGCGCGTGCAGGCTCCAGTATTTTCGCACCTTGAACGAGGCGATTTCCTTTTCTCGATCTACCACAAGGGCCACTGCAGGGGCCAGGACCCGTCCGACGGCAGGCAGCCCCGGGCTTTCAGGATGGTACTGGACCATTGGTGAGAGGATGAAGCCGATCAACCGGTCGAGAGCGCGGCGCGCGCGCTGAGATTCTACGAGGTCTTCGTCGATGTCGCGTGGGTTATCGAGAGCTTCCATCACGGCATGATAGACGATGGCGTTAAACTGAATCCGGCGTGTGGTTGCGCCGGGGGGAAGGCAGTTCTGGAGCAGATCCGCGGCGATGGCTTCACCTTCCCGGTCGGGATCGGTGGCTAAGTAGACTTCATCGGCATCAATAAGTCTCTCGCGCACCTGCTGGACTTTGCTTTTTCCCCTGAACGTGATGGGTTGAGGGCGGTACTGAAAGTTGTCTTCGATATCGATCCCAAGATTGTCATCGGGAAGATCCATGATGTGCCCGCCGCAGGCGATCACGGAATATTCCCCGCGAAGGAAGCGCCGGATGGTTCTGGTCTTGGCGCCCGACTCAACGACGATGACTTTATTGGGATCCGCGGGATTTTTGGTTTGAGGTGAACTGTCAGTCATCGATGGTATCAGTCCAGACCTTTCAGTTCGCGGGCCGTTTTGTCACCGATCAGCATCTTGCAGATGTTTTTGTATCCAACCGATCGATTGCGTTTGAAGAGATCGACGAAATCGTCATAGGCTTCACCGTGTTTCATTTTCAAGCTTTCGAGTTCGTTTTGGACCTCTTCAAGTTCCTCAAGAGATGCAGCAGCTGGCATAGTCGAAACTCCGTTTAAAGGAAAAGGATTTCAAAGCAGATCATAATCATTTTTGCCTTCAGGTCAAATCGGGAGGCGGCGGGCGGCACGTAAACGAGACGTTTTTTCGACTCCGGCACGATCCGAATATACGGTTGTCCCGATGCGGAGGATAGCCCGGAAGCCCGTGAGCGGTATGCTCACCCATACTGCAAATCCTGCAAGCGGTTGGGGGCCGTTGGATACAACTGGCGCAATCTGGGTGGGATTTGAAGGACCGACATCGCCTCGCGCCAGGGTTTCATACCTGTTTTGCGGAGACAGGGCCGTGCATTTAGTGCAAAAGGCGATTCTGCTTGTTCATGAGCGGACTGGACTTCAGCCGGAGGCTGGAGTTCAGAACGCGGCCAGGTCTGTTGGGACTTTCCTGCCCCCCTGGTATTGTCCAACGCTCGTCCGCCTCAAGTACGCCTGAGGCGCGCGAGTCCAGCTTCAGCGGCCGTGAGCGGCCCCAGCTGAACCCGAGCCCCCATCCCTTCGTGCGTGCTCTCGTTCCGTGCCCTGAAATCTGGAGTCCAGTATCCGGTTTGCAGCCAGTCCACAATCTCGCGATAATTCCCCCGACTTATCTGTAACCTTTCAGCTCTTGTGATGCATTCGGTTTCGGGAGGCATGTTGAAAAGGAGATTCGGTTGTGGCGAAAACGTATGAGATGTCTGAAAACGCTTTGCCCCTGGACGATTCATGGGATGTCATTGTTGCGGGCGGGGGACCGGCCGGTTGCACCGCCGCGACGGCGGCGGCCCGCGAAGGAGCAAAAACCCTGCTTCTGGAAGCCAGCGGTATACTGGGGGGGATGGGCACGTCCGGTCTTGTTCCCTGGTTCTGCGGGTACGGAGACGGCGAAAAAATAATCGCCCGCGGTCTGGCTAACCACATCCTGGAAGCCCTCGCGGATGGCATGCCGCATTTGAAAGTCGCGCTGGAACAAAATCCGCTCACTTCCCCGGCGATTGATCCCGAATTACTCAAGCGAATCTATGACGATATGGTCACGGAAGCCGGGGTGCGTGTTCTGTTCCACTCGCAACTCTGTGGCGTTGAGCAGGGGCCGGAAGGTGAGGTCGATGCGCTGATCGTCGCCAACAAGTCGGGTCTGTCAGCGTACAAAGCAAAAGTTTACGTCGACTGCACCGGCGACGGAGATCTCGGGGCCTGGGCCGGCGCGGATTTTGAGAAAGGAGACGAAACGGGGGGACTGCAGCCTGGCACTCACTGTTTTGTCATTACGAACATTGACGAGGAAAGGCTGGCAGAGGGGCCGGATATCCACTTTTACGACCCTGAGAGCCCGGCCTGGCAGGCCATCAAAGACGACAAATATCCGCTTGTCAATGAGCTGCATTCCTGCTATCGGAAGATCGGGCCCAAAGCGTTCGGTTTCAATACGGGCCACATCTTCGGGGTCGATAATACCGATCCCGCGAGTGTATCGGAGGCGCTGATTGAAGGTCGTCGTCTGGCGGCTCAATACCGGGACGCTTTTGCGGAATACCATCCTGCGCTGGCGAATTCGTTCCTCGCCGCGACCGGCAGTCTGCTCGGTATCCGGGAGACCCGCCGTATCATGGGCGATTATGTTCTGTCTCTGGAAGATTATCGCGCTGCCCGCAGTTTCCCGGATGAAATATGCCGGAACGCGTACGGGATCGACGTGCATTCTTCAAAAGAACGCGCCCTGGAAATGGCCCAGAAAAGTATTCCCGAATTGAAAGAACACAATCGAGAGGTAACCCAACGGCTTAAGCCGGGTGAAAGTGTCGGCGTGCCGTATCGTTGTCTCACTCCGGAAGGGCTATGCAACGTGCTGGTGGCCGGGCGTTGCATATCCACCGATCGGCCTACCAACGGCACCGTCCGCATCATGGCCTGTTGTCTGAACACCGGCGAAGCCGCGGGCGCTGCCGCGGCTATGGCAGCCGCTGGCTCGGGAGATGTGCACGAAGTGGATACCGATGAATTGCGAACCAAACTGAAAGCCAACGGTGCGTATCTGCCCGATTCCGCGGACTGAAAGATTTTTAACGCTGAAAATTAATGACGGGAGGAAAGTACGATGTCTTCTGATTCGAGTTGGCGCGTTGGAGTGGGAGTCCGGTGTATCACGCCGGAAAAACCGATCTGGCTCTACGGTTACCTTTGCGAGCAACGTTTCCAGCCCTCCAGGGGTGTGCTGAACGATCTCTATTCCCGCGCCATTGCTTTTGAGGATCAAGAGGGAAACCGGGCCGTGATTATAGCGCTTGATCTGTGCACACCTCGCCGTGAACTGGCGGCAGAGATGGCGGACGCCGTGGCGCAAGCGACCGGGCTGCCCCGCGAAAGTATTTTGATCAATGCTTCCCATACGCATTCCGGTCCCGCTCTTGCGCAGGCCGATATCGAAGGTCGGCTACCGCTTGAGGCGGAAGACCGGGAGGTGATTGTCGAGTATACGGATAAGTTGCCGCAAACAGTCGCCGAAACAGCTGCGGAAGCTTTCAAGAATCTCGCACCGGCCAACCTTTCATGGACCAAAGGAAGGGCAGAATTCATCGCGAACCGCCGAAAACTGGATGAAGACGGGAACTGGACGGGGATGGGACCGCATGAGCCGGGACGCGTCGACGATGTTGTCCCCGTGTTGCGCGTGGAAGAGCCGGATGGGAGTTTGCGGGCGGTCGTTTTTGGTTGTGCGTGCCATAACGTAACCCTTGGACCCCGCAATCTTCTTATCTGCTCAGACTACGCCGGGTTTGCCCGCGAGCTGATCGAACGGGAACACCCCGGCGCAACGGCTATCTACCTCGCGGGTTGTGGGGCGGATGCCAATACCGAACCGCGGGGGGGCTCAAGACAATGGGTCCACGTCCGCCGGCACGGGGTTTCTCTGGCGACGGAAATCGGGCGCGTGCTGGCAGAAGAGCAATTCGAGCCGGTTGACGGGCCTTTCCGAACCGCATTTACCGAAGTCGATCTCCCGCTGCAAACCGATCTCTCCCGGGAGACACTGAGCGAATGGGCAGAAGGGCCGGAGTGGCAGAAATTCAACGCCGAACTGATGCTTGAAATGATGGATCGCGGAGAAACCTTGCCCACGACTTACAGCGCTCCCCTGAGCCTCTGGCGGTTCGGAGACGATCTCGATCTGGTGGGGATTTCGGGCGAAGTGACCTCGGGTTACGCTTTCCGCGCGGCCGAGGTGCTTTCCCCGGAAAAGGCATGGGTGACCGGTTACAGCCACGAGGTTTTCGGATACCTGCCCACCGCTCAGATTATTGAAGAGGGTGGTTATGAGACCCGTGGATTGTTACCTCCCGGGGTCGGTTACCTCTCGCCGGACGTCGAGGAGACGGTTGTGGAAGCCATCAGAAAGCTGGATGAGGGGTTGTCGTAGTGGGTCATACAACCTTCAGCGAGTGCAGGAGTCCAAAAGCGCTTCGCGGATTTCTGAGAATCATCTGCAATTCTTGCTTTCTGTTTTTCCGTTTCGGAAATGATGACGGCAAACGCCTCTGATGCCGGAAGGAGATTTTATGGAGACGATTCCTTTTTTATGGACCAATGACGATGTCAGTGTGGGAAAGTCGGACCAGCTGCGCCGGCAGATGAATTTCCTGAGCGAGTTCGGGGTTTGCGGCACTTTCTTCGTGGTCCCGATCGGTGGGGAACAGTCGATTGCGGACGATGCTGAACTGTTGGATACAATTGCTGAAGGAAGGGATCAGGGACACGAGTTCCACCAGCACGGGACCCGCCATACCCCATTCGAGTGCGGGGTTCCGGAGACCTGGATGTTGGATTTCAGCCCCGAAGTCCGTCGTCGCTACGACGACGAGCGACTGCAAATTGAGCAGAAACATTCGTTCGAGTCTCTCGTCCGAATGCTGGAAGAGGGACGGGGTGTCTGGCGCGAAGCTTTCGGCGTCGATCCGGTTGGTTTCCGGCCGGGATGGGGTGCATTTTGCGGTGAACTCTACCGGGCGCTGGATGCGTTAGGTTACGAGTGGGTCTCCTCGCGGATTGCGGGAATCACCTCGTGGTTGTGGAATCAAGGGGAGTGGGATGCGCCCGAAGGACTGCGCGAATGCGTGGAATGGCGACCCTATGAGATTTTCGGGACGTCCGTTTGGGAAGTCCCGATGACCGGCGGGGACTACGCGTTCCACGTGCCGCATAATGAGGAAAAGATCAGTGCTATGGTGGATCTGGCGATGCGAGAGTTTGAATTCTGCCGGGAGCAGGGGGTGCCGTTTGTGATGGTGAGTCACTGGCATGGTCTCGCGCGCAACGAGGATTCGGGATACGCTGTTCACCGGAAACTCCTGCCGAAAATTCTCGAAAGTGGGTACGCCCGACCTGTAACAATTTCCCAAATGCTTCAGGAACAAAGTGGCACAAAGTGACCGTCGGCTGTTATCGTGACGGTCTGGCATGTAAACCACTCCGGAATCTGAGAGAGGATAGCTTATGGCTGACGCCGACGAACACAGCGGATGCCCTGCCGGTTATCGCTCGGAAGAGGGCAAGCGGAAGTTTACTCTACTGGTCGGCATTCTCGGGGTGGGGTCTTTTCTGGGCCAGTTCCTCCTTCCTTTCGCGGTGTTCCTTTGCATGATGCCCGTATTTATGACGTTCGGCATGGAGCCGCAGGTGCAACTCGAACACATGGCATGGTGGCAGGGGGAAATGTGGTTCTGCGAGGAAAATCTGGAATCAGATCAAGAACCCGCACTCAAGTCGTGGAAGTTGTTCGAGAAAAAAGCCGATACGGTCAGCCGGGCCTCTCTCCCCGGTGCATATGGATGGCTTTTGCCAGACGGAGAGCGTTTGTGGATTATCAGCAACAACCATTGGGTGGCTGCCTACCAGGATGGAGAGCTTGAGGAATTGCCCGATGCAGGGGGGTTGGGAGAAATGACGCATCCGTTTTTGTACGAAGGCCAGCCGGCTGTGATAGACCGCCTGCCCAATGGGGTGACGCTGAGAGTGTTAGAGGGGGGAAAATGGCGCAAGGTGACACAAATCGACATCCTCGAGCACAGAATGCCAGAAAAGAAAAGTGAGACCCGGGATGATGCCGAGATGCCGCTCGAAGATATTTTGCAGGTCGTCAATGCGAAGGGCAAAATTCACGTTTTTTTGAATCAGGCTGGCACGATTTTTCATCGCGAAGGAATTCCGGAGGGTGATTCGCAGGATCCCAATCAATGGTCCGCTGTCGCGACGGATGTGACGACCTGGGAGGTGACCGAAACGAATGGCCGGCCTGTGCTTGTAACCGCCCGTATGGACTTCGGCGGAGCCAGCGTGGAAATGCAGGGGTTGGAGGACGGCGCCTGGAAGTCAACAGGCCGTGTCAGGGCCGGACTGCCGATGAACGTTCTGGCGTTCGACTCCGGCCGACGAAGGGAAATTGTAGTCGGCGTCGAGGGTTTTCCGGGGAGTTTTGAATTTCTGCTGATCCGGCACGGCGAAGTGGTAAAACGAAAAACGGTCGGGAGGTTTAATCCTTTCGGGGGCTTGATGACCACCTGGATTTTCTTCCCGCACGGTTTGATGGCTCTAATACCGCTTTTGCTGGCGATTGTGCTGGCGGCTCTGATGCGAAAATACCGCGTCTGCCAGTACGATTCGCATCAAAGACAGATCCCCTATGCCTCTCTGACGCGCAGAGCTTTCGCCCAGATAGTGGATTCACTTCTGCTGGGATTGCCCACTATCGTGGGTTTTTTCATGATTTTCAGATCAGGATGGAGGATGTTCAGTCCTGCCCACATCTTGATCGGTATGGCGTTAGTTTCCGGAGGGATGTTCTGGGGATTGCTGGGCCTGGTTATCCTGAGTGTGATCGAAGGGAAACGGGGGATCACTCCCGGAAAATGGCTGCTGGGGATACGCGTTCTGGGGACGGATATGAAACCGTGCGGCGTAGGACGCGCTCTTGTGAGAAACATACTGAAACTGGTCGACGGTATGTGTTACTTCCTGGTGGGTATCCTTTTAGTATCGCTCACAAAAAACTGGCAAAGGCTGGGCGATATGGCAGCACAGACAGTGGTTTTGCGAAGAACGGGGGAGATGACGACAACTACGCGACAGCCGGGCTCCACAGAGGACGCGTCAGCCTCGTCGTCTTAGCCTTAAATCGTTCCAAATTAATCGCCACACTCCCCTTCGGCTCCTCCGGATATTTCGCCTTCGCTCTCGATCCTGGCGTCCCGCAGGCGTTCCTGAATCGCCCACGCGTCCAGCAGAACAAGGGCGGCCATGGATTCCACCACAGGGACCAGTCTGGGAGCAATGCACGGGTCGTGACGGCCTTCGATGTGCATCTGGCGTTCGTTGCCCTGGATGTCCACAGTCTTTTGCTCTTGTGAGATGGAAGGGGTCGGTTTCACCGCAAGTCTGAGTTCGATAGGCTGTCCGGTCGAAATGCCGCCAAGCACTCCGCCGGCATTATTGGTCTCGAAACCATCCGCGGAGATCTCGTCGTTGTTCTCGCTTCCGCGCATACGGCTGACGCCGAAACCGGCGCCGATTTCGATACCTTTCACGGCCCCCAGCGTCATCAGGGATCCGGTGAGGCGGGCGTCGAGTTTCCCGAAGACCGGATCCCCGAGTCCTGCGGGCAGGCCGGTGATTTGCAGTCGGATGATTCCGCCGACTGAATCGTTCTCCTGGCGGGCTTTTACGATGGCCTCTTCCATCTTTTTTGCCGCCTGGCTGTCGGGACAGCGAACGGGATTGTTCTCTATCTCTTCGAAGTCATGTTTCTGCGCTCTGATACCCGCAATCTCCTCGGTCCATGCTTTGAGAGTGACACCTTCGCGCTGGAGTTTGGTCCGCGCGATAGCTCCGGCTGCCACCCGGCTGACGGTTTCACGTCCCGAGGAACGGCCTCCGCCGCGGTGATCGCGGATGGCATATTTCTTCCAGAATGTGAAATCAGCGTGACCGGGCCGGAATATGTCGCGGATTTTGTCGTATTTCGAGGAATCGGCATCACGGTTCTCGATGATGATGGCCAGCGGCATACCGGTCGTTTTTCCCTCAAAGACTCCAGAGATGATACGGAACTGGTCCTTTTCATCGCGCGAGGTGGTGATGTGGCTCTGCCCGGGGCGACGGCGGGCGAGTTCGTGCCGAATGAAATCATCATCGATTTCGATCCCCGGTTTCAACCCGTCCATGACCACCCCCATCGCGGGGCCGTGGCTCTCACCGAAAGTGGTTACCCGGATGATCTCCCCGAGGGTATTCGGGCTTTTCATCCGGCAGTGTATTTCTTCCACGACTTGTTGGGCGACCTGACGGGCCACCTCTTCCGGCGGGAGATCGGAAGTATCACACGTTATATGCGCGATCGGAGCAACGATATCCGATGCCAGCTCACATTTTCGGAAGAATTTTTCTTTTGCGCCATCCTCGCGTAAAAATGGCGGGATTCCGGTCCGGCGTATGCGCTCCCAGAGCGTTTCGGGATCGGGATCGAGCCAGATGAGGACCGATTCATCGCAGAGCTTTCGTCGGTGTTCAGGGACCAGAAAGGTTGATCCCCCGAGGCTCAGGATGCATCCCTGAAGCGCGGATATTTTTTGGACGGCCAGGGATTCGAGGTTGCGGAAGCAATCTTCTCCATGCTGTTCGCATATTTCCCTGCAACTGAGAGCCTCGCCATTCTCTTCCTGATAGAGTTCTTCCGCGACATCATCGGTTTCTACGCAAGAGATATCAAGCAGGTTGCTGAGATTCTGGGCCAGGGTGCTTTTTCCTGAACACTTCATGCCGGCAATGACAATCCTCATCGGTCGGTACCTTCTGTGATTTTGATGTTTTCCGCCTCGTTCGCTTTTCCGGTATGCACCGCACCCGTGTAAGTTTTTCGGATAGGGGAATATCGGCCAGAACGGGGTTTCTGCACATTGTCGAACACGCAACAACATCTACTATAACATAGCATGCCCGCAAAATTGCCGCAATCAACACAGTTCTCAGGAATTGCGATAAAAGCAATTATGGGGTATGATATTGTAAAGGAGTTTTGTTTTGGAAGTATGCGCTGAGGAGACCGCAATGTTTGAGGAAGTAACGGAAACAAGGACAGTTTCTGCGCGGTTATGGGGCAAGAGTCGGCAGACTGAACGAGCGGGGTTTACGCTCATAGAACTGCTCGTGGTGATAGCGATCATTGCAATTCTGGCGGCGATGCTGATGCCAGCCCTGGAGCGTGCTCGGGAGCAAGCCCGGCGCGTCAGCTGCACCAGCAACATGAGGCAGCAGGGTATGGCCATCCTGCAGTTCACTTTCAATCACAATGACGAGCTGCCGGGTTCACCGTGGGATGCCAGCATGTGGACCCGGTGGGACAAAAACGAGACCCGCGATGAATTGTGGGCCGTGACCGGCGGGGCGCATGTGTGGAACTGTCCTGCGCATCCATTGCTGCGCGAATATGGTATCAAGAAGCTGGCCCATCGCGGCGGCGGGTTCGGCAATAATCTGGTGACAAGCGAAACCGATGATTACTGGGATCTTCACGGCCACGGGGTCTGGCAACAACTTCACTTTTGGGTCTGGCATGCATCTGAGCCTTATACCAAATGGGAGTGTGCTGATCTGTGGTTTTATAAAAAGTATGGTCTTGGTGCGCCCTGGAAGAGTTGTACCAAGCCCGGGACGAATTATATCCATTTGCTGAAAAAACCGGCGCACAATTCACTCCGGTCGGAGGTCTATCCAACGGGCAGCGGGGCGAATCTTCCCGGCCCCGTGAGTCGTAACGGAGGGCGACAGCGGCACCGGGGCGTGGACGGTTTGCCGGAAGGGGGCAATGTGTTGTTCGCCGATGGGCACGTGGAATGGGGAATGGAGTGGAGATCGCTCCCAATGTACTGGTCGCAGGTAGCCCAGACCACCTCCGATGCCCCACAACCGTTTAAGGGCAAAGGCCCTGGATACCATCCAAACTACCCGGATTATGAACCGTGATGTCGGTTGTGAGAAATCGGGCGGGAGCAATGCGGGGAACAGAGATGAGCGTATAGAATTTGCTTCCAATCGTGCTGTATCACGCCAGATAGACCCATTTACTCAGACCCGTCGAAATAATTGGAAGCCGGGTCTGCCCCATTCCGTGAAAGTCATTTTGTTCCGTCCACGATAGGTTTCATAATACTCACGAAGCGCTGGGCTCTTTCATATGATTCTGCCACATCCCAGTCGCGAGCATTCCAGACATAATCTGCCGCTGTCGCGAAATAAACCAATGATTCTTTGCTGAAGTTCTCGGGCATCGTATTGTAACCGCTGGAGAAACCGGCATTGAAATGGATGCCCTCAAACAGTTCATTTAACTCTACTGGCAGCAATTCGCCCTGAAAGACGCGGGCCTCAGCCATCCCCTCTATCAGTCGTGAAAAGGATCTGTCAACTTCCCGCGAGACCCGGTTGACCCACAGGAAAGGTCGTCTTCCCGCTTTTTGGGTCCACTCTTCAACATCTTCAACGCTCAAAGGCGATTGAATGAGAACTGATGTACCCGTCCAAAGAGGGCAGACCTTCTCAGGAAGCTGGTCGAGAATACGCCGGGTTTCAGAGGATGCCGGTCCGTAATATTTATGGTCGCCTCTGTTCGGAGGGCAATACAAAATGTACGCTTCGGGATCAATTTTTTGCACCGCTTCATACGCCAGATGGATCACGTTTTTGATCGGGGTATCCCTGCCGGGCCAGTCATTATAATCCACTTCGATTCCGTGAGCTCCCTGTCTCAGCATCCAATGGATGAGCTTCGCATAAGCATTTCTATCATCCTTTTTTTGGAAATCATAACCTTCACCTCGGAAAGGACAGAAATAAACGATGGTTTCCAAGAGACCGTTTTCCCGCTCCCGGGGGCAGAGCGATTCAACATTTGTCTGGAAGCGTCCGAGCTGCCTGGATTCCTCGCCGTGGAACTGAAGTCCTATCTGGTTCATCTTATAAAGGGGCATCCAGTCGGCGAATTTTTCGAGGGTGGCAAGTGGGTTGGTGGTCGCGCTTGTTTTTGCCAGCCGCAACCCGATCGCCGGCCAGTCGACAATTTTTCCCGTCGGGACCGTCAGCTTGCCCGAATTGTTCTTATCCACGATTTGACAAAACGTCAGCAACCCGTAATACAATCCCAGGTTGCCCCAGGCGCGGATTGTCACCACGGGATCAGGTTTCTGAGATTTTTGTACCTGCAGGAAGTAACTTTGGGCCAGCCGCTTTTCATCGAGCTTTTCCTTCAGTCCTGCGTCTCGGAGAAGGTCGAGCAGTTTCTTTTTCGGGCAGTTCTCAAGCAGGATATTGCCAGTTTTCTGGTCTTTGAGTTTTTTGATTTTGGCATCAGCCAGAAAACATAAGCGATTTGAAAGGATTTCCAGCCCTTTTTGAATTGATTGCGGAGATTCCTCCCCCCCATTGGATATGCGTAAGTTAACCGCCTTACCGCCTCGGCTAAGAGAAACGGTAGTTGTCTCGAGGTGTTCGACTTTTGGTCTGGGAATTATGGGGCACTCCAGACAGTTTTCCCGTTTTCGTCGGACACTTCCATTTTTGCCATGCCTTTCCTTGCAGCCATGCCTATGCGGGTTTTGCCGTTTTTGTCATAGAGGAACATGCCCTGGCTTTCTTTGTCCACGAGTAGTGCTATGCGCGTCTTCCCCTCCGGGTTGTATACAAACACCCCCGAGTTTTCTTCCATCAAGGCCAGCCCCAGGCGGGTTTTGCGCTCCTTGTTATAGAGGAATATACCCGGGTTGCCTTCTCTCACGGCCATTCCGATGCGGGGATTGCCCTCTTGGTCCATAATGAGGATTTTTCGAGCCCGTACTGTATTCTGAACGCCTTTTGTGGCGGCTCCGACGGCTGCGATGGCTACGAAAACGATTAACATAACCTTCATAAACCGGTTGGTTTGCTCCAACCGCGCAATTCGCTCCTCCATCTTCCCTCTCCCTTAACAAAAGATACACTTGTGATGCCACTCTTAACTTACCCCAGTACTACCAGAGCGTCAATCCGAACATTGTCGTTACTCGGAAATGTTTTGCACGGGCAGCCCTTAAGCGATATTATGTCGGATAAGTTGGATTCTGTATTTACAAGGGGACAACATCGGTGGCTGTGGGAGCAATGGAAGCGTTTGATTCGGTGTTCCGCACGGCTCTTGTGCTTTTTGTGCAATCTGGCATCATAGCGGGGGGCGCGCTGCTGGCTTTAAGGTTGGTCGAGGGTAGGGCGCAGGTTCGGGTGGTTATATGTCGGCTCACCTTCATCGCCCTGATCTTACCGGTTCTGTCTACAATCTGGGGATATGCGGATAGGGCGTGTCTTCTCGCGATTCCGTTACCCAAAGGTGGATACGTGAAGGGCCCCGCGGGTCCGAGCCAGAGAGACCTGGCGACGATGTCTTTCGAGCCGGAGCAATTACGCGGGCTGCCCGTGAGAAGGAACGAAACGTTTGGCGAACCAGCAAACTCTGCAGCTTTGGAGCAGAAGAGAGCGGGACCGGGGGATTCCCCTGAGGAACTGGATGGACAAGGCGAGAACGATGGTGGTGGGGCCAGCGAAGCCGCAACCGGGGAGACTGCCAAACGGGGAGTGCACACCCCAGAATCTCGCTGGAGACTCAGCCGTGCCACACCTGTCAAGGATAAGGCAGTAAAAATGACCCTTCAGAATTTTGCCCGCCGGCTGCATGTGAAACTGCCTGATCTGCTTGCGAATGAAGATATAGGGGCACCGCTTTTCTGGGGAGGTTATGATCCGGGGATCATCATCCCCGATCTGGAGAGAACCCGGGAGAATGGCCCTGCCCTCCGTTGCATGCTGGCCCACCAGCTGGGTTGCCTCCATAACAAAAGTGGGATGTGGGATCTCTTAGCCGGCGTTCTTCGGGGATTCATCTTCTTCCAACCACTTTTGTGGATATTGAAACGTAAGCTGGAGGGTAACGAGGCACATGCTGCCGACCAGGTTGCTCTTACGCTTCCGGTGAAGGCCAAAGATTATGCGGAAGGTCTGAGTGACTGGAAGGAACGGCTTGAGCTGGGTTGGAAGGCCAGTTCATTCGGTCTGGGGTCAGGACTGTTTCTGACCGACATCGCGAAGCGAGAGCAACGGATTTCAAAAAAATCAGAGGGGACAAAGGGGGGCGCCCCTGGACTACGTTCGCTGGGAGCATCGCTACACTCGCTCTAATATTCGTCGTTTTTGCGGTTGGGGTTAGAACGGCACCAGGTCCCCCGGGATGGGTAAGTGGCGACCCGAATTGCAAGGTCCGGCTTTTGGCCATAGGGTGGGAAGACGAACGGAGATGGAGAACACTCCAAGGCAAACCAATACCGGGATCAACATTTAAGGCGCAACACTACCGCGAAACCAACAAGGGGAAATATCGAGAATTCTGCTTTCATACACCTTATGGGAGGGGGAATCCGCCCCGGTGGGATATTTTGGTAGCCGGTTCTGATACGGAAGTTGTCAGCGGTTCTACCATGTCCTATCTCCATTTTGGACACGGTTCTTCTCAATCCGGCCACCGCTATGGTATCGATATTCTGCCGCGATTCCCCAGATCCATAAGGCCGGCGTATATTCCGGGAAGTTTCAAAGACCAGAAACGGCTGCGATTTTCGGAAAATGCTCGAGAGCTGTAGGTCCGGATCGCCGAGCCGGACCTGCCGTTGTCGTTAGCCCCCGCAGTCCCGGGGCTGGCCAAACACCGGGCCAGCGCTCTGCCGCGAAACCAGCAGGTTTCTGGACCGCGTTCTGAACTCCAGCCTCCGGCCTCAGGCCTCCGTCTGAAGTCCAGTCCGCTCACGGGGACTTGAGGCGGACGAAATTTGAAAAATGGCCACTCGGATGAAACTTCCCGCGTTCTGAACTCCAGTCCGCTCCTGATACGCTATTTTGGGAGCGGACTTATGGTGGAGCTTCAGCCCACGATAACGGGTTTCGGGACCGATAACTTTCTCTCTCAAAACGTTGGGATACTTACGCGAAACCGCTTACCTCAGCGTCGCCCCCTTCGGGGGCTCTTATTTTGTGGGACCGATCTAACCCGGAGCTTGCGCGCCGAAAGACGGCGCGACCGCGCACAGGGCTAACTCTGCATCGCCCATTCTTTCCTTCCACACGGCTTCAGCGCGTTCACCCGGATTAGCTCTGCACCGCCCCTTTGTCGGCTCTCTTATGCCGTTTTGAGCCCCGGAGGGGCGATCGCAGAAGCGGGTAAAGGGCTGGGATTCTCCCAGCCCCTCCCCGTTGTCGCAATGG
>JBKHIT010000099.1:0-11489 GCA_046538485.1 Candidatus Brocadiia bacterium | reverse complement strand
GCCCGCGGAGCGGGCGTGGCAGACGTAGCCCGGGGCGAAATGAGGCCGCTGTTTTCTGGCGTAACAAAATGGCAGCTTGACATTTTCCGCGCTCAGCCGCCCCGTCGGGGCGGGGATTGTCGTAATCCCACCAACCCCCCGACTCCCGTTGGTCGCCGGGGGCTACGCTCTCAGTCGCCCCTTTCAGGGGCTCTTTTCATCGCGGATGATAGCCCCGACGTGGATCGTTCAGCGCTCCGAAAGAGTGCCTCAGAGTATAGCCCCGTCCGACGGCGCCGTCAGCCGCCGGAGTTCGGAGTTCTGGGACGAAAAATAGAACGCGTCCCGAAACGATGGCACTGACAAATTAAAAGCGGCGCCCCCCGTGGGGGTTTCCTACGGGAGAAAATGCGCAAGTTTTTTGCAACTTATCGGCATCTGAATAGCTCCTCCCAGGTGTTCCACCGCGACTCGCGCCCCCCGTGGGGGATTCAATTTCTGGAAATATCAGTTTCACCGGCAGAGCTTACTAAGGACCCTGCAGCACCCCCGATGTAGTCTACCGCGACTCGCGGTCGCACGCACTCCAAAGCCAGCGCGGCGCGCTGGCAGGGTACCACCATACATACGTTGATTTTTGTTGCGTACTGCGGCACCGGACCGTGCGATGTCCCGCGCGCCAGCGGCGCCCCCCGTGGGGGATACAATTTCCGGGAATACCAGTTTCGCCATCAGAGCTCACTAAGTACACTGCAGCAACCTTAATGTAGTCCACCGCGACTCGCGGTGGATTGCGGTGTGTTAAAACGGGCCGGAGGCGCGTTTTACTCACCGCTGTGTCGTTCCGGAAAACGTTGGATACCGCACACTTTCATTTTGGAGGTTCCGGGGTAAAAATCGGCCTGCTGCGGTCCAACACAGTCCTCTTCACATGTTTCTCCAGCTCTCCTGCAGCTGCGCAGCCTCCCCCATCCCGCAGAACCGGGCTCCTCTATCGGCCGAAAAAAATTTGACATCCCCTCCAGAAGAGTTATAATGAACATATGTTCATAACGCGAACGGAGTGATATGCCCCGAAACAAAAAGCGCAGACGAGTACAGAAACGCCCCCCCGCCTCGCTGTTCAAACCGGCGGGCGTGCCGGCCAGAAACCTCGAAAGGGCCGTTTTAAGCCTGGACGAGTACGAAGCGCTCCGCCTGGCGGATTACGAAGGATTGAAACAGGAGGACGTAGCCGAAAGACTCGGCGTCTCCCGGCCGACGGTCAGCCGGATACTGGCCGGTGCCCGTCGCACGGTTGCAACAGCTTTTGTCGAAGGCCGAACGCTGGTAATTGAAGGTGGCTCTGTTCAGTTCGGTGCGACTCCGGGCGGCCGCGGAAAAGCTCGCGGCCGAAGCGGTCGACGGCGTCGCGGTCGAGGTGGACAGCAACGACGGTAGAAGAAAGAGAAAACCATACTCAATTTTGGAAGGAGAAGTATCATGCAAGGTGGACAAGGTCAAGGACGCGGTGGTGGAGCTGGCGGTGGCGCCGGGGGCGGAGGCGGTCGCGGACGAATGGGTGGACGAGGAGCCGGGCCGTCTGGTAACTGCGTCTGCCCCAGTTGCGGGAAAAAGGTTCCGCATCAAAGAGGCACTCCATGCTACAACATGGAATGCCCGAACTGTGGCACAAAGATGACTCGTGGACGTTAACTTAGAATTCAAATTCAGAAAAAGGAGGTAACATTATGCCTCGCGGAGACGGAACAGGGCCTGCCGGCATGGGCCCGATGACGGGTCGTGCTGCTGGCTATTGTGCAGGATATAGTGCACCAGGATTCACGAACGGCGCTGTTCGTGGTGGATTCGGCGGATACGGCGGCCGTGGAGGCCGTGGTGGCGGCCGGGGCCGCAGAAACTGGTATTACGCCACGGGAGTGCCCGGTTGGGCTCGCGCGGCCCAAGGTATGCCCGCTTATGGAAGCGGTTACGCGCCACCCGCTGGAGCATACGCGCCACCGGCTGCTGGAGCTCAATATGCCCCACCCGCTCAAGGCGCCGGGCCAGCCGGGAGCTACTACGCTCCCTCACCGGAAGATGAAATGGCGATGTTAAGCCAGCAGGCTGAAATGCTGAGTCAGCAACTCGAACAAATCAATCAGCGCATCGCTGAACTGGAACAAGATACAGAGAACGCTTAACACGTCTGGCTGAACCCGGAGATAAATCGCACGAGTTGCTCTGACGGTTCCGGGCTGAGAGTTGCCCTGGAGTGTTTTCTGTCCGTGCGCTTGTGCTCCCCGCGGTTTTGCCGGTAAGATGTAGGATACGGGAAATGCGGTCAAGGTGATCACTATCAGTTTTCGCTTTGACCGCAATCTCGTTAAGCTGTAAGCGTTTGCATATCACAAAAAAATCGGATAATTCTAAATTCTGGCAAGCGCCCTTCGAATGCTTGCCGTGTGTCCGATTCCGTCAACTTTTCCCTCTCTCGGAATTAATAGATGAAGATTTTTTTAACGAGCACCGGTGAAAGCCTTTCCGCCGAAATCGACCCGCGATTTGGGCGTGCGAAGTACTTCATAAGCTACGATGACCAGTCTGGAGAACATGAAGTCGTTGACAACAAACAGAATCTCAATGCTCCCAGCGGTGCAGGAATTCAGGCGGCCACAAACGTGTCGGAAGCCGGCGCCGATTGGGTTGTAAGTGGTCATATCGGCCCAAAAGCCATGCGCGTTCTGAAAGAAGCCGATATTCGAGTCGCGATCGGGGCCTCCGGAACGGTTGAGGAGGCGATCGAAGACTTCACAAACGGTGAACTGGAAGAAGCTGATTCTGCTGATGTCGAGGGACACTGGTAAGGGACATTTCAACTAAAATCAGCATCGAAATACACTTCAAACACCGATCTCATCAACTGGGGAGCGCACAACTAAACCCCAGGATTTACCAATGTCAAAGCAGGAAGAAAGTAATGATCTGGCAGGATTGAGTGTGGCTATCGCCTCTGGCAAAGGAGGCACCGGCAAAACGACTCTCGCCACAAATATGGCCTTTGCGCTTGCCACAAGCCCGGATTTTGAACTCCCGGTTACGTTGCTGGACTGCGATGTCGAAGAACCGAACGATCATCTTTTCGTAAGGCCGGACTTCACACGTATCGAAAGTGTGAAAGTGCAGAAACCCGTCTGGGATTCCGAAAAATGCACCGCCTGCGGTAAATGCGTGGAACACTGCAACTACAATGCCCTCGCACTTGTCAAAGAGAAGGTCCTTCTCTTCCCGGAGCTCTGCCACGCCTGCGGGGTCTGCAGTTTCATCTGCCCCGAAAACGCCATGATTGAAGAACCGTCCCCGATCGGGGAAGTTCAGGTGGATGATAACCACCATCCATTCCGGTTTGGACACGGGCTCCTCGACGTTGGCGAATCCCTCGCTCCCGCCGTGGTGCGGGGAGTGAAAGACCAGATCGACCCCGATGGCATCAATGTGCTCGACGCCTCCCCCGGAACGGCCTGTCCCGTGGTGGAAGCCGTCGGCGGAGCCGGCGTCGCCATATTGGTCACGGAACCGACACCGTTCGGCCTGAGCGACCTGAAACTGGCCACATCCCTCGCCCTCGAAGTCGGAGTCCCCTCTGGAATTGTGGTCAACCGTTCGGACGGAGAAGACACTCTCATCGTCGATTACGCCGAAGAGGTGGGCGTGCCGATCATCGGTCGCATCCCGTTCGCCCGTGAATACGCCGAAGCCTACTCTCGCGGCGAACTGCTCGCAGAATCCTTCCCGGAAGTGAAAGAACGGGTGCTGGAAATATTCCAGGAAGCCACAAAACTCGTCGGCACCCCCCTGCCAAACGTCCCCCAACTTGATCTGGTCTCGGTCTCGGAACGAAAACCATCCGATGAACCCCCGGGTGAAAAATCCGGCGGAGGCTGGAAAGAATGCACCATCATCAGCGGAAAAGGCGGAACCGGCAAGACGACAGTCGCAGCTTCGCTTGATGTTCTGTCCGATGACAAAATAATCACCGATTGCGACGTCGACGCGGCGGATCTGTATCTGTTGCTCCACCCGCGCATCATCGATTCCGAGGATTTCGTCGGCGGAATTAAGGCAACAGTTGACCCGACAGAATGCATCGCCTGCGGCCAGTGCGCGGAAGCGTGCCATTTTGAAGCTATCGTGCATGAAGAAGCCGGCGATTCGGAAACGTACCAGGTCGACGATTTTCTCTGCGAGGGTTGCGGCCTGTGCCCGCTGGTCTGCCCTGTCGAGGCGATCGACAGCGAGCATGCCGTTACCGGGGAAAGTTACGAATCACGCTCAGAATACGGCCCGGTCTCCCACGCAAGACTCGGCATCGCCGAAGAGAACAGCGGAAAACTCGTGACACGCGTGCGGGATCGGGCGGGCGACCTCGCGGCGGATTTCGGGGCGTCTCTGGTTCTTTCGGACGGTTCACCCGGGACCGGATGTCCCGTCATCGCCTCCATTTCCGGCGCAGATCTCGTCCTGATCGTCACGGAACCTACACTGTCGGGGGTGCATGATATGGAGCGGGTTCTCCAGCTCTGCCAGCACTTCGGTGTAAGAGCTCTCGTGGCCATCAACAAATGCGATCTCAATGCCGAACAGGTTGACATAATCCACCAGCGCTGCGAAGATTCTGGATCACGGGTCGTCGGCCAGATACCGTTCGATTCCGAAGTCAATGACGCCCTGATGGCCGGGAAAACAGTCGTCGAATATTCCGAAGGGTCGGCTGCCCGGGCTATTGAATCCCTCTGGGAAGAACTTCAGGAAGAACTCAACAGGTAAGGAGACCACATTTTGAGCGACACACAGAAATGTCCGGCGGGCGGGGCCGACAGCGGCGTCACCAACCGCCGGGAAGAAATCAAACAGCAGGAAAAAAGACTCACGGAGAGGATGTCCCAGGTTAAGCACAAAGTTGTTGTCCTCTCGGGAAAAGGTGGCGTCGGCAAAAGTACCGTCGCCGCTAATCTCGCCGCAGCTCTGGCCGAGACCGGCCGGGAGGTCGGTCTTCTCGACGCCGACATCCACGGCCCCAGCGCCCCGCGGATATTCAACCTCGAAGATCAGGGGGCGAGTTCCGACGGCGAAAACATCGTGCCCGTCTCTTATCAGGACAACCTTAAGATCATGTCGATCGGTTTCCTTCTGCAGGCGCGCAACGACGCCGTCATCTGGCGCGGGCCCCTGAAGATGAACGTTCTGCGGCAGTTCCTCTCGGACGTGCGGTGGGGCGAGCTTGATTTCCTGGTCATCGATCTGCCTCCCGGCACAGGCGATGAACCCCTCTCAATCGGGCAGCTCATCCCGGACGCTGATGGCGGGATTGTGGTCACCACCCCTCAAGGGCTTGCGTTGAACGACGTGCGGAAATGCATAAACTTCTGCCAGCAGATTCAATTGCCTGTGCTCGGGGTGGTGGAGAATATGAGCGGTTTCATTTGCCCGCATTGCGGCGAAAAATCCGACATATTTGGTACCGGTGGCGGCGAGACGATGGCCGGGGAGATGGACGTGCCGTTTCTCGCACGCATACCCATCGATCCGGCGGTGGTGCTATCCTGCGAGGGTGAGGGGCCCCACGTGATGATTCACCCGGAAAGCGCAACGACAGAAGCTTTCCAGCCGGTCGTCGATACGGTTCTCGATCTTGAATCCAGCAACTGACAACCACAGGAGTGCATGATGAAATTTGCGATTCCCCTTGCCGACGGAAAACTTGCGATGCATTTCGGTCATTGCGAAGAATTTGCGCTGGTCGAAGTCGACGATGATACCAAAGAGATTGTTGAAACTGAACGCGTGACACCCCCTGCCCACGCCCCCGGCGTCCTGCCGAAATTCCTCGCCGAACAGGGCGCATCCGTCATTATCGCCGGCGGTATGGGTACCCGGGCCCAGGACATGTTCGCCCACAACGATATCAAAGTGGTCGTGGGCGCCCCCGCCGAATCACCCGAGAAACTCGTGCAAGATCTGCTCGACGAGGATCTCGACCTCGGCGACAACGTCTGCGATCATTGAGTGGCGTATTTTTGGGCTTAAAGTTGTCCACCTCGGGTGCGATCGCGTGTAACCAAGCTCCATGCAGCGGCCATGACTATGAGCACTACCCCTACTACGATTTCGATTCTAGTGGTCCCCATGGAAACCGAGACCATCGGATGTGGTCTGAACCCCATCAGGAGACCAGTACCTCCTGCTAACGTGAAAACAGATCCGAAAACGAGAGGCACAACTGTTACGGCCTTGATCAGCCGTGCCCGGTTGATGGTTCTGCGTTTAGCAAAGAGCACATACGCACCGAAAACGCTAACTAGTGGTCCCTGACACTTGATTTTACCGGTTCAGTCGGGCGCTGGTAGTGCATATGCAAGGCGCAGTGAGAAGTTCGACCCAAACGGGTCCACGCCGAACTGCAACACCGCATATGGGCTGCCAGCGCACGACCCGTAGGGAGCAATTCTGCCGGGCCATTTCTTCGTTGCGGCTTCGCAGGGACCCGGCTGGGTCACCTTTGGCGCCGCGCCTCGAACTGACCTCGGCAGAACTGCTCTGAACCGGTAAAATCAAGTGTCAGGGACCACTAGACCTCCGGCAATGGTGAGATTTCCATAACCTTCGATGACTGACTCGAATATCAGAAATGCACCAAAGGCGAGGAGCAGCACTCCGCCGAACAAGAATTGCCCAGCACCTATCATTCGTTGATTCTCTGTTGTCTGACTTTGCCTATTCATTTCGCTATATCCAATAGTCGAACAGGTACTTTTTCTTCTTATTGGGGACGTACCATGGTATCTTATTGTTCAAAAAGCGTTTACGGATTTCAAGGGGCCTCTCAGAAGGCTTACAGCCGCTCTTGGGGCAAGTATTCAGTGAACCACGTTGGCCCGCCCCCGCTGCGCCCTGGCCCGGTGGAAACATGATTGGCCGCTATGCGGGAGAACAAACTTTAACGCTCTCCTCCGGTCCTGCGCCGGAGAAAGCAACGTACTGAACAGCGGAAGCGTGTGCCGTGGTTATCGAACTCCGCACTCGCAGACCCGGCTACTGAACTCTAAACTCGAAACTCTCAACTACCGTACTCCGCCGCTGCCCGTTAGCAGCCGAAAACACCCCCGAACATTCATCCGCCTCGGGCGTGAGTTGTGCGCCTCAGGTGCAAACCGCTTTAACGCTCATATAGAGGGGGCTTTTTGCCGCAACCAGTTCGTCAAACACAACTTCGCTTGGTCCGACCCGGATACATGCCCCAAGGTCACGAAGATCGGTGTTTTTTCAGCCCCAGCGGGGCGATGGCAGACGTAGCCCGGGGTGCGCCCCGTCGTTTGGGCAAGCCCCGGGGTATCGGTCATCCGATATAATTCCCGAGCCCCAGCGGGGCGGTGCAGGGCCCTCAGGTTGTGATGCGTTCATGTGATTGTGTTGTACATTTTCGACCCCTCATATATCCCTCGGCGCAACCTCCGGGATTTTAAGATTATGCCCAACTTTGCCAGGTTCAGCCCTGCGTCGTGCCGGAGCCTCCCCGTCCGCCCCCCATCACAGACAACCGCCGTCCTTCGTGCTCTTCGTGCCCTTCGTGGTAGGCCCCCTGTGCCGTTGCCGTCCGGCCGTCATACCATCCCCAGCCGTCCTCTGTACCCTCTGTGCCCTCTGTGGTAAAAAGACCGTCCGTACTCCGCCGCAGCCCGTTAGGCGCCGAAAACACCCCCCGAAAAACGCATGTAAGGCCCTCTGAGAAGGTGTTTATTGTCGTATCCTGCTATTTTGCAGCGACATGCGATGGTACGTCCCCCTTAGCTGGCTTCCGTCGTGGCAATCTGCTGAAGTTCTTCGTTCCCGGGGGAGGGCAAAGACTGTCGTTCAAAAACCTCGATATATGGATCGAACCTGTACCTTCGGTTTCGTTTCTGGCCGGTGATCTCACGCAGCAATCCCAATTTTTCGAACTCTCCCACCAGGTTTCTGGCGGTCCCGTAGCTGCAGTCCAGAGACTCCTCTGCCATGCGCACGGACAGAACCGGGCGTTCAAACGCAAAGTCCAGAAGCCGTAGCGCGTTGGGGCTGCCCGACAATTCCTGGCCCACCCGGTCACGACTCCGCTCCCTCAGGGCCAGTATTTCCCGCGCCGTCTCGGTCGCCGCCTGGCTGGTCTCCGTCACGCCGTTCAGGAAAAACTCCAGCCATCCTTCCCAGTCGCCTTCATGCCGCGCTTTCATAAGACGGTCGTAGTACTCGGACCGATTTGCTTTCAGGTAATAACTCAAATACAGAAGGGGCCGGTCCAGCACATTTCTTCGGCACAACAGGAACGTGATGAGCAGCCGCCCCACTCGGCCATTGCCATCGAGAAATGGGTGGATCGTCTCAAACTGCGCGTGCGCCAGTCCGCAGTGAATCAGCACCGGCATGGATTCACAGCTGTGAAAAAACTCTTCCAGATTCCCCAGTGCCTGCATCATCTCGTGCGGCGGCGGGGGAACATAGTCAGCCTGATTCAGATTGGTTCCCAGGGACCCCACCCAGTTCTGGGACTCCCGAAACTCGCCCGGGTTACGGTGCTGTCCCCGGACCCCCTCCATCAGTTTCTCATGGATCTCGCGGATCAGCCGGAGCGAAAGCGGAAATTTCTCCAGCCGCTCGAGGCCATGGTTCATCGCACGAACATAATTCATCACCTCTTCAACATCCCGGGGCTGGGTATCCGGGGTGGCCCCCGTTTCATACTCCAGCACATCCTCCAGGGTGCTCTGGGTTCCCTCGATCTGGGAGCTAAGCACCGCCTCGTGCCGAACATACATGGCCACAAACAGATCCGGATTGGGCAACAGTGACGCCACACCGTCAAGGCGCCCCACAGCGCGGTCCGCATCCGACAGACACTGGCTCAGCCCTCCGGTCATATCCACTGCCGGATCAGGGGGCAGAGGAGCCGGTATGAACGCACTGTACCCACCTGGCTGCTCCACGTAACGGCCGGTCCGACTGGATTGCTGAGTTTTCATACTGTGAGTTTCCGATCCGTGTGTATGTAAGGCAAATGAAATAAGCAACGCCCACGACTTTCTTATTGTAATATAAGGGGCTTTATTGAAACAAGTGGGTCTGCAACATTGTTCATGTCAAGCGTTTTCAATAAAAGCGCCGCCTCAGTCATGGTCGTTCAAATTTATCGCAGGCTTTGCCGCGCACTTTGTCGTCCGTTCGCCGTTGCCTTGCTTTTCCCTGTGATCTGTGTTTCCCCTGTAGTGGAACATGCCGTCACGCTGTCATGCCGTTTAATCGTGGCAAAATGCCGTTCTCCTGCCGTTCTCCGTGCTCTCTGTGCCCTCTGTGGTAAAAAGACCGTCCGTACTCCGCCGCAGCCCGTCAGGCGCCGAAAACACCCCCCGAAAAACGCATGTAAGGCCCTCTGAGAAGGTGTTTATTGTCGTATCCTGCTATTTTGCAGCGACATGCGATGGTACGTCCCCCTTATCTGGCTCGTCCCCCTTATCTGGCTCGTTTAAACTCTCAATTGCCGTCCCGCCGTTTACTACTGCGGCGCCGTATCTATTGTCGCCTTCGCCCCCCACAAAATATGTCGACAAATACCGGCATTGTCGACACATATCTCGGACATGTCGATGGCATCGACATATTGTTATGCCTCGCTCAGCAATTCCAAAAGCGGCGGATTCACAAAAATTCGTTCTCTGCCCACTTTGTATGACTCCAAAACACCGATTTTTTCCAGTTCCTTGAGGTATTCCGCCGCCGTCTGCCTCTTTGCGATCCCGGCATCCACCACGAACGCGATCTTGCAATACGGCTGCACGAAGACCAGCTCGACCAACTCCTTTGAATAAACGTGGTCGGGAAGTTTATTCCGGCACTGCTCAAGCGTTTCCTCCAGCAAATCCCGAATCGCCATAATCTTCTGGCAGGTCCATATCGAGGTTTCCTCAACAGCGGTAAGAACGAACCGGATCCACGACTCCCAGGCTCCATTTGTAGTGACGCCCCGCAGCAACGAATAATAATCAGATTTGTTCTCAACAATATGTCGACTGAGATACAGGACGGGGATATCGAGCAAATCCTCTGACATAAGATAGAGGATGTTGATAATCCGACCTGTTCGCCCATTACCATCATGAAATGGATAAATTGCCTCGAACTGGTAATGGATCACCGCCATACGAACCAGTGGGTCGAGAGCATCATCCCGGTGGATAAAATCTTCCAGATTCGCCAGTTTATCCCGAATAATCTCTTCCCCTTCGGGCGGGGTATACACTTTCTCGCCCGTTGTTTCATTTTGAATTGTAGTGCCCGGCACCTTTCGAACATCCATGGTTTTGGCTCGCAACACCGAACATATGCGAGTGAACAAATTTGTTGATAGCGGTCGCACCTTCAAAAGATCACAACCTTTTTTCAAAGCCGTCCTGTATCGCAGAACTTCTTTCGTAGCGTGATCGACGTCAGCGTCTTTGCCCACCGCAGCCCGGAAAAGACGGTCGCTCGTGGTGACTATGTTTTCGATCTCCGAGCTACTTTGAGCCTCTCGAAGAGGAATAGTGTTTATCAGAATGGATTGATTCGGGATCAGTTCCCCTGCGCCTTTGAGTTCGGCCAGAGCTCGATGGGCCGAAATACACTGTTTTAACACTGGCTTCGGTTCCAAATCCGCATCGGGGGGGAGAGGAGGCAGGTTGTTGTAGGGTTGTTTGGGATCAAATGCCATAATACAGTCCTCTCGTTTTCATTTTTTGGCTCAGGACAAAATCCAGCCAACAGATATCAGTCGGCCGAATTCCATGTCCGTCCAGCCTCATTGTGTTGATAGCATATTATAAATCGGCCCGTGAAACACGCAAAATGCGAAGATATGCCCCATCGAAACCCGCCTGCCATCGCCATCAAACTTTGTCGTAGACTTTGTCGGCCGCGTGTTCCGTGAAGCCGTTGCCCCTATCTTCGCAACTTCATAGTTTCCCAGCTTCCTATCTGTCCTCTGCCCTCTGTCCGTTCCGCCGTTGCCGTATCGCCGTTCGCCTGTGCCGTTGTCGTTCCTGACCTCTGACCTCTGACTTCTGTCCGTTCCTGACCTCTGCCCTCTGACGTCTGACCAACCGATCACAGATCACCGATCACCGCTCGTTCGTCGTCGCTGTCCCCGCTCCAGGATCGCTCAGGCAAGGGCCCCTGTTCTTATGCGATTACCCAGTGATCGAATTTCCACGTGGGCGAAATGCTTTTGGTTTTCGTGCCGCATATCCGCAGCAGCCCCGAACGGGGCGACTGAGAGCGTAGCCCCCGGTGACCATCGGGAGCCGGGGGATTGGTGGCGCGCCACCAAATGACCCGCCCCGACGGGGCGGTTGAGGTTGGGAAATGGCCCTTACCGTTCTGTTATGCCAGAAAGATGGAGTGATCCAGTCCATCATCATTTCACCCTCGACCAGCAACCCGCTCTCTCTCAGGCGCCCCTTCGGGAC
>JBKHIT010000098.1:0-11533 GCA_046538485.1 Candidatus Brocadiia bacterium | reverse complement strand
AAAGCATTGCTTACGCCAGATAACGGCAGGATATCCGTAAAGTTCAGGCTAGCCTGTATCTTACGGATGCAGGCTATATAAAACGGCGCATGCCGTTCAGGTGTAAGAACTTACAACAACAAGAAGTGTTCAAACTGTCCGGTCAGTGCTACTGTGCCGGAAGATTTCTGTATCTTACTTGTGAAAAAGCAGTTAAGGCCAACCGTTTCTCAAAGTAGCGTTTGCCTCGTTGGTGATCACTGATTTTAAGTTGTCAGATTTATACGCCGTTTTTTTAGCCCGGATTTTTGGCTGAGAAGGGTTGTGAACGGTTTTCAATAAAGATTCTACCCTGATTTGGCAAGAATGGCTTCCAATTATCCGTAAAATCCGGGCTAGCGTACCGTTCCCCTGCATTTATCGGCGTGAAGATCGTTCACCGGGCGACTCCCGACAAGTTGCCCCACTATCGAGGAGTAAAAGATTAAGCCCTTCTGCTTTCTGGCAGAAGGGCTTAATCTTAACGATGGTCGGGGCGCCCGGATTCGAACCGGGGACCTCTGCGTCCCGAACGCAGCGCTCTAAGCCAAACTGAGCCACGCCCCGACGGTAAAAGTGGGGATCTAAACTCTACCGGGCATGGGCATTTCTGTCAAGCAAAATGCCGTTTCAGACCTGTTCCTTTTGTCGGCAACATGTTAAAATGGACTGTTGGTCCGTTCCACTATGGAGATGTTGACATTGAGAATCACAGCAATTTCGGTCATCTTTGCCCTTGGTGCTATTCTTTCGGTATCGCTGCGGTGCGGAAACACCGTTCAACAACCCGCTGAAACCCCGAAACAAGGAGATATAGAATTGGCCAAAGCCACTTTTGCCGCCGGATGTTTCTGGGGCGTCGAGGAGACGTTCCGGAAACTGGACGGCGTCGTCGATACAACCGTCGGATTCACCGGCGGATCGACCGAAAATCCGACCTACGAAGAGGTCTGCCGGAAGGACACAGGACACGCCGAGGCCGTTCTCGTCGAATATGACCCCGACAAACTGTCCTATGAAGAATTGCTCGACGTATTCTGGGACAGCCATGATCCAACCACCCGAAATCGGCAGGGACCGGACGTCGGCAGCCAGTATCGATCGGCCATCTTCTATCACAATGAAGAACAGGAGACGTTTGCCAGAGAATCGAAGAGCAAGCTCGATCAGAGCGGCACGTATGAAAAACCGATCGTGACGGAAATCGAACCAGCCGGACCGTTCTATCGGGCGGAAGAGTACCATCAGCAGTACTACCAAAAACGTGGCGCCGGGAGCTGCCCGGCGCGCTGAACGTTCCTGTCCGCATTCGCCCACTCCCTCCAGTAATCATGCGCCTGGTTCTCAATCACCCGTTGCTTGACCGATGGAATTGCAGCCGTCATACTTACCCGCCTTGACGTCTCGGTCATTGTATTTCCCACAGTTGAATTCAGGAAGAGGCACAAATGGAAAAATTACGAGCTGGAGTCATTGGTCTCGGGATGGGACGCGGTCACGTTGCAGGATACCAGGAACACCCGAACGCCGAAGTGGTCGCGGTTGCCGATCTGGATGAGGACCGACTCGATCAGGTCGGCGCGGAGTTCGCGGTGGAGAATCTGTACCCGTCAGGCGAGGTTATGCTGGACCAGGAAGACCTCGATGTGGTCAGCGTGGCCACCCCCAACAAGTTTCATAAACCGCTTACAATTCAGGCTTTCGAAGAAGGTTGCCACGTGCTGTGCGAAAAACCCATGGCAATGAACGCCGAACAAGGACGGGAGATGATATCTGCTTCCGAGAACGCGGGGAAACGTCTCATGATTAATTTCTCGTTCCGGTTCAACGAGGTGGCGCAGGCACTGAAATCACAGGTGGATGCCGGAACACTCGGAGATGTCTATTTCGCCCGCACTATCTGGCTCCGCCGTCGGGGTATGCCCGGTTTCGGCGGATGGTTCGGGCAGAAAGAGCTGGCGGGCGGCGGTCCGTTGATTGATCTGGGCGTTCACAGAATCGACCTGGCGCTCTGGCTGATGGGGTACCCTCAGCCCAGCTGGGTGCTCGGTAGCACTTACGACTACCTGGCCTCGACCGCGGCCGAAGAAGAAGGCAAAAAATTCGACGTCGAAGATCTTGCCGTTGCGCTGATCAAGTTCGACAACGGCGCCACCCTTGAGGCCGAAGCGTCCTGGGCTGCCCATATTGGAGAAAACGAACTCATGGAAACCAGGGTACTCGGCACCGAAGGGGGATTGATCTACCAGAACGTCGGGGAAGGGTATGATTTTGAGGCGAAAGTGCACACCACCGAAGGCGGATACCAGTACGATAAGACCCTCCACCAGACCGGCGCCGGCGTTCACAGCTCGATGTACCACTTTGTCGACTGCATTGTGAATGACCAGCCGCACATCGCCACCGGGGAGGAAGGACTGATCGTGATGGAGTTGCTTGATTCGATTTACCGGAGCGCGGCCGACGGTGAACCGGTGCTTATTGGGGGATAACCGGGGCTGTGCAGGTGTTCTCAGGTTTGTTTTTGGGCACCACCAATCCTGCAGCATCTCCTTACAACCGACTTGAGCGTTCGTTTTGATCCGTCCGCCCGCGCAGCCGTGCGACACACATTTTTTCGGACGACATACCAGAGCCTAAACTCGTATTCATGAAGGGTAACAGAGGAGCGCTTCCCCTATTTCCGGAGCACACCCCATGAGCGGACTGGACTTCAGCCGGAGGCTGGAGTTCAGAACGCGCCCGAGATTGTTGGAATTTCCAAGCCTGTTTGCATTTTCCAGCGATTACCCGTCTACCAGAAGGCCGTCGACTTCGCCGACGGGGTAGCCGCCCTTACCGAGAAGTTCCCCTGCGGCTACGGTTTTCTCTCCGATCAGCTCAACCGCGCCTCCCTCTCCATAGCCGCCAACATCGCTCCCGCGAGCTCTCGCGGCAGGCAACGGCCATTTCACCAAGGCAGACCGCAAGAACTTCTTCGGCATCGCCAGGGGCTCCGTACAGGAGTGTGTCCCCCTGTTGGAACTTGCGCGTCGGCGCCAGCTCTTGGAAGACGCCAGGCACGCAGGCTGAAGGCCAACCTGCAAGAGATCGCCCGGATGCTGTCGGGGCTGATAAACGGGCTCGACAAATGGGCCCGTTGACGCAGTTCCTGGTGCACATCCGGTTGTAGCCGTTGTCGGTAGCAACACCACGCCCATTTGTTGTAAGATATGCCTATATTCCGGTTTCGGCCCCGATCTTGCGGAGAGCTATCACATGAGCCAGTGCTGTCAAAAGCAGTACGAATGCATCACGTCCTCGGTCGATAACTGGAATAAGTGGAGAAAGGACAACCCCGACAAGCCGGTTCTGCTCGAGAAGGCTGACCTAAAGGATCAGGACCTACAGTGTGCAGACCTACGTGATGCCAAGCTCGCGCACGCTAGACTCCAACATGCTGTCTTGAAGCGTGCTAATTTGAGGGGAGCGAACCTGCACTGGGCCCATGTCAACGGAACTGATTTCGCAGGCGCGCACTTGGAGGGCGCTGAGTTCAACGGGGCCAGGGTGGACGGGGAAACTCGCCTGTAGGGCAACACCGTGGTTGACACCGAAACAGACTTTACCGGCGTTGGCCTGGACAGTGCGCGCATTCATCCACGAATCAAAGCCCACCTTAAGTCGAACATCCGCCGGGGGCAAAAGCCGCCAATGAGCAAACCGCCCGCCCCCACCAGCAGCCAGCGGAGCCTGAACCAATGGGTGGGGAGGCCGAGTGCACGGGGACATTGGCTGCCTACCCGCCTGAGAGTCGTCTTGTTCCGGCGATCTACTTCTCATCGGTCACCATGACGACCCTTGGCTATGGTGATATGTCTCCGAATCCTGAACGCCCGCTTGCGCAGGGACTGAGCGCTTTCCAGACTTTTCTTGGGTACGTGTTGCTCGGCGCATTGGTCACGCGTTTCGCCATCATGTTCCAGGGGGACACGGTTCCGTGGGCGAAGAATACGGCTGCCTCATAGAACATTTCGGACTTTTTTCGTCGCTACGGTTCAGGGGCAGTCCATCTATTGCCATGCAGTTTCTCGGGTGAAGATGCTGCCACGAAAACTCTTACCGCCGCTTCAAACGAAGGCCAGTCGCCGTGCGAAGCAAATGACGACGAAGATGGTTCCGACCGTTCAAACGAGCGCCAGTTACCCCGACCATATTCATTTCAAAATGAATGTTGTAAAGCAGGAGCAAGGAGAGGGTAGAGAAGGGCAGCAGAATGCCCATCTCGGCTCACTCTTCGGTGTCCTCCGCATCATCGATCTCCGGATAGCTGATTTCGCTTCCCGCCAGTTCGAGCTGAACCAGTGCCCCAACGACAGCTAATGCCTGCAGAACAGGCACAATTGCCCGCCAAAATGACGACCCGTAGGGAAGGGTGGCCCCCAGGGATGTGGCGAGGGTCAACAAAGCAATCGTGAAAAGCACCCTCCGTTCACTCATTCCCAGCCGGTTCAGGCGATGCGAGAGGTGGTTCCGGTCGCCCGTAAGCAGTGATTTACCGTGATGCAAACGGATTAAAAGCACGCTCGCCGTATCGTAGAGCGGCACCGCAAAAATAACGAGGGGAACGATAACCGGGAACAGCGGGTTGAACCCGGAAGCGTTCACGAACGTTGTTAAAACCGTCGCCGTTGCGAGAATATAACCGATGAACATACTGCCCGTGTCGCCCATGAATATTGACGCCGGAGGAAAATTGAAAAATAAAAACCCAAGCAGGGCTCCGGCTAAGGCCAGTAGTAAACCGGCGATAAAGAACTGCGTGCTTTGAAGGACCAGGATGAGAAGGGCACCCGCACAGATAAAAGCCATCGAACCGCTCAACCCGTCCATATTGTCCAGAAGATTGAAAGTATTTGTCAGCAGAACAATCCATACGATTGTGATGGCAGCCTGCACCCAGTCATAAGGAATGAACATCGAAATGCGCATGCCGCTTGACAGAACGATAATACCCGCGATGACAAACTGCAAAATCAGTTTCGTCAACGGCCGAAAAGGACGAATGTCGTCCCACAAACCGAACAGGGCGATGGCGATTCCGCCCGCACATACCTTAATCAGAAGAGGTAACCGGTCGACAGCGCGACCGACATCCTGCAAAATGACCGTCGAGAGGTGCATGAAATCCGGATTTCGTTCAATAAAAAAGGCCCCGAATGCAGCCCCCAGAACGGTCACAGAACAGGCGGTCACAATGGCAATACCGCCACCATGAGGCGTCGGCTCAGCGTGTTGTTTCCGTCCGCCCGGCACGTCAACAAAGTTGAGACGCCGAGCGATTCTTCTCACGATCGCCGTCAATAAAAGTGACAGGACGAATGAAACACCAAAAGCTGTCACGAGGATAAACCGCATTTCACGATCCCCTGAGAGAGTTGGAAAACTTACTTTAAACATATTGTAACGGACGCTTGGCCCGGGGAAAATGCAATCTTTTGCCGTTTCGTGTGCTCCGGCGAGAAAATGTACTTATAATGTCAGTTTATAGTCAGTTCGCCAGCTCACGGCCGACGTTTTAAATCTTTGCCTCAGCGGAGTTGTGCATGAAAGATTTGCTGAAACTCGCCCGTAAAGGAAAATTGGACGAGGTCGAAGATATCTGGATGAGCGCTCTGCAGGATGACCTCGATTCCTGGGAGTTTCTGCTGAAAGGTGCCGATGTGCTTGTCAATCATGGGGATGGCGCTGAACTTGCGGAGACTCTGCTCTGGTACCTGATCACCGCCCTCCGCGAAGAGGATCGCTTCCAGGCAGCCCTGGAAACCGCCCGCAAAGGTTGCAGTTTGCTGCCGGGCAGTGACATGATGCGCGAAGAAGCGGTCGATCTCTACCGCGCCATCAATGGACGTACCGAACGGGCCGATGCGCTCATGAAATGGACGCTCGACCGGTCCGATCTGCCGCTCGACGAAGCCGAAGACAGGTTGGAAATCCTCGAAGAACTCTGCCCGGGAAGATATGTCCGTGTCGACCCGGGTGCTAAAATCGGGCGCGTCGAAAGAATCGATCCCGATGATGGTGTCATCGTTGAGTTCGAAAACGCGACGCGGAACTTTAAACCCGATGATCTGGAGAAAGTTCAAACGCTGCCGCCGGATGATATTCGGGCTCTTGTGATGTTCGAACAAAAGCGAGTGAATGAGCTCGCTGAAGAAGACCCCGAGCGTCTTGTAACGCTCACCCTCCAGACATTCGGGGGACGCAGCCCTTTGAAGCGCATCCGCCGTTATCTGCGTCCGGCTCTCGGCAAAAATAGCTGGGCAAGCTGGTGGTCCAAAACCAAAAAGGCACTTGAGCAATCGCCCAACATTGGCATGACTGCCAGCAGTAACCCGGACCTATTTCTCCGTTCTGAACCGGTGAGCCGGGGCGATCAACTAAAACGCAAATTTGACCGAAAAGAGTCAGCGCAAAAGCTATCGTTTGTGTATCAAATTCTCGCGGAAAATCTCAAGGGCGATGAAGCAGACGAGCTTATTTGTCACATCGGAAGCGAACTGGCAGGACTGGCCGCGAACGAAAAGCAATCCGACCAGATTCGCCTTGGCGCCATCGCTCTCCGGGACCGTTTGAGCAAAGAATATCCCGGCGCCGAAGTGCCCCGGCAACCAGACACGCGCCAGCTGGTAGGAGAATTGGATTTGCGAGATGCTCTCAAAGATCCCAGGGGAAAAAAGAGAATCCGCAACGAAATAATCCAGGCTCTGCCGGAATGGACGCCTGAAAATTGGACACAGCTACTCGCCGAAGTCTGCCCCTTCATGCCGCAGGCGGCTTTTGGGACAGCCATTGAAAAATTGCGTGCGGCAGAGAGCGCGGAACTTCTTGAAGATGTTTTCAAGCGCGCGTTACAACGTCCTGATGCACACCCGGGAGCGATCCTCTGGTTATGGCACCGTTTCGTCCGCTACGGAGACGAAAACCTGCCGGAAAATATGGACGCTATGGCCATATTGCGCCGTTTGCTTTCAATAACATCGTCACTTGGCCGGCCCGGATCTCACCCGGAAACCGAGCGGAAACAGCTCCTGTCGAAAATTCGGGATTTGCTGACAGGAGAAGGGGAAAAGGCGATCGAACAGGCGCTCGAAAATAGCACCGACGAAGTTGTGCTGGCCTTAAGCGGACAGGTCGATCGCAATCAAGGGTTGGGCGATACTGCCAGACCACGCGTCGCTCGGGCCATTCGCGCGACACGCCCGAAACTCTTTCGAACCGCCACCCCTCCCTGGAAAGAAAAAGTTATTTACACAACAGAGGAGGGAATGGAGAAAAGACGTGAAGAATATCGACAGATCGTTGATGAACGTATGCCGGAAGTGATAAAGCAGATCGGAGAAGCGGCCGATTTTGGAGACTTGAGCGAAAATGCGGAATATACCGCAGCGCTTGAGGAGCGGTCACGACTGAGCGAAGAAGCCGCGGCGATTCAGGATGAGCTTTCCCGCACCCGAATAATCCCGCCTGAAATGCCCGATACCGAACATGTCACCGTCGGGAGCCACATCCGGGTGCGCGACGAACACACCGGTGAGGAACGCACCATGAGCTTCCTCGGGCCGTGGGATGCTGATCCCCGGGAGAACATTTATTCTTATCAGGCGCCGCTGAGCCAGAAATTCATGGGCCACCAGGTCGGCGATGTGGTCAAGAGCCCCGGTGCGGATGGCGAAAAAGCCTGGGAAATCATCGAAATAGGCTCGGGCTTGTGAGCCCACATTTTTACAATAACTGAGCATTCGCTCCTCCGACGCCGGGCGGTGGGGGGGCGAAAACCTGGGGAAGGTTATGCAGGACTGCTTTAGTTTTAGCATTTACCGTATCATTTTCAGGAGACGATCATGAAACTCAGCGTCTACACGCTCGCCTGCCCGGAGTATAGTTTTGAAGAAGCGGCCGACAAACTGGAGGAACTCGACATAAAGGGCGTCGAATGGCGCGTCTCGGATGTGCCCGATGAGATCGCTTTCGATCCCCAAGACGGCGGACGTTTCTGGGGCAGTAACCGCGCGACGATTCCCAGAGACAGTGTCGTAGAAAAAGCCTCCGAAATTGCGAACATCACGGAACAACATGGCCTTTCAGCGTCGAGTCTGGCAGGCAGTCCGGACCCGACGGATCGCGACGACTTGAAACGACAGATGGAAGCCGCGAATATCCTTGGCGCCAGCGCAATACGTGTCGGGATCGGCGGAAGCGAAATTGAGGATTTCGAAGAAGCCCTCGCGGCGACACAAAGTCAGTGGGACGATGTCGAGCAGATAGCGGCAGAAATGGGTGTGAAAGCAATAGCTGAAACACATCATGGTGGATTAATTCCCAGTGCGAGTGCGGCCCGGCGTTTCGTTGAGGGAAAAGACCCAGAACACGTTGGAATCCTTTGGGACCCGGGCAATATGGTTTGGGAAGGCTATGAAAGACCGGAATATGGCCTGAGTATGATTCAACCATGGCTCGCTCATATTCATGTCAAGAATGCCCGACCCGTTGTGCTCGGCACAAATGATCTCGGCCAGGCGAACTGGGGTTACGAGTGGTGCCCGCTCAAGGAAGGACTTCTGGACTGGTGCGAAATTATGGCGATACTGAAACAGCTCGGATACGACGGTTACGTCTCGCTGGAGGATTTCAATCCCGAAACTCAGGCTGAAGAAAAACTGAACGATTTTGCCCAATATTTCGCACAAATAATGGAAACATTGTAATAAGCGGTCCGTCTTAGGCCCGTCGGCGAAGGGGTTTAGAGACGCACACGGTATCAGGCAAATTCCCATGATTGCCGGAAGTTAAAATTCCACATCGGACCAGCCTGGAGGGCGCTCCTGTCGGGGGCCTTTGCTTTGTAACAGGCATCGATGTTTGGACCGTGTTTACAGCGTCCTCAGTGGTACAGGTGCGCGATTACAAAGTGCGTACAAAAAGCCAGTTTGCATTTCACACGTAAAGCTTTAATTTAACAAACCTTATAATAATTATTGCCTTAAATTAATCAAATATCCGCGCTCAGCCGTTCAGGATTACGGCTAAGCGCAATGGAACCCCGGTTGAATTTGCGGCGCACAACGTTGGATGCAACGGACGAACAAGTGTGAAACTTGCGTCGAGAGTACGGTTGGGATATCCTCAATGGGCAACGAAGAATATCGCGACGGCGCGCCGGTAGCTCAGGGGAGAGAGCATCGGATTTCTAATCCGACGGTCGGGGGTTCGAATCCCTCCCGGCGCGCCATTTCTTGTGCCTTTTGAATCTGAGTACTGCCGGGAGATGCCGTGAGATCGCTCAGCCTCTGGGACCTCGCCCTCGTAATGGGAGTCGCAAGCCAGGCGACAATCCTCGCTTACACATTCAATCCCCGCTGGAAAGCCCTCATCTACGCTCTTCCCGTCCCGTTTACTCTGGCATCACTTGCACTCGGCATCGATATCAACGCCACACACATCGGCGGACTGTTCCTTCTTCTGCTTTATATCGGAATGGTCTACTGTCTTCAGCGCAAAGTTAACGTACCCGTCGTCCCGAGTATAATCGTCAGCGCTCTGACTTACGTAGCGCTCGGCTTACTGCTGGCCCAACATGTACCAAAAAACGAGGCAGCATTCCGACTGGTTTTGGCCGCCGCCGTTTTGGTCGGGATCATTCTGCACTTTTCCCTCCCGTTCAAAGAAGAACCCGGCCACCGCACAAGTCTCCCACTTCACCTCAAACTTCCGATAATTCTTTGTGTGGTGGGAGGACTTGTAATTCTGAAACGCTACCTGCAGGGTTTTATGACGGTCTTCCCGATGATAGGTGTAATCGCCGCTTACGAAGCGAGACATAGCCTGTGGACACTTGCTCGACAGATCCCGGCGTTAATGTTCTCATTTTCCGCCATGATCGGCGTCGCCCATTTTCTGCAGCCACATATCGGACTGGGCCCTGCGCTGCTTCTGGGGTGGCCCGTTCATCTGTTGCTTCTTACCGTTTCAACACGCAGTATGTGGCGTCGGATGGGAAAACGCACGATGGCGGACGACGAAACAAAATTCGTCAATAAAGGCAGGCAAAACGCTAATGGAACGTGAGACAAACGCCGCTGTCACAAATCAATTACTGACTATTGCTCGTCAGTAGCATCTCCCAGAACTATCCCCTGAGAATCATCCGTATCACCTGGCATTTCATCCCTGAACTCTTCGGCGTTCTCAGCGGGCATCTCTATCAATTCGGCGCATTTTGGGCAACTCCCCATTTTCCCCGCATGTTCGACTGACACACTACACTTTTGTTCACAAAAAGGACAACGAAACTTAATTATAGCCATTTCCTGACGTCTCCCCATAGGGTTAAAATGCTTCCTGTACAGGTCAGAGGCTGCACGTATTGAGTTTTCGTCGGACGCATGAGGTATCCGCACAACCGACTCAATCATTTTAGCGGTATTTGCGATATTTTCCAGCGTATCGACCAGGCGTTCTTAAGAAAAAAGGACGATCAGAGGTTCTTTGCACCCATTTGCTGGTCATGCCACTTCCCCAGACTTTTTGTCTATAAAATGGCTAATCAGGTTTTCGCTGGTCTGGCAGAGCCGCGAATCAATGTGACGCAATAGTTCATTGTAAATTACGTAGGCCCGCCCCCATGGCGTTTCTCAGGGGCTTTGTAATACGTGCAGCGTGTTTATCTGACATTATTCGGACCTGCCGTAGACTTTGCGATCAATACCCCACATAAAAACAGCCCCGGCTGCTGCACCGACAATACTTCCGATTACAAACCGCCTCTTCATTGCCTCCGCAGTATCTTCCATAGCATCATTCACAGCCTCGTGACGTCTATGAGAAGACGACGCGGTTGCTGCTCTGTAATAACCCCAGAAGGCAAAACCACCTCCGAAAAGCGCGGAACAAATAAGGATTATCACCACCCACGCAAAAATGCGTCCGAGTGTTTCTTTCATAATACCGCCTCCTTATTGGGAAATGTAGCCAGGTGGAATCCATCAGTCAAATTCCTGGCACATTGAACGGAAAGCAAGGGAAAAACATTCCCAGAAAAGGGTCTCGCTTATACAGCTCCAAAACCAGTATTCTCAGAAACTCGAATGACTTTCCCGATTCTGTTGTTAGAATATACGCCAGTTCTCCAATTTGCGATAATGCTCGTCCCGCACAGGAAAGGAACTGAGATGTCAGGCGACGTAAAAGAATTGCTCCATACGGCGGCGTATCTTCCGGAAGAAATTGAACGTCTTTTGGATCCCGACCGACCTTCATTCATCGACTTCGACCCGGAATTGGGTTATGTGCTCAGGGATTATACCTTTCGCGACGGCATGGAAGATACGTTGTGTGCGTACAATTACGAGAGCCATGGCGGGCACCGGAAAATGATCAATTACGCTGATAAGCCCTGTCGAATCAATACTTATGGCGACAGTTTCACTCAGTGTGCGCAGGTCAACGACGGTGAATCGTGGCAGGAAATACTGGC
>JBKHIT010000037.1:0-47405 GCA_046538485.1 Candidatus Brocadiia bacterium | reverse complement strand
TGCCGCAGAAGCTCATCATTCGCCTTTCATGACATATGTCAACATCCTGCGCCGGCGGCGCGGCGATTAGCTCACTAAGTGTGTTATGCTGTTTTGAGCCCCTGAAGGGGCGGTCGCAGACATAGCCCGGGGCGCGCCCGTTGTTTGGGCAAGCCCCGTGATTCGGACACGCCACATAATTTCCAAACCCCGAAGGGGTGACGCAGAAGTAAGCGGTCTCGTGTAAGTATCCCAACGTTTTGAGAGAGAAAGTTATCCGTCTCAAACGCCGTTATCGTGGACTGAAGGCCCACCAAAAATCCGCTACCCAAATACCGTATCAGGAGCGGACTGGACTTCAGAACCGCTCTGCGGGGCTGGAGTTCAGAACGCGGTGCACAAACCGGCGGGTCTCGTCGCAAAACGACGAAAAACAACGGCAAAGCGGTGGCGAGCCACCGCACTCCACAGCCGGCTCCGCCGGCGGGGTTCACCCACGAACCGGTGCTGATACGATTGTCCGCCACGCCGCATATTCCGTTCCTGAACAAACGACAACGAATCCGGGTCTTACGACCCGGTCCACAGCCTGGAGAGGCTGTGCCACATGGGTTTCGTGGCTTTCGTTTGGAGATGAAGGCGTAAGTACGCCTGTGGCTCACGGCATGGCAGAGGGCTACACAGGTAGTCGCCGCATACCGCATTGCAGTGACAGGATTGCCGGGAAAGCGCTTCTCAGGGCCAACGGCCCGGCAGATAACAGCCCGGGGTAGAGAAGGCTGAAGGCCCTCGGCGCCCTGCCGTTGCCGAGCCCTGAAAGGGCTGCATATGACAGCCCGGGGGCACTGACGCGCTCGTCGTGGAAAAGTATGGCCCCCCGTGGTGTAGCTCACAAACGCACGATCGGCGGTAGCCTATGGACTCAACTATGAACTGCCGTACGGTCGCCACCTTCTCGGAGGAGATCTGCGGTGGACTGTCAGCCCACCAGATACCGCGCGAGATTGGCACCTATTTCACGAACATTCTCCGATTTTGCGGTGTTTTCCAGCCCCTCACTGGCTACCAGCATTGCATCGTCGTAAGTATGCATGCCGTTCAACACTCCGCGTTCGAAAACCGGTCCGTCCCCGAGTTTGGCTTTCAAATCGTAGCCATTCTGAGGATCGACCAGAAGATCCGGGGCCAGGTGGGAATAACGGCCTTTGAAAGCCTCTTCGCGGGTCATAATTTTCCTGCAGACCGATTCGCCGAATTCAGGGTGGGCGAAACTTTCAAGTTTCCCGGCGATCTCCTCCCGCAAACCTTCGTATTGCACGTCAGAGACCTGCCCTGTTTCCCAGCGATTTTTGGTAAGTATGTAAATCCGGCCCGGCACCAGCGAGAAAGCCCGGGAGTCGGGTTTTATGGACTGGAATGGATTACGGGGATCGATTTCATCTTCCAGCTCGAGGTAGCCCTGTTCCCGGAGCCAGCGATTAAGCTGGACTTCCCATTTGAGATCGCAGAACCCGTGATCGCTGTGGATAAGCAGCTCGGTATCATCGTCCAGTTTTTCTGCCACCCGGCCGATGAAATCGTCAATTTGTTCGTAGAATTCGTGGAAATAACGTCCGCGCGGGCTTTCGGGTTCATGCTGATATTCCCACATGAAATGGTTAATCCGATCGGTATCCATCACATGCACGAAAAACAGGTCCCACTCTTCACTTTCCATCAGTTCCAGGGCGGTGGTTTGACGGCGGGTGCTGACTTGCTCGTGCGCTTCCTGAAAATCATCGAGCGATTGGTGGGCGAGGGCGGGATCTGTGTCGATTTCATACATTGTCCACCGCAGTTTACGCAGAACCTCGGGGCTTGAAACCGCTCGCTCGTCGAGTTTCGGCGCGAGAAATCCGCTCACCAGAAGTCCTTCCACCTCGGGTGCCGGCCAGGTCATTGGGACGCTCAGGGATACGATCGGGCGTTTTTTCTTTGTCATCTTCTCCCAGATCGTGGTTGCTTTCATGTCGCGTGCATTTGGGATACGCAGGCTCAGGTCGGAGTCGAGTTCGACGAATCCGAACACTCCCAGCTCGGCCGGCGAGACGCCGGTCTGCCAGCATCCCCATGCCACGTTACTGACGGTCGGGTAGACGCTGTTGATTTCCCGGAATGTGCCCTCGGCCGCGAGCCGCTGCAGGTTGGGCATGTGGCCTTCTTCCATCAGGCGGGTGGCCAGGGAATGCGGAAATCCGTCAAGACCGATACCGAATATTTTCTTTTTGCTCCCAAAACCGAAGATCATGACTTTTCCTCTGGGTCAAATCAGGTTGGGTTGCCCGATGTAGCCGGTTCAAGAACCGGTGACGATACCACCACCGACCACATCCTGCCCGCGGAGCAGCACGAAACGCCCGAGTTCGGGAATCTCGCTGAACGGTTCAGTGACGATCGGCGTTTCGGTCTGGATTGTGACTTCGCCCACTTCCGTATCCGCCAGTTCCTCGGCATCGCGGGCGATGTGCTCAAGTGTGCCGGAGTCAATTCTCTCCCGGATTGAGGTGACCCTGCAGGATTTCTCCTGGGTAGCGCAACGGATGGAAAGATTTTCGCCACGATGCAGCGCTTCGGGCATCATCCAGAAGACGTTGGCCTGGACTGTATCGGCCAGACGGGGCTGGGAATCAGGAGGACAGCCGACTTCCCCCCGTTTAGCCCCGTCTTTTTCGAAAAGTACACCGATACATTCGCCGGGCTCGGCTTTCGCGAGATCCGTTTCCTGGTATTTTCTAATTTCGGCAATTCTGCGTCGGGATTGGCCGGGCAGGAATGTCAATTCGGCGCCGCGTTCGAGCGTGCCGCTTTCGACGCGTCCCACGGCGAGGCGTTCCCCGCCGACTTCATAGACGTCCTGAATGGGGAAACGGACGGGTTTATTGACGGGTTGGGCGGTTTTTTCGAACTGATCGAGGGCTCCCAGAATCGTGGGGCCTTCATACCATGGCATGTTTTCTGACCGGCCCGCGACGTTATCACCGAGTTTCGCGCTGATAGGGATCTCCAGGCGAGGGTCGACGCCAATGCGCTCGAGAAACTGGAGCAGATCGGACTGGACTTCTTCGAACCGGTGCCGATCGTAGCCCACGAGGTCCATTTTGTTGTAAGCCACGATCGTCTGGTCGATCCCGAGGAGTTTGAGCACGTAGGCGTGGCGACGGGTCTGTTCTTCAACTCCCTCGTAGGCGCCGCAGATCAGGATAGCGACATCGGCCTGGGATGCGCCGGTGATCATATTCTTGAGGAACTCTTTGTGGCCGGGAGCATCGATGATGACGTAATCGCGTTTGTCGGTAGCGAAAAACGCCTGGGCCGTATCAATGGTGATGCCGCGCTCGCGTTCTTCGGTAAGATGATCCATGATGAAACCGAATTCGAGGTCGCGACCCTCACGTTCGGAAGCGGCACGGATTTCCTCGAGTTTGCCGTCGGGCAGCGAATCGGTGTCGTGGAAAAGCCGGCCGATCATCGTGGATTTCCCGTGATCGACCGAACCGACCAGGACGAGTTTGAGGGCGTTGCGTTTGCGCATGGGAGGAGGCTCCGGAGCAGGCTTGAGTTGTGAGTGAACTGATTACGGACTGGAGAGAGTTATGAGTTGAGAGGGGGGCCGAGAGCACGTTTGCCGGACGAGTTACGTAGTGGCCAATCATCCGTTCCTCCGGCGCAGGGCTGGAGGGGACGTTTCCTTGTTTGGCTGGTTTGTGGTAAATTTCGGCGGCGCCTAGATTTGTCACATATACCCCAGCGCCCTGAGTTTTTGCATCGTGTCAACATCTTCCTTATCCTGGGCGCGGCCGGCGCGCTCGGCGGTATCGCCGGTTCTGATTTCCGCGATTATCTTGTCGACATTGCTCGCGTTTGATGCCACGGGAGAGGTACAGGTTTCACAGCCCAGACTTCGGTACCGCTCGCCATCCCGGGCGAAATAGAGCGGGTTGACGGGTAGATTTTCCCGCTGGATGTAGAGCCATACATCGAGTTCGCGCCATTCGAGGATCGGATGAACCCGGGTGTGATACTCTTCGTCTTCCTGGCTGGTGTATTGATCCCAGAGTTCGGGCGGCTGGTTTTCGTAATCCCAGCGAAACTGGCTATCCCGCGGCGAGAAATACCGTTCCTTGGCGCGGATACCGTGTTCGTCGCGGCGGATGCCGAGCAGGAGGGCTTCAATTTGATGTTCGGCGATACAGGCTTTGAGCGCGTTTGTTTTGAGTTCGTTGCAGCATTCCAATTTACTTCCGCCGTGCGGGCCCACGCCGCGTTCCAGCGCTTCATCGTTTCGGGCGACGATCAGATCCAGATCCAATTTTTTCACCTGTTCATCCCGGAAATCATACATTTCCTGGAAATGATGGGAGGTGTCGATATAGACCACCGGGAAAGGAATTTCGCCGAAGAAAGCTTTGGCGCAGAGCCAGATCAGTGTGGTGGAGTCTTTCCCGACCGACCACAACGCGCCGATATGGTCAAACTGTTCGTATGCTTCGCGTATAATGTAAATACTGCTATTTTCGAGTTTACTCAGATGATCCATTTAGAATTCCCGCGGTTCAAAAGCGGTTCTTGAGAAGATCGTATTTCAGCGAATTGTAATCCAGCCTGGCATCAGCGCCGCGGGCTGATTGCTGTCAAGGCAAGACATGCCACGCAAATACGACAGTGCGGCGCGCAACTGCCGGGGTCCGAGTTCAGACATTTTTAATTGCGGAGTTATAACACCGGGATCCCGACCCACCATCATAACTTCCAGGATACTTTGAGATTTCGGAAGATGGACAATTTCAACATCCGTTTCAACGTCAATACCTGCCAGTTCCCGCGCCTTCTCCAAAGCCTTTGCAAGGCCGCCAATTTCATCTATAAGATTCCCCTTTTTGGCCTGGGCCCCCGTCATTGCTCGTCCGGCTGCCCATTTTTCGATTTCTTCTTGTGACGCACCACGTGATTTCGCCACACGTTGCACAAACAAATCGTAGGTCTGTTCCAGCAGCTGCCGGAATCTTTTTTCTTCAGAATCTGAAAACTCTTCAATAGACGACAGAAGCCCGGCATTGTCTCCCCGTTCAAAGACATCGACATTCACTCCGATTTTATCGAAAAGTCCTTTCATAACAAACTTGCCCCCTACAACCCCGATGGAACCTGTTATTGTGCCCTCATGGGCAAAAATATGACGTGCACCGCTGGCGATATAATATCCGCCGGAACCCGCCACATCCGACATCGAGGCAACCACGGGTTTTGTTTTGTCGGCCGCTCTCAACTCGTGCCAGATCATGTCACTGGCAACCGCACTTCCGCCCGGGCTGTCCACTCTCAAAACCACGGCCTTGACATTGTCACGTTTCCTGAGCCGGCGCAATAATTTGACCATTCTGGCCGCATTGATCACCGACTCTCCGACTGAAACCTGTTTCGGGCTCTGTTGCACAATGGGCCCTACGGCGTGAACCACAGCAATGGAGGTTCCGCCGGGAAAACCTTTTTGCGGCAATCCGCCTCCGCCCATACCGAGGATCGTTTTCATTATTTTTTGTGGGGTCGAACCGAGCGGCAATTTCTGTTTTTTCTGACCGTAATCTTTCGTTAGCAACAAAGGGACCTTTTCTTTTTTCTTGATTTTCTCAAGCAACTCATCGTAGAACATCAAACCGTCGACAAGGCCACTGGCTTCAGCACGAGGTGCGGTATATGGACCTTTATTAACCACGTTACGCATCTCAGCTTCCTTCATATTCCGTCCCTTCGCCATCCCCCCGATGAACTGTCGGTAATAACTATCGAGCAGAGCATTCATGGACTCACGAAACGACTGTGAGGCAGACATGCGGCTGAAAGTTTCGGCAGCTCCCTTAAATTCCCCCACCTGCACTATTTGTCCCTTCACCCCAATCTTCTCCAGCAACCCTTTCACAAACATCACCTCGGCTCGCAATCCGGTCAGCAACAAGGACCCACCGGGCATCATCACCACCTGATCGGCACAACTCGCCAGATAATATTCCGTATTGCTACCGCCCTGCAAAAAACAGATTACAGCTTTTTGTGCCTCCTGGCACTTCGCAATGGCATCTCGAAGTTCCTGAACTTTTCCCCATCCCGCATCAATCGGGCCGACCTTGATAATTAATCCGTCCACAGATTTATCCGTCGCTGCTTTCTTAATTCGCGAGACGAGATTGTGAATCGTCGGCAAATTTGGTTCCATCAGGTAGACTTCAGGAAACGCCTCGAGAATTGGCCCTTCGATTTCTATTTCCGCGTAACGTATCGGCGCCAGTGCGCCATCATCCGCAGGGCCAATCCTGACTTCCTGTTGACCGGAACGAACGGGCTGCCCCACAAAAAATGTCCACACGACTACCAGGAAAGCTGTGATCATTCGGGTTGATTTACGTCTCATACCTCGCTCCTTTCTCAAAGTGCTCAATTTGTATGATAGAGGGGGGTGGTATCCGCGTCAAGCCTCAGGGCAAGTATTGCAAAAGGGCATATCAGGCTCAAGCCGCGCGATCAGCGTCTCGAAGCTCCTCATCTTCCATTCGCAGGACTGAATATGGCCGTAACGACATAAGTGATTCAGAGCGACAGATCGGCAATTCCCCGGTATTTCGACCGCACTATTAACAGCAAAAAAAGACTGAACATCTTCACTCCAGCCAGAATTATACCACTTGCTTTCACCCCGAAAGCCGGCATCAAGACCAGTCCTGTCAATGCCGCACCAATCAGAGCTCCCAGGTGATCAGAAGCGTCGAACAAACTGGCCGTTGTCCCAACTCTGGCACTTGAATCTGAACTCAGATAGCACGCGAGAGGAAACTCGGCGCCAGTTAGAATCCCGGCGACCGGGGACAGCAAAATCAATAGAATTGGGTGCCCACTTAAAGATTGCGACATCACCGGGAAACTGAGTAAAAAAACTATCTGTGTGCCTTCTAGAAACATCAGCAATTTGCCCGTTTCCAGGTGTTTTGCCCGCTCCGCAATGCGGGCACCGATGGCCAATCCCGCCATAAAGGTCCCGGCAATCACACTGATATCGCGGTATACGTAGCCGAAATATGCCTGGTACGTATAAATCACCAGCATATTTGCTGACAGGCCAAAAACACCCGTGGTCAGGATTGAAAACGCCCCCGCAGTCTTTTTACCCATTTCTTTCGGCCGCACAAAACTTCCGACCAACAAAATGAAAAAAGTGACTCCGATTGGCACCAGAATAACGAGGGGGGATACGTTTTGAACCGATTCAAAAAATTTGTAATCTCTGACATCGTCTTTTTCATCTCTCGCAGCGAGACCCGCACTAATCGAGTCTTCCCACACGGCAAGGTACAACGTCCAACCAACGGGTCTCTGGTTTGTATTTACTTCTGCACTTTCAACGGCTCCCACAAGCTGGGATCTCACGTACTGCACGCGATTCTTCCTGAAAACCTCGTTCTCAAACATGTATCGCATCAATTGCGGTTTCAACCCGAGTCTGTCAAAACGTTCCTTTAGAATATCAGGGTCATCAGTTGGCATCCCAACCCCCCCCCCAAAATACCTGAAATAACTTTCGCCGGGCTGAACGATCACCCGTGGAAACACCTCACGCAAGGTACGGAAAAATGAGGCGTTGTACCGCAATACAGGTCCTTCCAGATAATTGGAGTCTCCAGAAAGGCTCCAAACTGCCACAACCCCTTTATCGCTCAAAACACCCCGTATCCCCCGGAAAAACTCCCGCGTGAAATAGCGGTTGTCAGCCACCGAGGTCGGGTCACCCAAATTTACCAGAACTATATCATAAGGAGCTGCAGGAGTTGTTCGGAAGTTATTGGGGCCCATCGAGACAGCGTAACTGACTATTTTTGCCGAGTCCTCTCGTATTTCTCGCAAAAAATGCCGTCCATCGCAAGCGAAAGCCGCGAACGCGGGGGATCTCAAGGGTTTGATCAGTCCCTCTGGAAGATGCTGCCGGTATACAGAAATTAATAATGGATCAATCCCCACGTAATCCACTTTCCGGTCTCCAGCGTGCAGGATATCCTGACACAATCCTCCTAATCCCTCCCCTATGACAAGAATTGACCGCGGATCCGGATGCTGAGTCAATAATGTTGCTGCCTCCCGCATTGTATCAAGCTCATCCGGGAAGACACCACTCCGAACCCCGTCGAGTCTCACTTCCCACATGCTTTCCCGTTCCCCCAGATCTATGTGCTGGTATCGGCTTTCCATGCTTTCTACCAGATTGAAAGAACTGAAGGTAGACCATCTTTTTTTAAGGCTCCACTCTCGTAAAGCCCCACTAAAGAGCAAGAGAAAAAGCCCGCTCAGACACCCGGCTCCGAGCAACGCAACCCCCCAGACAGACCGGAAATTGTAGCGCGTCCGTGTTCGCCAGGACAAAAGGAGTGCAATGCAACTCCAAAGTGAGAGCACTATCGCAAAACTTTTCGCCCCTCCCCGAGTTAAAATGGCGACAATGAGCCAGCATATCCCCAGCCCAATTGCGGAAAGCCCAGCAAGCCCGCGCCACCGCGGTGCAAAGGCCCATATTCCGCCGACAGAGAGCCAGATCCCCGCCGAGAGGACAACGATCGAAACTGGAGACTGACAGGAGAGCAATACAAAACTGAGGGCACATCCGGCCGCGCAGCTTCCGAGTGCTTCTGCTATATAAACCCGCCCGATCACACGCCCTTCGGTCCCAGAAATTTCCCCTTCCCACTCACAGGCAACTGGAAATAAAAATCCAACCCAAAAACTCAGGGGGCCGGCACTGATCGCAGCCCCAAATATAATGAGTCCCATGGGAACAAATCCCGCCGCTCCTCCCTGCCAAAAACCCATAAACGGCAGAATTTGCCGGACCAATCGCGCCACAATGAACTGACTTGGGAGAAAAATGCCCGCGCCGAAACAGCAGAGGAGCAAAGGAAGCGCTTTCTGGCTTATCCAGCGGACTGCCAGACCACCTGTGATAGCTCCGAGAGGAACAAAAATCAACCAGCAGCCAAGTACTGCCCCCAATACAAACTCAGTCCCGTAAAAACTCGCCATCAGTTCCCGAAGAAGAATAGTCTGCCCGACCACAGCAACAGCTCCGCCATACCACATAACTGGCGTTACCGAGTCTTTATATGTGTGTCCCATTCGCTGCTTGTTCCGAATAGAAAAGCCGCTGATCCTTTCGGATCAGCGGCCAGGAAAAACAGTAAATCGCTCAAAAAGTTTATCTGCCTCGGTCTTCTTGCTCTTGCAACTTTTGCACACGCTGGCGAGTGTCGCGAACGCTCGGCCGCATATCGCCAATACCCCATCGAGCGAGCGCTTTATCGTAACGATATGTCCGCGCATTTTTCAGTTCAAGCCGGTTGCTGCTTAGATCGTACTCGTAGATAACAAGTGCCTGAGCCAGCGAGTCCAGGAGCATGACCGGTATATCACCATTGTCAACAGGACCAATCAGGATGGTAACATTCCCGGCTTCACCGTTCATCTGAGCTTCTGCGGGGCGCACAAAAGCCTTTCCCGCGAGATAGCCTACAATGAGAGCCAGCAATACCATGATAGTGGTCATCTGCCATTTTTCTTTCACTTTAGCTCTCTCCTCCATCAAAATGCGCGTTGTTCCTCTTCACCCATCATAATAATCCGTGGTCGCATCAAAATCAGCAATGTGCTTCGGCTGGTCGATTTTCCCTCACTGAGAAACAATCGTTTCAGCAGAGGTATCTTATTCAGTATCGGCGGGCCTTGCTCGTTTTTGCTCCTGTTATAATCCGTGAGCCCACCAACCATCAGGATACCACGATCAGGCACGCACACTGTGGTTCGGAACCGCTGTGTAGATTCCCTTGGCCTTTGCAGTGTCAATTCCTGCGTAGTCGTGTCATCATCATCATCGTCGTCGCCACTCGACGTTGTGTAATTAAACGGTTCCAGCGCAATCAAAGTCTGCACGATTGGCGCGAGTTCGAGATAAACGAATCGACGATCGGCACTGACAACCGGTCGGACATCAAGCTGAATTGTATCGCCTGTCACTTCAATATCCGGTTCGGTGTCGCCGTCGTCAGTCTCCCAACTTCGCACATAGTTCTCCGTGGTTGCCACCTGAAGATACCCGTGTTGCCCGTTCATGAGTGTAATAATCGGGCAAGCAAGGGTTTCGCTCTTCCCGCGCATCTGGGCCATTCGGAAGAATCCCTCGATTGAAGATCCATCGAATATATTGAAATTAATATCGAGCCCACCACTTTCTTTACTGCCCATCCCTGTGGGCACAGCCGTCGGGATACTACCTCCAATCGAAATATCGGGCCCTCCCCCCTGAACGGCGCCGCCTTCATTGTCACCGACATCCATATCCCACTGAAAACCAATTTCCTCAAAGAAATCGGAACTGACCGTGAGGAAACGTGCTTCTACGTTGACCTGGATATGCTGGGCACGCCGCAGATCTGTAAGCAATTTCTGCACCGCTTCATGAACTTTTGACGTTTGATAGATGATCAGACTCCCGGGATCTCCGGATCGCGCATAAATAATCCCATTTCCGCCGGTGGAACCTGTACCGCCGTCTCCATCAAATCCGTTCCCCCCATCTCCACCACCGCCATCATCCCAAATATCGCCACCGCCGCCACCGCCGTCGTCGCCTTGCTCGCCCTGGCCGCTTCCGATAACTCCCCCTCTGGCCCAGCTATTAGGATAGACGGTCTTCATAATCAACTCGATAAGGAATCGCATTCGGTGGTCTGGCACCCGATCAGCTTCATCGGTTTCACCTCCGCCACCATTACTGGCGCCCCACAACTTTGAACTGGAATCCCTTTCCCAATCCACTTTCTCAGCACCTTCTGCTTCTGAAGGGGGGATACTCCACTGGACCTGGTTGCCGCTCCAGGCAGTATCATCGTCATCATCATCTTCTCTGTCAGACTGACTGGTTATTGAAATATTTCCAGGGGCCCAGTAATCACGTTTTTCAAGCATCAAGTCGCGGACGTCATAGACCAGCGAATGATAATCTTTCACGCTTTCTTTGTCGGCGATGCGCACGACCGCACCATCGACTTCCCAGCCGATCCCGGCCAGTTTTGAAATCTGGTCCAGAGCATTCCGCAGGCTGGTATCGATAGCCAGCGTAATGCGTGCTGTAGGCAAAGTATTCGGGTCATAGGCAAAATTAACATCGGTAATCTCCTGCAGGAATTGGATTACTTCAATCAGGGCCGTATCCTCGTATTCCAGCGATACCTGTTTATCCAGATGCTGGACAACCTGTTTGATCTCTTCCTCGGTATACTGTTCCATCCGAGAGGGATAAGGGACATGTTCCCGGTTTGAAATCACATCCTGCCAGATTCGTTTCTTCGGAAACTGTACGTCTTTAGCGTACGGCGTCGCCTGTTCCCGCGTTTCCCGAATCAAGGCGAGCCTTTCTTTTTCATGCCGCCAACTCAACTCATCCATTTTTGTTACATGTTCGTCATGCGTCACTGATTCATCCAGCACCTGTGCGCTTTCGCTGGCGGGATTTTGATACTTCAGATCGCGGATAATTTTTTGGGCTTCATCAAAATCGTGTTTTTGCTTCAGCTTCCACGCTCGTTCCAGAGCTTCAGCTTCTTTTTCCGCGGCTGCTTCTTCCATATGTCGGAGGGCTTCTTCCATTTTCTCCTCGGCTTCTGCCTTCCGTTTTTTGGCCTGTTTCCGGCGTTGTCCTTTTGCCTCTTCTTCGGCCAGCTTGAGCTGTTTTTTTACCACCTCAGATTCTTTTTGCATATCTGTGTAGACCGACAGCGTATTGACATACGTCTGCGCTTTACGCCATTTAGCCACCGACTGTTCGAACTCACCCTTAGCAAAATGTTCGCGGGCCTCATGTTTCGCCCTTGCGTATTCCTGTTGCATTGTTTCAAGCATCACATGAGGTGTATCGATCAAGATCCGAGACGTTGTCTCGCGCTCCGCTGCTTCGATACCCAGATCAGCTTTTGCCTCGACAAGAACTCGCCGAGCGAGGCTATTATCTGGACCCTTCAGCAAAGCTTCTTCCGCCATCTTCATTGCTTTTTCCGGTTTGTGCTCTTTATAGAGCAATTCCTTGGCCTGCAAAGCTCTTGCCTGGGCTTCTTTCTTATTAAGTTGCTCTTTCACGAGCTTTTGAATCGTATATTCGGAAAGATATTCTTCCTGTTCAAGTTGTTTTCTAATACGCTCTGCCACCTTTTTCCGATCTTCACCAAGCGCTTTGTCGATTTGTTTATGCACCGGTTCGATCAATTTGTAATCAACAGCGTTGAGCTTGTTAAACCGTTCGAGACGCATAATGATTTCTTTTGCGGCATACGGGTCCCCTGCTTTTAGTTTTTCCTTGGCCTCTTTCACTTTTCCCCGTGTCTTCTCAGAGACTTCTGGCGAAGAAGCCGCGACTTTCTCCTGCATTTCCAGGATGGACGGTGATTTCTCCGCTGCACCGCACACACCCGCACCAACAATAGACAGGCACATCACCCAGACACTCAGTCTCAGTGCGTTTCTCAACATTTCTTCTTAATCTCCTCAGCTAAATCGCTACCTTTTTTAGAATTTTAAACCATAAGCTGCGCCCAAAAAGGGACGCTTTTAAGCCCCCGCGACTTCACTTTGCAATGAAAGTATGCCGCAAAAGGGACGTTTAGTCAAGAGAATTCGGGGCTGCGCAGTTACATTTTCTCCGCAAACACCCTCGTATTCTTGTAATTTTCTTTCAGCTCTCGAAGTAGATCTTTAAGTTTTTCAATTCTATCTTGCTTATATGCCTTTTGCGCTTCAGCGTAAAGCTCAGCGGCTCTATCTTCAGCTTTCTTGATCCTGTCCTTCATATCACTGACCCGACGACGGAACGTCTTATCTTGTTTGTAAATACGGCTCCCCCGTGCCTCCTCGATCGCTTTAGAAGCAGAGACAAAATCACGCTCCTCAACAGAATCGTAAATCGAAGTCAGCAAACTCTGTTTTCTTTGCCTTCGTTCAACGGTGACCATTTTCTCGCGCTCGAAATCATACAGGGGGGCGTCTTCACCCAATTGCGTCACCTGCTTGTGAACATCTCCCCAATTACCTTCAGCGTAGGCCTTAAACGCCTCCGCCATGATATCAAGGACTTTTCCCCTCTGCCGAGCACGCGCCAGCATTCGCCGTATCTGCTGAAGTGACTGCTTTTGCCGTTGCTCCTTGGCCGTTTTTGCTCTGCGGAAGGCAACCAAACCACGCGCCGCTTCCTGTAATTTTCCAATCACTTCAGAATATGGATTCTGCGCCAGTTTGATATTTCTCACCTTTGCCAGCGCCGTTGTGGCCTTTTGCGGTTCACCCGATTTCAAGGCTGCAGTGGCTTCCGACACAAGCTTCTTTGTTTGTTTCCAACGCTGCACCCGTTCTTGCGCTTTCCTGATCTGTGATTTTGCACCGGCCCTGCTCACAAGTTCTTTGCTTTCGGCAAGCAATTCCTGCGCCTCAGGGTATGCTGCTCGGTCCAGCCGCATTTCCACTCGTTTCTCCAGCCGCTCAATCCGCGCCTCATTCAATTCGCGCGAGAGTCGTTTCACCTCCGCAGGGGGGCCTTTCTCAGACGCTGCCTCAAATTTCTGGCCCACCACGCTTATTTGCTGTGCCTCTTTTTTCGTGGCGATCAGCTCTTTACGCTGGAGTCCTTTGACTCGTTCTTTGATTCCCTGTAGTTGCTGTTGAGCCCATTTTTGATTGTCTTCATCAAGGGCCTTATTCGCAGCGGCTTTTTTCAGCAATGGTTCCGCCGCGTCCCAAGAACCAGATCGGACATACACCCGCGCCAGCATGTAATTCTGCTCGTTCACTGCTTCAGAAACTTGCTGATCAACGGGTTTTTTAAGCCGTTGGATTTCTTCTTTCGTAATACTCGGCCAGGCTTTCGATGCAACCGCCTCATAACTTTTCAGGACAGAAACGAGCTTTCCGGCGGGTATTTGCGCTTCTTTCACCATCATGTAGGCTTCTTCGCAACGCGTAAGAGCCTCTCTACCTTTATTTTTCTTGGACAGCTCCTGGCCTCGATTCGCCAGCGTTTCTGCCTGTTTTATTACCTTCGCTTGTTTCTCAGCATTTGTTTTCACCCACTCCAACTTCGTTTCAACGCTTTTTCTGTCTTTCTGCGAAAGCGGGCAATGACGAGCTTCCTTGACGGCATTCAACAACTCCAGGGACTGCTGCCAGTTGCCCATGTCCGCGTAATCTTCTGCAATTTTAACCAGGGACGCGTAGCGCTCGGCCTTTTGTTCCCGGGACCTTCCGTATTTCTTTTCAATTTGCCGTTCAACCTTCGCTTTCACCAATTGTTGCTTATCGGTTAGAGCAACCTTTCTCTCCTGAGTATAAGCAACCGCCTCATTGAGCTTCTTCTCTGCCTTCAGCAATTGACCCTTTTTCTGCATCTGGCGGATCTCGTCAAACTTTTTCGCAAGCTTTTCCTTGCGCTTTGTAATCTCCTCAAGTGCATTTTCTTGTTTTTTCTCGACGCGTTCGGCAGCCTGAGCAAGCCGTTCGGCTTCTCCCATCTTTTGGGCAACAATCTTTGCTTCCATATCGGCCATACATCTCTCTACACCGCCCTCGATCTCAGGCCCACATTGAACTCCCATTTCCTGGATCTTTTTGAATTTACCGCGTGCGGCCGTAAAGTTGCCCATCTTGTAGAAACGCTGTCCCTCTTCATAAAGCTTTGCGCATTTTGCCAGGGTACTGTCAACCTCTTTTTGCATTTTTCTCAACTTTGATCCCGGCAATACCCCGATTCCAGAATCGATAGCTGCCGCCTTTTTAAGTAGTTTCTTCGCCGCCACGTAATCTTTCTCCCCATAAGCCTCCCGGGCTTCCTGGAACACATTACGTGCCACCTGTTTCTGTTGCTCGATTGTTTGCTTATCGAGGGCCCGGGTTCGCGTACGGATGGTTTTATCGCGCTCATATACAGGCCCGTCCTTTATTGAACCGATCACTTCCGCAGCGATTGCAAATTGATTGTTTTTAACAGCTGCTTCAGCAAGTCGTATGCGGTGTTGTGCTATATCTTCTTGAAGATCGGGCATATTCCGATAGGCACTGGTTTTGGTCGCCTGATCAAGGAAACTCGCGCTTTCCTTATATTTCTTCTGTTTCCTTGCTTCTTCCGCTTTCCCCAAAAAGCTACTGGCCCCTTTCTTCTTCTGTTCAATATTCTTCCGGGTCTTTTGAAGAGTTTCTTTCAGGGAAGCCACTTTTCTTGCCACTTCTTTATCTTTCCTTGCCGCAGGGCTTTTTTCCGCTTTGGCAATGATCGAAGCGGCCTTATCCAGCTCCCAGTATTTGATATTTTTTTCGGCTTCTTCGAGCGCAGATACAACCTGTTTATTGAACTTGCGCGCGCGCTTTTTCTCGGAAGCCATATTCTCTTCGATCTGTGCCACCTGTCTTTGTATTTCCGGAATTGCTTTATAAATATCCAGGTTTTTCACCCGTACCAGGGTGTCCTGTGCCTTTCCGAATTGCCAGTTCCCAACAGTTTTTTCAGCAGTTTTGACGAGCTCCTCAGCTTGCTGTCTTTGTTGTTTCTTCTTATCTGCGCTCGCCTGCAGTTGTTTTTGAAGGGCATCAGCATCCTTTTTCAACTGAGGAAAGGTATCGATTCCGGGGGTTCGAAGAACAACCTGTACCAACCGCTCGGCACGATTCAGATTCCATTTCTCCATACTTCTCCGAGCAGCCTGAAGCGCACTTTCAACTTGTTTCCTTTGTTTATCAAGATTGCTTCTGGTTGCAGCAAGTTGTTCACTGAGCCGGGAAATCTCACTGCCCAATTGAGCTCTGTGCTTGACTATTGGAAGCTTTTTGGCCTCATCCACGGCTTTTTGGGCTCTCTGCAATTCACGGTCGAGCAGAGCCTCTCTCGCCGTATTGAGAAGGCTTGTGGCCTTCTTTTCTTGAGACTCCATCTCTTTTTTTGTCTGCCCGATTTTCTTCTCCAGGGCTAACGCTGCTTCGCGAACATCCTTATTTGATTTAAAAGCCGGCGTCTCTTTGACTGTCTCAATCCTCTGGGCCGCTTTCGCAGGTTGCATATTTTCAAGCGCCGCTTCCGCTTCGCTCAGCAGCTCCTGAACGTTACCATAAAGTTTCTTTGTAAGACGATTGGCTTTACGCGCTTTTCCTTTTGGAACTTCCCCCCCGGCCTCGCCGACCTTCTTATACAACGCCCTGGCCTGCGGGTAATTTTCGTTTTCGTACGCCGCATTGGCCTTTTGCAGAAGATCGTTAATCTTTTTCTCCCGGGCGGCTTTAGCTTTCTGCGCTTCAAGAACCTTTTTCTCAAAATCCGCTACAGTCTCCTGAAGATCCTCCTTGAACTTGAACGCATTCGTTTCTTTCAGTTCCTCAATTTTTTCGGCTGCCTCAGCGGGTTCGTTGTTTTCCAGTGCATTTTTAGCTTGTCCCAGCAGTTTTTCAGCTTCGGCGTAGAATTTCTTTGTGAGTTTTTCAGCTTTACGTGACTTTTTCCTGGGGGGTTCGCCTCCTGCCTTCACAACCTCATCATAAAGTCCGCTGGCTTCCGGATAATTCCTCTTCTCATAAGCGGCATTGGCCTTTGCAAGAAGCCCTTCGATCTTTTTCTCCCGTTCGCTTTTCGCCTCTTGCAATTCCACAACTTTTTTCTCCAGGCTTGCGGTAGCTTCACGAAGATCCTTATTGAACTTGAAGGCATTCGTTCCCTTCAGCTCCTCGATCTTTTCGGCTGCCTCAGCCGATTTTTTGTTTTTCAGCGCTTTTCTCACTTCTGCCAGCAGTTTTTCAGCTTCGGCATAGAATTTCTTTGTGAGTTTTTCAGCTTTACGTGACTTTTTCCTGGGGGGTTCGCCTCCTGCCTTCACAACCTCATCATAAAGCCCGCTGGCTTCCGGATAATTCCCCTTCTCATAAGCTGCATTGGCCTTTGCAAGAAGCCCTTCGATTTTTTCCTCCTGAGCTTCCTTCGCTTTTGTCGCCTCTACGATTTTCTTCTCGAGAGCTTCAGCGGTTTGGCGAATATCCTTATCAGATTTAAAGACTACCGTTCCCTTGAGTTCTTCAATTTTTCCCGCTGCCTCGGAGGGTTGATTTTTCTCCAACGCGGCTCCGGCATCTTGGAGCAATTGCTGGGCTTCCCCGTAAAGTTTTTTCGTCTTGCGTTCGGCTTTGCGCACTTTTCGTTTCGGCACTTCACCGCCGGCCTCAGCTATTTTTTTGTAGAGCGCATCGGCCTGCAGATAATCACCCTCTTCATAAGCGGCGTTAGCCTTTTCAAGGAGTTCCTTTGTCTTCTTCTCTTCGGCTGTTTTCTTTGTCCCAGCGGGTTGCTTTTCTGCCTTTTTCTCAGGCGCTGTCTCTTTGCTTTTTTCCTTGGCAGCTGCAGCTCCCTCTTTCTTTGCGCCTTTCTCTGTTGTTTCAGATGGAGCGCTCGCGCAACCAACCAGCCCAGTCAGGCCAAAAACCACCCCCATGATCGCGACCAACCGTAGCCATTTATTCATTTGCATCATCTTGTCCTCAAGGAAAAAGTCTTCAACTTGAACGACCCGGGAAACCGGATTGACCCTCCGGATCGTTTGTTCATTCTTTGCCAATCCAAGCTACATACAATACATATACAGAACTAAAATGCAAGCAATTTTGCAAGATTTCTTATTGCCCGACAGCTCTCAGCGACGGTCAGGGTTCACAAAATCCCGTCCTTCGCCGCCACGATATTCTCTCCTTGTTTCCGATTTCTGTTCCTCAACGTCCCAAGGAGTCTTATCTCGTCCACCACTTTGCCACATACCTATCCACTGGCTACGCGGTATTCCCCACCGGTCCACAACTATTACGCGGCCGGCTCTGTAAGGGGGAGGTTTTACAGCCATAGCTTTTCTATGATAATCAAGCAATTCGGAACCGCTCTCGAAATCTCCCCTCCCAATGCTTTCACCGACGTAAACAATATCCTCGCTTTTTTCACTTCCCTCTTCAGTGTCTGAAAAGACTTCGAAGACACATGCTCGGAGTCCTGCTCGGGTACTCGGTTTGTCGTTCGTCAGCCTGAAATCAACCGTCGGCAAAACTTCATCTGACCATATCTCCGCGGTGAACTCACTGACGGGCGGAGTGGACCGCTCTGCAACCACTCGCACCATATAGATATAAATTTCGCCCGGCTCGATTTGTTGTGCGTCAAGATATTCAACCTTTGCCGGTTCCGATGGTTCCTCTTCTTCTCCCGCCGTTTCGCGTTCTTCCTCCGACTCACGGGCAAAACGCACATCACCGCCGCGGGGCATTCCTTCCGCTCCCGGCCCACCTTCGCGCCTATCCCGGCGGGAACCCTCTTTGCGATCTCGAGACTCCCCTTCCGGCTTGCGCGTGGAGGGCTCCCCGACCTTTTTCGTTAAGCGGCCCATTTCCGTCACTCCCTCCTGGGGGCCTTCCTCCTTGAGAGGTAACAGTTTAAACTTCCCGGTCAGATTCCTGGCTTTCTTTCGAAAGATCTGGTAACCCAGGATATCAACGCCTGTTCCTTCATCAGGCGGATCGAAACTGACAAGGATTCTCCCACGTTTTGCTTCAAGTTTGAGGCTGCCTTTCGCAAGGGCGGGAGGGGGACGCCAGCCTTTTTCCACCCGGACGGGCCATATATGCGGTCGTTCGCCGATCAAACCGCGAATTCGGGCGGACCCTTCTTCATCTCCGGTAACAATTCTCACCTTCCGGTAGTCCATACCGAAGGGGTGTTCTATAGATCTGATAACATCGTCGTTCGGACTTTCTTTCTCAACTGTAACAGACTGAACGGCTAACGGTTCCTCGAATGTCAGCACATGAGTCTGTTCTTTTCCAATTGCCACTTCTTCATAATATTTGGGCCATGGATACCAAAATATTTCGCCTACTTCTTTCGCCTCACCGACACGGACACCTTTGGCCATTTGGTCCAGGTATTTTGATTCCGGCGGCGCAGGAGGTTTTCCGTCCAATTTTGTTTCGATTCTGGCCATGCTTCGATCAAGCCGTTCGCTCACTTTTTCAAGTTGGCCTCCCCGCGTCCGCTTGTAGGCGTAGAAAAGTGACAGCAACAGCAACAATCCCACCACCCCGCAGATAATTTTCTCGAAGTGATTAAGCAGGATTCCTCGTCGTTCAACAGGCATCCTTTTCGATTCCTCCCAGTTTTAGCTGATCCGGGGGTGCTCACTGGGCCGGCGACAGCTTCAGCTTGCGTTGGACCCCGTTCTTTTGTCTTTTTCGGCTTTTTCCTGTTTGTAATCCGGCACGTAACCAGTAATCGTTAACTCCACCAGCCATTTTTCTGTCACTTCTTCGGTCTCCCCAGTTGAGGGGGCTGTCATCGTTTCTTCCATTTCCTCCATCGGCCGCCTCCCGCCAAAAGCACCCGGCCTTCCTCCACCTCGATACGTTGGCTCTTCCCGTTCCTCCGGTTCTCTTCGGTCTTCACCCTCTCCCGTTTCAGACATTTTAACCTTGTGGCGATAGCGCGTCATTGCGATGGAAGTGATTTCCGGCTGCACGTCGATTTGGAGGATTTTCTGCACAAATATCGGCACGAAATCAAACTCCATTGCCACTGTCATCTCGAACGGAATCACATTAAATTGGTTCTTATGAACACGCGCAAGATATCGTTCCGGTTTGGCCGTAAATTTCAGTTCCCTGAAAACAGTAACAATATCTCCATCCTTATTGAGGCTTTCAATAGCTTCAACCAAATCTTCTCGTATCCATAATTTCTTTTCCAACGGCAACAATTCTTCTTTCGGCGGGCTGGTCAAACCAAGCCCTCGCTGGCTGAAACCCAACGGATTCTTTGAAATGACTTTTTCTACGCTATTACGCAAGCGTTGTTCGATCTCCTCCCGTTTCTCGCGGTATTTTTCTCGGAAGATAAAATAAGGGAGTAACTTCGAACCGCCTCCGAGATGTTTCTCAAGCTGAGAATCAGGGGCTTTGAGGAACTCCTCAATACCCGTGAGCTGCCTCTCAAGTTTCTTCTGAACTCCCTCTTGTTGTTTTACCCATTTTGGATTAGGAATTTCCCCTCGAACAAGCCGATCCATTTTCTCGGATCGATCTTTGAGATCCTCATACTGCTCACGATTTTCTCCCACTTGAGGCAAAGCTCCAAATACCAGAATCAGCAATGCGACAATCACCATAAGCCCGAGCCCCAACCAGAACTTCATTCGGATAATAAAGCCCATCGATGTCTTCCTTTCTTCAGAGGCTTTTAGCCGTTCCCGGCGCAAAACCCATCATCATCCTTTTCAGGGGGTTTCAGGTTCTTCAGTATTCACTTCTTTTTCAGCCGAGATATTTACTTTCGCGACAATCTTAAATTGCAAGAACATAATCGCTTCTACTTCACTTGCCTTCTCTTCGGGAATTTTCCGCCCGTCTCTGGCTGCACGGAACATACCTTCGGGCAATGCTTGTAAATGGACTTCACTGAAGATAAGCCGGCCGTCCTCAGGAGAGCGAAGTTCCCGTAGCGGTTCGATGATTTCCCCCATAACGTATTCCTTCCCTCGAGCTACCTGGGTGGATTCGCAAACCATCTCCATCACAAGCACCGAGTTTTCTCCAGCTGCCGACGCTATTCCGGCAGTGGTACCAGGCATTGCTCCCTCCTGGCCAGGAATTGCACCTGCGCCGGGCTTCTCGTCAGGCACGGCACCCGCTCCCGCCCCAGGCATCTCACCGTATCCAGCCCCCGGGGGCATTCCTCCGCCTTCCGGCATCCCCTCGTCACCAGGCATTCCACCTGCATCCGGTTCCTCACCGCGCTCTTCAGCCATCTCTTGCCTTTTGGCCTCTTCCGCCAATCTTTCGAACCGATCGGGGGACATCCAATGAAACGCCATATCTTGGACATACGCGCGGTCTGCAGGATTATCAGGCAATTTCCAGACCAATGACGGTATGAGTTCAAGGAAGATATCCCGATCCACATACCGGGCAGTAAGGCTGTCGGCCCTGTCTCTTACTTCTACAACGTCGCTTCGGACCTCTCTATAGCTGCGTTCATTGGCCTCGACTTTATTCAGCAGATTCTTGCCTTTACCGAGATAGTTTTTGAGCTGTTCTCCATACGCTTTTTCAGTAAACATCACAATCAGCGCAATGATAATCAAGGCGGCAGCAGCTCCGAGCAGGAAAGGCTTTTTGCTGCGCATCAAAGCTGCTTTGGCCAGGTCTTCCGGCACAAGATTGATACGGATATGGCCTTTACCCGCACCTTGCACCAAAAGACCGAGCACCGTGCAGGCTCCGCCGAGTTGTCTGGTAAATCCCTGCTTGTCGACTCCATTTCCCAAGTCGAAACGCCGCAGCTCTTTCAGTTTTTCCACATCATATTGCAGCCCGTCGGAGAGAACTCGATCGAGCCCGCGAAGTTTAAACGCATTTCCCAGCGCCAGAATTTTTCCGAACTGCGCGCTCTTGGACAAACTCTTGTAATACCCCAGCGAGCGCTGAATCTCGCTCAACATATTTCCCACAACCGGGCGGATGATTCGCAACAGTTGTGCTTCTCGGGAACTTTCGCTGGCGCGCTGCTTAATCCTTTCGGATTCATTCAGTGTTACCCCAAAGTGACTCTGCAGTCTTTCGGTAATCGCATTGCCACCTACCAGAAGTGGCCGAAGCCAGAAGCGGGGATGATTCAAAATAAGGACATCTGTGGTGCGGGCTCCCATATCAAGGACAATGGTCGGCTCCTCAACGCGCCCTTCGAAACGTAAAAAATTATAAACCGCCAGCGGAGCATCCTGAATCACCCGCAGATTGCGCCGCCATGGTTCGAGCATGGACATAAACTCGCCGATTGTTTCCTGTTTCAAAGCAAAAAGCCCGACTTCAATTTCTTCGCCGGGCTGGTGCTCTTCTTTCAGAGGCTGATAATCCCACAGAACCTCGTCCATATCGAATGGGATTTGCTGGCGCGCCTCGTACCGGATGATTTCTGATATACTCTCGGGTACAGGGGGCAAGCTGATGAAACGACTGAACACTTCATTACCCGAGACTGCCACGCAAAGGTCATCACCGAGAGCTACAGTGTATTTTTCTGCAAAAGTATCCAGGCCAGCCTGGATCTTCTCCATAACTGTCGCTTCTTCATCAAGACCCAGAGCGTCGTAGCGAATCTCGTCGTAAAGGTCCAGAACAATTTTGCGAGTTTTCTTTTCAGCAGGCGCGCGCCCGATTTTCAGACTCCAACTACCAAGGTCGAGCGCCCATATTTGTTGGGCCACTGTCCTCCCTCCTCAAATCCAGTGGGGTTTAATCATAGCTTAATATATCCTGCCGTGCAAGGTTCAAGAACGAATTCTGGACTTTTTCCAGGCATTCGTCTCCACTTTGTCTATGAGATCGTTTGACCCAGCGAGGCACCGGAAAGCGCTGGAACCAGTTCAATTGTTGCTTTGCCAGATGGCGGCTATTTCGCTTGATTAAACGAACAGCTTCCTCAAACGAAATATCTCCCTCAAAATGTGCCATGAGCTCCTTGTATCCAACGGCCTGAGAAGCCTGCCGGCCGAGCCGACCCTGTAATTCTTGAACCTCCTCGACCAGACCTTCCTCAAGCATCCGATCAACACGTTGGTTGATTCGCTCGTAAAGCATTTCTCTTGGCCATTCCAGGCCGACAGAAATATGTTCAATATCCGGAGGCCCATCGAACTGATCCTGCCGCTGGCTAATTGGCCGACCGGTCAGCTCGTAAACTTCCAATGCTCGGACAATCCGCCGCAGGTCATTTGGGTCCACCCGCTGACCCGATTCTGGATCAACCTCCGCCAGTCTCTGGTGTAAATGTTCCCGCCCTTTTAGTTCCGCTTCTTTTCGCAGGCGCTCCCGAACTTCGCTATCGGCCCCGGGACCTTCGAATAATCCCCAGAGCAAGGCCTTCAAATATAAGGGCGTGCCGCAAACAAGGAGAGGGATATTGTCGCGCTTCCTGATAGACTCCATAATACCCAGTGCCATCTCCCGAAAGCGGCTTACATCGAACTCATCTTCCGGATCCACCACATCGATCATATGATGGGGAATCTCCCGGCGCTGTTCAGAGGACGGCTTTGCAGTCCCGATATCCATGCCTCTGTAAATTTGCATTGAATCCACGGACACAATTTCCACAGGCCACCGCCGCCCAAGTTCACACGTCAGCTCCGTTTTCCCCGCTGCGGTGGGACCAAGCAAAACCCAGCAGGGGCTGGAAAGCAAACTTTCTTTATCGGGAAATCCCATGTGATTGATTTCAGGCCAACTTGAGGTCACAAAACTCCACCCACCTTGACATTCCCCCCGCCAGCGGGTTCAATACCAATATAAATCAGGCTAAACTGTCAATGTATCGACTGTGGCGCTTTTTTTCAATGCAACAACAAGAGGTTTTCCATGAAACGTTCCGAAATCAACTCAAATCTGGCCTGGGCCAAGAAACTCATGGAACACTGCAAATTCAAACTCCCCCCCTTCGCCTTCTGGAGCCTTGAAGACTGGGAAAGCAAGGGCCACGAATGCGATGAGATACGGCGAAATATGCTCGGTTGGGACATCACGGATTTCGGACTGGGGGAATTTGATAAATATGGCCTCACGTTATTCACACTCCGAAATGGCAATGACCAGGACCCCTACGATCCCAAACCATATGCGGAGAAAATTATGGCCATGCGTAGCGGGCAGATTTGCCTGACCCATTTCCACTGGAAAAAGATCGAAGATATCATAAACCGTGGAGGCGGAGATCTCGTCATCCAACTTTACAATGCCACCGAAGAGGATAAAATCGACGAAGAAAGCCCCGTGCAGGTCAGCGTGGACGGAGTTGCCCGGGAACTGTCGGCAGGTGCGGAAATTACCCTCTCCCCCGGTGAGAGTATCACACTTACTCCGAGGCTCTACCACAAATTCTGGAGTGCCCCCGATACCGGCGCCGTTCTGATCGGAGAGGTCTCCGCTGTAAACGATGATAACACGGATAATTGCTTCGCAGAGAAAGTAGGACGATTCCCCGAAATTGAAGAAGATGAACCACCATTGCTTCTGCTTTGTAACGAATACCCGAAGGCTGTTTGACAGATTGCTTGTTCACAATGGTGGACCACATTATACTTTTCTCTTCTATTTCGCATTCGATTCTTGGTGTGTTAGCTGCGCGCGCTCGCGCGAAGCAACATTATAACTGAAACCCTGACATGGAACTGTCCCTCTTTATGCTATCCCAAGTTAATCCCCAAGCTCACACATCTGAAAAAATGAATCATAAACCAGCCATTGAACTTCGCAAATACTTATGGCTCGCCTTATTTCCCCTGCTCATATGGACCTGCACCGCACAAGGGGCAGAAAATCCGCCACTTCACGGTGAGGAGCTGCGACATGATGATCCTCCAGTGCGAAAGTACCTCGATACAAACCTGCCGCCTGAAAAAAAGGAGCCCAAGCCCCCGACAGATGCACAGCTCGCATTACTGAGGGATTTGTACGAAAACGGAGACCCCGGAGAAGCAGAACGGGTTACATGGATATTGGGGGATTGGCCTTCCGACAGAAACCTTGCTACCCTCGAACTCGCCGCCAAAAGTGACGTTCCGGGAATCAAAGCCCAAAGCGCAACATCGATCGGCATGCTGTCCTCCGTTCTGAAAGGCCAAAAGAGGAAGAAAGCAGTGCAAATCCTTACAACCCTTCTCCGCGACAGGCATGAACGTGTCCTCTGGTCAGCATTAAAAGCCCTTGGCGATCTAAAAGCAGAAAGCGCGGTTTCAAACATGGCCACGTTTACCTCAGCAAAAAAACGGCGTTTGGCCCGTGAAGCTATTCGTTCTCTGGGCCGTGTCGGCTCGGCTGATGCATTCGGCCCACTGAAAGACATGCTCGACGCCAGAGAGCCGATACTGGTCCTGGAAACTATTCAGGCCATCGGGAAATTGGAAGACCCGGCGTATGCTGATCAACTCATGCCAAAACTGTCTTCCAAAAGATACGCGGAACGTGCGGCAGCTATTCGGTCAATAACCGCCCTCGGCGCCAAAAATAAACAGCCACTGATAATCCCCTTGCTTAACGACAAAAACGGAGTCGTCCGCCGAGAAGCGCTTCGGGCTCTCGTCACATTCGGAGGCGCAAAACACTCCGATTATTATCTCGCCCGGACAAAAGACAGTGATCATACGGTAAGACGCGTTGCTGCACGAGCCATCGGGCAATTCAAAATAGAAAACGGAGTGCCCCAGTTATATCGTCTTCTCGCCGACGAGCATTTGTATGTCAGGGAAGATGCTGTGGATTCTATGGTGACAATCGGAAACGAAGAGGTCAAAGAACTAGCCGGGAAAGGACTGAGTCATAAAGTCAATACCGTGCGGGAGGGATCCAGTCAGATTCTTGGGCGTCTTCGCAGTGATCGCAACATTGAGGGACATCTGAAACTATTGGAAGATAAATTCCTTCCGGCACGCCGCTGGGCAGCCTGGGCTTTTGGTGAAATCGGGCGCGACGATGCAAAAATCCTCGAGAAACTATACGCTTGTGCCACCCCGGAGGATCAGGATGTCGAGACCGCTTCCTGCGCGGTCCTGTCAATGGGCAAACTCGGGTACCGCAAACCCATCCCCTGGTATCAAAAAATCATTCCTGACAAGCCAACTATGTCCAATCCTGGCACAGCCACGCCCCTTCGCTCTGCCGCCGTCCGCGCTCTGGGTATGCTGAAAAACGAAGGCAGTATAGGAATGCTAATACGACGCTTTAACGATACAGGCGGGATGTTCCCCGAATCGCCCGATCTCCGCTTCGAAGCCGCCGTTGCATTCGGACGAATCGGTTCCCGAAAAGCCGTTGGAACCCTCAGAGAACATCTAACCGATGGGACCGAGACATACAGAATCCGCACGATTACCAAGTGGGCCATAGGGAAGATTACGGGACAGGAACCTGATTACGAGCTTCCACCGCATAAACGTCCGAAACCCGATTATTTCGTCAGGCAAGCTAAATCGGAAAGAGAAACGGAGGATGCTAAAGAAGCCGAGCAGGAATAACGACACCTTTCTGCTTCTGTTTTATTCTTCCGGCGAGGGGGATGACGATTTTTTCAACTTCTCTTCGATTTGTTCCTTTTTCTCAACGGCTTTCTTCTGAATTTCTGTCTGTTTCTTGATAACGCTATTCTGAACTTCCTCCCCCCAAAAGCCCTGTTTTGCGCTGAAAACTGCCACGGCCACGGCGATAATGCCCAACAGAACAACAATGATGATGAGCCTGATAAGCGTCTTTATTAAGCCCTGTTTTCTGGCCTTTTCCGCAGCCTGGTTTTCCCGGAACTCCTGGTGTGTAGCAGCGCAGTCCCGACTGCAGAATACGCCGTACGCGTTTTTAAACGCACATTCATCACATACTGGTTTATGACACTGGATACACCGATGTTTAGCTGGCCTCTGATGACACACAGCACATTTTTCTTCGCCCATCTGGGACCCTCCGAAAATTTTAGAGAATATATCTGACCATATCTACATCTTCGAGTAATTTTTCTAACCTTTTATCCACATAATCCGCGTCTATTTCAACGCACGTACCCTCCATATCGGGGGCGTGAAAGCTCACTTCTTCTAACAATTTTTCCATTACCGTCTGCAACCGGCGAGCGCCGATACTTTCGGTGGTTTCGTTCACCTTCTCGGATATTTCGGCGATTCTCTCGATAGCATCTTCCTGGAAAACCAGCTCCACCCCTTCCGTCTCAAGTAAGGCTATATACTGCTTTGCCAATGCGTTTCGCGGTTCGACGAGGATACGCCTGAAATCCTCTTGCGTCAGCGAATCCAGTTCGACACGGATGGGAAACCTTCCCTGCAATTCGGGGATAAGGTCACTCGGTCGGGTGACAGTAAACGCTCCAGCGGCCACAAACAGAATATGGTCGCTTTTCACCACACCGTAACGCGTCGGGACGGAGGAACCTTCGACAATAGGCAAAAGATCCCTTTGCACGCCCTCGCGGCTGACTTCCGGGCCATGGCCGCTTTCCCGCCCGGCAATCTTATCTATTTCATCAATGAAGATAATCCCGTTTTCCTGCGCTCGTTGTTGTGCTCTGCGATGGAGTGTCTCGCGGTCAATGAGGCGTTCAGTTTCCTGTTGTATCAGGACACGTCGAGCTTCTTTAACGGACAGACGCCGGGTTTCAGTGCGGCTGGGAAGCATCTGTTCCAGAAGCCCCTGCATGTCCATCCCCATCTCATCTCCTCCGACCGCCATAGTCTGCACTACCTGTGGTTTTTCGGAGACCTCGATTTCGATTTTTCTGTCTTCCAATTTCCCATTTTCCAGCATCTCCCGGAGCCGTTCACGGGCCCGTCTGCGCTGTTCTGTCCGATCGTAATCCTCGGGGGTTTCCTGAATTTCGACATCGGGTTCGTAAAGACGTTCCAGCAATCGTTCTTCAGTGTTTTCCTCAGCCTGGGGGCGCACCTCCTCGGCCATTTCTTCGCCAACCATATCGATGGCGACTTCAACAAGTTCCCGCACCATGCTTTCGACATCCCGCCCGTGATAACCGACTTCGGTGTATTTCGAAGCTTCGACTTTGATGAATGGGGCTCGCGCCAGGTCGGCTAACCTACGTGCGATTTCGGTTTTCCCAACGCCTGTCGGCCCGATCATAATGATATTCTTGGGGAGAATTTCCCGGCTCATCTCTTCGTCGGTCTGCCGCCGCCGCCACCGATTACGCAGTGCGATAGCAACGGCTCGTTTCGCTTCGTCCTGACCCACGATATATTTTTCGAGTTCTTCAACGATACGTTTCGGGGTCAGTTCGTTTCGCTCGACAAAAGCTCGATCTTGATTTCGTGATTGGTGTAAACGCATATATCTGCCGCAATTCCAAGTGCTTTTTCAACAATTATCTCGGCCGAAAGGTCTGTCTCATTCACCAGTGCACGGGCAGCTGCCGTAGCGTAACCACCGCCCGAACCAATACCTGTAACGCCATCATCAGACTCGATTACTTCTCCTGTCCCGCTGATTAAGAGAGTATGCTCTTTATTGGCGCAAATGAGAAGGCTTTCAAGAGGCCGAAGCATTTTATCGGTACGCCATTCTTTCGCCAATTCATGCGCGCTCCGCAAAAGGTTTCCCTGATATTCCTCCAGTTTCCCACCGAAACGCTCCAACAACGCGAAGGCATCACCGGCCGAACCCGCAAATCCCACAATCACCTCATCATGGTAAAGCCTTCGAATTTTACTGGCACCACGTTTAACAATCGTATTATCCATCGTCACCTGACCATCTCCACCAATGGCAACCTCAGCACCACAGCGCACCGAAATGATGGTCGTCGAATGGAAACGCTTTTTATCTGCAGATTCGTTCATCGGGGTTCCCCTTGCCTATCATGGACGACGCCGGTATCGATTAACATTATTGACACATTCCTCCATCTTTGCAAGTTTGCCAGGCTGAAATTGTAACCCTTATCGTCTTGCACCTTTGCGTTCTTCTGTGTAGAATTCAGGGGGTCGAGTTAAAAGCTTTTCACCAGCCGTATCCATCTTGCTTTCTGCAAGTTTCAATTGTTGATTTCTTAAAGACCCCTTTCTGATCATGACAGAGCGAAAAAAACTGGACATCGAACAAAAAGACTGGGCCACGAGGACCTGGGAAATGGCTCAGGAATATTTCGAGAAATACTGGCGCATCGCCCTGGTTGTCGTGCTGGCTATCATTGTCCTTTTGCTTTTTTACCAGAGCTGGCGCAAAAAAGCGACTCTGGAAGAAGCGTCTGCCTGGCAACAGCTTTCCTCCCTTCCCTCCGCCTCCAGTCCGTACATGCAACCCGAACAACGCAACAAAATCCAACGTGAGGTCATAAAAAGCTGTGAAAACCTGCTCGACGAAGGATGGGACAACAGCGCCACACCGTGGGTTATGCTAAAATTGGCAAACACTCTTTTCTCAGCCGGCCAGTATCCCGAAGCTCTTACAATTTATAAACAACTCGCCAAAAAATATCCCAAACACCACGCAACGCAATTTTCGGCCCCGAGCCTTGCAGCAACCCTGGAAACTCTCGGTCAGTACAAGGAAGCCGCAGCCCAGTACACGAAAATTGCCCAAAGGCGGTCCGGAATTTCGCGTTTTTGGCTCGATGTTGGTCGGACGCACGAATTGGCCGGCGACCGACAGGCAGCAATGAGAGCTTACGAAAACGTGGTTTCCTCGAATGGTAAAAAACCCGATGAAACCACACGGCTGGCCGAGTTCCGCCTGGGTAAGCTTCGTGCGGGTGAAAAACTGTTACCGCCAGTGCCTCCGCCCCCAATCCCGGAGGAAACTCAAAAGCCGGAGCAACCTGAAGTCGAACCGAAAAACTTACCCGAACTTCCGGGGCTGGAAGATGATCCGGGAAAAAACAGGAAGGAACCGAAGAACGAATTGCCTGAAATCGAGCCTGAAGATAAGAATGGACAAAAATCTTCGGAAACTCAAGATTAAGGTTGACAGGGCGAGGCCAGCATTGCTAAACTGGCCGCTTATTAAGGTTTGAATACTCTCAGTAAACAACTCTCAGGTTTCTTTTTTACTGTTAACAGGAGGTCGTTATGGCCGACCTAGAAGCTCTTGCTGACGCAATAATCAAAGGTGATAAAGACGAAGCTCAGCGTCTCACTCAGGAATGCGTTGACGAAGGAATGGCCGCGGAAGAAATTCTTAAGGGAGGATTGACGGCCGGCATGGACGTTGTCGGTAAAAAGTTCAAAGCCAACGAATTTTACGTACCGGAAGTCCTCATCGCCGCTCGCGCTATGCACGCCGGCATGGATATCATCGAACCGCTGCTTGCCGAATCGAACGTCCAGGCCACCGGCAAAGTCGTGATCGGAACTGTAAAAGGCGATCTGCATGATATCGGCAAAAACCTCGTCACTATGATGCTCCAGGGGGGTGGTTTCGATGTTATAGACGCGGGTATCGATGTCTCAGCCGAAGACTTCCTCCAACAGGCCAAAGAAAATGAGGCCGATATCGTGGCGCTTTCGGCACTTTTGACAACAACGATGCCACAGATGAAAAGCGTCATCGAAGCCCTCGGCGAATCGGGAATAGGTGTCGCTACAATGATTGGTGGCGCCCCCGTAACCCAGGAATACGCGGATGAAATTGGGGCTTCCGGTTACGCTCCGGATGCCGCTTCTGCCGTTGATACGGCCAAAGAACTGGTTAGCTAAACATCCCTATCACAAAGAACCCCGCAGCGTTTGCCGTTGCGGGGTTCTTTTGTTTCAGCCTCGCAGGTGCCAATCCCTAAAGATTTGCAGCCCGCCGGATCGCCTGAATGCTTTTACTCAAATGCCGGCCGTGCAGATATTTCCAGAGTTCCAATTTTTTTCCCAACAAATACTGGATATGGAAACGAAGCACCTGGCTTGCTTCAACAATCCGGGCCGGATCAAAAGTTTTCGCATTTTCAGAAACGAATAACCCGCAGCTCAGATCAGCCAAATCCTCAAGCTGCTCGCCCCGAACCAAAATAGAAGACCGATCGGGCCCGTCGTAAATCTCTCGTCCACATTCCTGACATAGCGGCCCCCCATGGGATGCGCTGAATATGTACCGTCCTTCCCTGGAAAGCGGCTTACCGCACTCAGCGCAAACACCGAAATTCGGGCAAGCGCCGTAATGCTTGAGACCACCGATCTCCAACCGCAAAACAGATAGCCCCAGTTCCTTTCCCCGCGCAACATTCCGCAACGTCCTGAGCAGCAGCTCATACAGTTCAATGCCGCCCAGATCTTCGGTTGTTAAATTCCGCATGAGTTCAATCGCGTAATATGCGCAGGCCGCTCTTTCCGCATGTCTTCGCAGCCCGAGAAAACCGTCTGTCATTGTGGATTCGCTCAAAAAATGCAGCGAAGCGGCCGGACGTTCCACATAAGTAATCCGGTAACGAGCTCCCAGGTCCAGCGCCCGACTGATCCCGTGTTTCGACGCCCGTCGGATTCCCCTGGCAATCACAGCAACCTGTCCATGATCCGGGGTGAGAAAAGCCGCTACCTGGCTGGATTCGCCATAGTCAAGACGGCGAAGACAAACACCCTCTGTACGGTAATTTCGTCGCAATTTACCCCTTCAGGTGACGGAGTCCTCAGGATTCCTCGTGATCCTGTCCCGGACGTTCCAGCAGCAGACGATGTACTCTCCGCTCGTCGCACTCAAGCACGCGAAGCAATACTCCATTGTAACGCAATTCCTCCCCTTGCTGGGGCACGCTCGCCAAACGCGCCATAACAAACCCACCGATCGTATCGTAGTCTTCATCTTCTGGCAGGTCAATATTGAACATATCGTTGACGTCGTCCACCCGGAGACGGCCGTCGACATCGACTTTTCCGGGGCCGAGTGGCCGGACTCGTTCTTCGATTTTCTCAGCCTCGAAACCTTCTTCGAGTTCCCCGACAATTTGCTCCATAACATCTTCCAGTGTCACGAGACCGGTAACGCCACCGTATTCGTCGAGTATGATAGCAATCTGAAGATGCCTTTGCTTGAAATCCCGTAGAAGACTCATAGCCCGGTTGGTTTCCGGCACAAAGAACGGTTTCCGCACCAAATCCCGTACGGTTTCGCCCGATTTTTCGTTTTTGGCTGCCACAGGCAACAGATCTTTGACATGCAAAACTCCCACGATTTTATCGCGGACATCTTCAAATACGGGAATGCGCGAATGGTGGAATTCTGCCACCTGGAGAACCACCTGCTCGGCTGGGCTGTTGACTTCGAGACATTCAATTTCTGTGCGTGGAGTCATAATCTCGTGAACTTCGACGTCCTCAAATTCCAGCACCCCCTCTATCATATCTTTCTCATCGGCCTCGATAGCCCCTTCAGTAGCAGCATCTTCTATAGCAACCCGTATCTCTTCAAGTGCTGCATCCACAACCTGCTCATCTCTTTCCGGAGAGCCGGTTTCCTGCTTCCCGTCAGTAAATAGCCGAAAAGGCATTACGATATACCAGGGGATCTGAAGAGCCGGCAAAAGCACAATTAAAACAGGTGTAGACCAGCTTTTCCCAATGACCCGGCCCATCAATTCAGCGAGGATAGCAGCGAGCAGACCCAGGACCATTTGGACGGTGAATATATTACCTTCTGATTCGGCCTGAACCACAAGCAACGCCGCCAAGCTGATGAGAGCAAGAACGCGGATCGCAACACAGAAAGATCGAGCAGGACCGGACCGGTTCAGGTACCGAAAATACCGTCGGCGAACCTCAAAGTCGTCAAGCACATCTTCCAGTTTAGCCCGGGAAGCATACGAGAGGGCTGATTCAGCCATAGCCAAAACGAGAACCACAACCAACAAAACGGCAAAGACAATTCCAGGTAGCAAAAACTACTCCTCCAGAAGAGTATCTGATTCTAATTTCCGGCCCGTCTTTTCAAGCAGCTCCAGTGCACGTTCATGCATTCGTCGTCTTTTTTCAGGCGTGTCATCCTCAAAACCAAACAGGTGAAGAATACCGTGCACGACGTAGAGCATCAGTTCGTCTCCAGCGCTGTGCTCAACATCTTGAGCACACCGTCTTGCTTCGTCCACGTTGACAACCAGTTCGCCTTCCAGAGACCCTCCTTTATTTTTATAGGTAAATGCAATCACATCGGTGGTACCTTCACGCCCGAGAAAATCGCGATTTACACACTCAATTTTGTCGTCCCCGACAAGCGCCACACTCAAATCCGCCTCCACCCCGGCATCGCGCAGCATGGTACGTATCGTCTTGAGGATTTCAGCCCTGGAACAAGGCAAGTTATTTTGCTGGTTGTTGATTTCTATCCGGTGTTGACTCATTTTCGGTAACTTCTTTTTCCTCCGATTCTTCTTCCTGATCCGGATAGCGGATCCTGCTGTGAAATACGCCGCTCAGCCCCCGCACCAGCGTTTCCTCCACCCGATTCAGGTCCGTTATTGTCAGTCCAGATTCGTTAAGCTGACCATCATGGAGCCGATCCATAATAATTTTATGAACTATGTCTTTAATCTGCCCGGGTGAAGGCGATTCCATCGAACGAGTGGCGCTTTCGACAGCATCAGCCAGCATGATACACGCCGATTCTTTGTTGCTCGGAGTCGGTAAGCGGTATCGAAAAGTGCTTTCTTTTGGCTTCTGGTCTTCTCCCTCTTGCTGTTCCTTCGCTCTATCCCAGAAATACCGCGTCATGGTCGAGCCATGCGACTCAAGAATGATGCGCTGAACCTCACCGGGCAACCCATGTTGTTCCGCCATTTCTGCCCCATCGCGCGGATGCGCTGTTATAATCAGCTTACTCATCGTAGGTGAAAGGTCATCATGCGGATTTTTCTGGTCGTTGGGCATATTTTCGGCGAAATATTCCGGCTTTTTCAGCTTTCCAATATCATGGAAATAGGCGCTGACACGGGCGAGAAGTGGATTGGCACCGATGGCCTCGGCTGCATCGGCTCCCAGACTTCCGACAACCATACTGTGGTGATACGTTCCCGGCGCTTCGAGAAGCAACCTCTGAAGCAGAGGTTGGTTCGGATCGCTCCACTCCAGAAGCCGAATATCGGTTGATACCCCGAATAGATGTTCGATTGCAGGCAACAGTCCGCTCACAAGGAACCCACTCATCAAGCCGTTTCCAAGCGCCCATAATGAATCGGCGACAAGGGGATTCCCCCAGAATTGCAGCGGAACGGCGATTTCCCCCTCGCTCGTGTAAAGCCCAAGACCCAATGCAGCGGCCCATTGTGCACAACCAACAACCAAACCCGTCTTTATCAATTCACTCCGGGTTCTAACGTTGCCAGTCAGTAACGCTGCGGTCATCGCCCCGAGCATCAAGACAACGAAAGCCATTCCTCCGCCCTGAGCAAGCCCTACAAGAACCGCATAAAGGGCGCCCATCTCAAATCCAAAACGCTGATCGTAAACAAGACACAGTACCATCACCATCAGCGGCACAGGCGCCAGATACGGGGAAAAACCCAGGACCGCAAACAGGCGGGCGGACCCCACAAGAACCAGTGTTATCAAAGCAAAAGATAGCCTTTGAAGATTGCTGTGGACAAGTTCCGGCTGGTAGTGGGACAGATAGAAGCCAACGGCGGCCATAAGCACCAAAACAACCACGGCAACCCCCACAAGGTGTTGAAAGCGCAACTGCTGACCGGCCGCACTGCGCATATATTTTTCTTTCGCATCACTCAACTGAACCAAATGCTGACGACGAACCTCTTCCCCCCTCTTTACCAGTAATGCGCCTTCAGGAAATTCTTTGCGGACGGACACAACAGCTTCCGCTGCCTGATTTTCGATTTCGGTTGTCCTCACTTCGTCAAGTTTCACCTCAGCCTCAAGCAAGCCCTCTGCCGCGCTGAGAAATACTTTCTGCTCCTCATCAGATAAGTCTTTGATCAGTTCCGAGAACAAAGCCCGGAAACGTTCCGATTGAGCATCAATCGGGACGATTTTCGCCATATCAATTTTCCGCTTTTCCTCGGATGCCTCGCCCTCAATAATGGCTTCCCCCGCCATCCGCAGCCTCGCTCGATCCCAACCGATAGGGCTTGCCAGAACTGCATTTTCCACAAGTTCCAAAACCCTGCTGACGCGTTTCTTCTCCCTCCGCAGCCGGGGTAAAAGGCTTCGCATCTTTCGGCGCGTTGCCTTATTACTGATATTGTCCAGCGCTTTGCTATCCCCCCCTTCTTCAAAAACCTGGCGCAACGGCAAAGGTTTTTCTTCGAATTTGTCATTCGTTTCAAATACAAGCGGCGCGCTCCGGCGTGCTTTTTCACGGGCCAGCCGCGTTGCATCCAAATCTTTGGTCGTAAAGGCTACAGGCGCACGGAAATTGCGCGACGCCGGTTCCCCAAGACCGATCCCCGGCGAAGGTTCACCCAGAATAAAAACAATGTAAATTCCCACTGTTAAACCGGCAAAAGTCAGAACCAATCCGATATTTTCACGGCTGAGCACACGACGCCAACCGCTCTTATTGGTTTTCCCCGAACCTTTCCTGTTGCCCCCGGCAGTCAGGCGGCGGGGCATGGATCTGTCGTTGCCGGCTCTTTTCCCGTTACGCATCGTCCTGTTCACCACCTTCAAAGTCCGCGTTCTGCGTTCCGGCCTCAGCACCAGATTCATGCTGATAGGCATCCACAATACGACGCACCAGATAGTGCCGCACGATATCCCCCTGACTCAACCTCACGAACCCGATACCTTTTATCCCTGCAAGGCGGTCCTGCACATCTACCAATCCACTTCGTTCTTCGTGCGGCAAATCAATCTGGGTTATATCACCGGTCACGACAAGCTTTGCCGACCCCCCCAAACGAGTCAAGAAGGTTTTCATCTGTTCGACCGTGCAGTTCTGTGCTTCGTCAAGAATAATGAACGCATTGTCCAGGGTTCTCCCACGCACAAACGCCAGCGGCAAGATTTCAATCAAATCATTATCGATGTATTTCTTAACCATATCCGGAGACATCAAATCATGAAGTGCGTCATAGAGTGGTCTCAGATAAGGATTCACTTTACTGCGCAGGTCGCCGGGCAAATATCCCAGGTGCTCCCCCGCTTCCACAGCCGGTCGGCACAAAACAATTCGCCTCAGTTCACCCCGTTTCACGTAATCCAGCGCTGCCGCCACCGCAAGATACGTTTTGCCGGTTCCGGCTGGCCCAATACAAAAAACAATGTCGTTCTCCAACATGGTTTCTATATACTGCGCCTGGCCGGACGTTCTTGGCCGCGCCGTCTGGCCACTCCTGAAACTCGCAAGCCGGGTCGAAGCCCCTTCTGAAGGCCGATCTTTCGGATCTTTCGCCCCGGCAATAATCCGCTCAACATTGGATTCGTTCAGCTCCTCGCCACACTCAAGACGCTCCTGAAGCTCTCTCAGTACTTCTTTACAAGCTGCGACTTCCCGTTCATCACCTTCAAGGACTAATTGGTGTCCTCGCGCTACAATCTGAACGTCAAAGGATCCCTGCAGTTGCCGCAGAAAAATATCCCGCGGCCCGAGAACTCTGACAACCTGCTCTTTTGTGGGAAAATGGACCGCCGTCTCCAATTATTCACCGAGCCGACACATCTGCCGGGCTCGCTCTCCTTATCACAGTCCGTAGTAAGAAACCACTGCCAAAAAGAAATACGTGAATGGCGCAACAAACAAAAGATCATCAATCATATCAAGCACTCCACCAAAACCCGGCAATACTTCCCCCGAATCATTGAATCCAGATTCTCTTTTTAAAACTGACTCAGCAAGATCACCCGTAATTGCCACAAATCCTACCAGAATCCCGTACACCGTAGCGATGGCAAAACTCGAGAAAACGTCGATACCCAGCCACTTCAAAACAAATGAAGCCAACGTCGCGCCGAGAATACCGCCCACTGCTCCCGCCCAGGTTTTATTCGGACTCACCGTCGGAGACATTTTTGGCCCGCCAATAAATTTGCCGCAGTAATAAGCTCCGACATCGGTCATCTTACAGACCCCCACCATGGTGCCAAGCGCAACAACTTCCCATCTGGAACGCACCCGAAGCAAAAACCCGAGCGGAATCACAATGTAAACCAGACCAAGTGTAAACATCCCCACCGACTCTATCACGCCCTCGAATTCCGACTGAAGAGCGCGGTATCCTACAAAACCGAGGGTAAAAAAGCAAATCAGAGAAACAGCGGTCATCAAAGGGTTGCGCAATGCCCAGGGACAAACTGAGAAATTCCTCAAATACGCCCAGCCGGGAAACTGCAAGAGCCAGATCAAAAGCCCGGCCGTCACAAGCGAGACCACAGAAAAACGCGCGCCCAATTCCCGAACCATCGCATGAAATTCTTTCAATGCCATTCCGATCGGGACAATGCCAACGAGAGCGATGAGCAGACCCCGTTCAAGCACCGTTCTCACACCGAGCAAATCCAGCGCTTTCCCGGGCAACCAGGCTCCCGGGCCCAGGTAATCAATCAAAAGTATTATCCCGAAGGCCACAAGCAAGGCCAGCCCAATTAAAGTACGAAGGGCCACCGGAAGGGAGGGCCGATCTTTGTCTCTCGTCAAACTCCTATCTTCTTCCATTTCACTTTCCGCTGTTTCCATCTGTGTCCGGGATACCGCCGAATCGTCTCTCTCGCTCCGCAAATTCTTCAACAGCTTCTTTCAAAATTTCTTCGTCGAAATCAGGCCAGAGAACGTCCGCAACTACAATTTCCGCATAGGAAATTTGCCAGAGCAAAAAATTACTGACCCGCATCTCACCGGCTGTTCGGATCAGCAGATCCGGGTTCGGTACGCCCGCGGTATAAATATTTTCGCTCACGAGTTGTTCGGTCACATCCGCAGGATCAATCTCGCCGCGCGCTATGCTCTGCCCGATCTTACGGCATGCGTCCGTAATCTCAGCATGGCCGCCGTAATTAAGAGCGAGAGTCAAATTAAGCTTATCACCTTTTGCAGTTGCATTCACGGTTTCCTGGAGAGCTTCCTGGACTCCTTCGGGCAGTTCATGGAGCCGGCCAATAGCGCTCAGCCGAATCCCTTCATCGAGCATCTCCTCGCGTTTTTCAATAAGAAACTTCCGCAAATGTCCCATTAAGAACTGTACTTCGGTCTCAGGCCGACTCCAATTCTCCGTGCTAAACGCGTAAAGGGTCAGGTACGGGATACCAAGATTGATGCACCCGCGGGCAACAGCCCGCACGCTTTTACTGCCCTGCATATGGCCCTCACGGCGCGGCAGTCCCCTGGCCTGCGCCCATCGGCCATTGCCATCCATAATAATCGCCACGTGGACCGGCAGGTTCTGTGGCTCATCAGCCATTGTCCGATGGCCTCGCAATCTGGTTTCTTTCGGGTCCAACGGACACCATCTCTACAGATGTTCCCGCAATCTCTTCAACTGCCGCAATGTACTCGTTCGCCTCCGACGGCAAATCACTGAAAGTGCGCGCATCCGAGATATCCGTTTGCCAGCCTTCGTACTCTCTGTAAACCGGTTTTGCCTTCTGCAAAGTCTCAATGTCGGCCGGAAAACCTTTCACCCTCTCGCCACCCACCTCATAATCAACGCAGATCTTGAGGGAAGCGAACTCACTGAGCACATCCATCAGCATCAGAGCGATACTTTCGGCGCCGTTAATAAAAACCGAATGGCGAAGCGCAACACCGTCAAGCCATCCGCATCGACGCGGCCGTCCGGTTGTCGAACCAAATTCCTGGCCTCTCTCCCGGATCGTCTCTCCGATCTCGTTATCTTGTTCAGTCGGGAAAGGCCCTCCTCCCACACGGGAACAATAAGCCTTGACAATCCCGAGAACGCGATCAATACCTGATGGTGCAATTCCGCTGCCCACACAAGCCCCACCGGCGCAGACATTGCTGCTTGTCACATAGGGATACGTGCCAAAATTGATATCCAACATCGTGCCCTGGGCACCTTCAAATAGAATCGAACGCCCCTCCTCCTGCATCTCTCGCATCAGCGGGACGGTATCCACCACATACGAACGCAATTTCACCCCGTAGTTCTTGTATTGCTCGTGCAATTCATCAAAATCGAGAGGCTCAACACCAAAGACTTCCTGCAATTCCCGATTTTTCCTCTCAAGAGCGCGCGAAAGCTTTTCCCTGAACACCTCAGGACGTATCAAATCCACAAAACGCAGACCGCTCCGCGCCGCTTTGTCCGAATAACACGGTCCAATACCACGCCGGGTTGTTTGAATCTGTTTGGATCCCAACGCTTTCTCGTTCAGCCCGTCAAGCAACTTATGATATGGCATCACCAGATGCGCTCGATTGCTCACGAGAAGGTTGCCTTCTATTTTAATTCCTCTTTCCTGCAAACCCTCAATCTCTTCCAACAAACATTCGGGGTCAACCACCAGCCCGTTCCCGATCACACAAAGCTTTTCGGAACGCAAAATGCCGCTGGGAATCAAATGCAAGATAAAGGTTTCATCACCAACATGAACGGTGTGTCCGGCGTTCGCTCCTCCTTGAAAACGGACAATGGCATCGAAACGATCGGACAAAACGTCAATTATCTTTCCTTTGCCTTCGTCGCCCCATTGGAGGCCAACAACAAGCAAATTCTCATTCATACGACTCTCCCTCTGGCCAATTCCTCTCGCTTTTTCTATGCTTCACACTCTCTCTCCTTCCATCCCGTCAGGCGCCTTTCTCGTCGGTGCAGGTGCAGACCACCAGCCTGAACTCACTCGAAATCGTGATGAGGAAGGGAAGCGTATGGAAGGGATATTTTCCAAAGACGTCGTTCTTTATGCCGACAATCTTTTTAACTTATACTATTATAGACGAACCCCCCGGGAGTGTCAAGCTATCCACAAGGGCATATCACCTTTCGTAAGTTCTTACAACAAAAGGGCTTACACGGTTAAATCGGTCAAAATAAAGCCCGCCTTAGCCCAGCTCAGTTGAGAGACGAACGGCTCAAGGTCGATCAAAAAACACCACATTTCGCGTCCCGGGGCAAATCTGCCAACTGTTCGGCGACACTATATACCCCAAACTCATCTCTCGTGGACCTCATGTGGGATCCCGCAACCATACAGGCCTGCGGGTCAGTGACAGTTCCAGAACGGCCCGTGCTATTCTAAGACGCTGGCTGGCCGACCATCTTCCTCGACCAATCTGGCGAAGAACCCGCATACGCTCCAGCACGCTGACCCCCTCTGCGAGACCGGCATTGCACTGCGCCAGATGCTGAATCCAATGTTTTTCCTTCCAGTGAACCCGAAACTGCGCATGGTCTAAATCAACCAGATGAAGCCGAAATTGGCCATCCTCACGGCTTACAAGAATATTTGACGGCTTCATATCATAATGTCGCACCTCGCGTTCAGCCAGTCTATCGAACAGTTCACCCACCGCCCGGCCAAGTTGTCGTCTCTCCTCAAAACTCAATTCTGGTCCCGACACCTTTTCCCATCTCGGGGTCAAAGCCAGACCAAGTTCTTGAAGATTCTTTATACAGCCAACGTCTTCGGTTACCAGATAATCCGGACGCCCCGAAAGTTTATTGGTAGTTTCCAGCAAAGCCAATCCCTGCGGTGCCGGCAACCGGCGAACCCGAAAACCACGGTGCCTCCGCCACGCAGCACGCGCTCGGGGAGACAGGCGGAAAAATGATTTCACACGTTCCTTAATACTCCGCCGCAGAAAGGCTTTCACAAACACCTTCCGGCCCGACGGCGTGGTGCATTCAGAGATCTCAGTCCGACTCCCCACTTTATACAATTCGCACCCGTTTTCAGCCCCCGCGATGGCCTTCTGATGTTTCCGCACGACCTCCAGTGCGGCTGGCACCTGAAATTCCCGCCTGTGGAAAATCCGGAATCCATCCCGCCGGTCACGCGTGAACTCGCTGCTTTCCACCAAACAACGCTTTGTCCGGCTTTTCATATGACGTCTCCGGCGACGCTTCCATGCCCGCTGAATGCGCCGCGTCCATGCCCTGAAAGTATTTTCCCCGGGGGATTCGCCCCGCCATTCCTCAAAAAAATATCGCAGAAACTCAACGCGGTCAGCATCCCTTATCCCCGCTTCACACGTCGAATCCATCAGATAAACCAACATTCGAATTATCCGAGATCTGGTGGTCCACCACAAGCTCACGCTATGAAGATCCAGCACCCAAATCCGTTCCCCCCGCGAAGCATCTGGATCAATCATAATATTCCCAACGTGGAAGTCTTTGTGACAGGCTCCCACACGCGCCAGCCGGGCCACCACTCCCGCAAGTTCCTCCAACAATCCTTCACGCACCTTGCGAGGAACCTCCAACCAATCATTTTCCTCAAGCCATTCACTCAGCGGTTTCACCCCGGGAATTTCTTCACTGATAAGCAAAGCTTCCCGGTGAAAAAGCTTTCGACGCCTCTCCGCCACAGCTAATACCCGGCAGGTCGGAATGCCTTTTTTGATCAGCAACCGACCCATTTTCCATTCTCTCGCCGCCTGGGTGGGCCTGATCAGGCATTTCGCCTTCCGCAAAAAATCCGGAAATTTGAATCGCTTCACGTACAAACCACGATCCTTGTCGGAATCTGGATTTGCAAACCATGCTACCGTCCGAACTTTATTGTCTTTTACCACTTCCCCCGCCGCGAAATCCTCCGGGCGGCGCAGGCGAAGCACATCAACCTTCGGGAGAGTTTGCGCAAAATCCTCGACGCACCGCCACCGCAAACCGTGGGCGCGAACCAGAACTGTTCGGGATTTACTCTGAGTATTCATGGACACCGATGGCCGACAATACCTTTGTAAATCGGATGAAATGGCATTCCCACATTTACCGGCGTACGACCGGAAATCGAGGCAGCATTATGGTAACTGCCCCGGGGAAAGAGGTCAAAATGCCCGAAGCGCGGCAATTGCAGGCCTGACTACTCCGATTCATCTTCATCGCTGCCCCGCGCCGAAGCAACATGCTCGATCAGATCGGTCGTGCTGTGATCTTTCGGATCACCCGCGATGGCAAGCTCGCCGCCATAAGAAAGAACCGTTTCGCGTTCGGGGATTGTCTCCAGGGTATAATCCGAACCTTTGGTGTGGACATCGGGCTTGAGCTTCAACAAAAGGTTCGAAACGTCCGTCTCGTGAAATATCGTGACAAAATCCACGCATTCCAGTGCCGCGACGATTTCAGCGCGCTCGTCATGAGGTACTACCGGATAATCAGCGCCTTTCAGCTGCCGCACGGAATCATCGGAATTGATGGCTGTCAACAGCACGTTGCCGATATCAGCGGCTCCCTGCAGATAACGGATATGCCCGACGTGCAACAAATTGAAGCAACCGTTCGTGAAAACTATCTTCTGCCCGTCCTGCTTCAGCGCATCGATTCGACTTTTCAATACATCGTGATCGATTATGATTTCAGCCATTTGGATCATTCCCAACTGATTGAGAAAATTTAACCCGATTCATCAGGAGCCGTGCTCAGTCGCAGACTGTTCTTCAGCTCGTTAGGTGTGCAGGTTGCGGTTTCCGCTTTGGTGACCACCAGCCCGGCGGCGTGATTCGCCAGATGCGCCGCCTCCACGGGGCTGGCCGAGCTTGCCAAACCCAGAGCAAAGACAGCGGCGACCGTGTCGCCGGCACCGGTTACATCCGTCACATCGACCCGCCCCACGATAGGAATGGACACCGGCGCTTCGTCCTCCTGACACACAGTCATGCCCTCGTTACCGCGCGTGACAAGCAAAATCTCCAAACCAAGCTCTTCTCGCAACTTCGTGCAGGAATCCATGTTCGGTTGTTCCTGCGGGAAAATGGCTTTCAAACAATTTTCGAACTCTTGCCGGTTTGGGGTCGCCGCCGTAACACATCGAAATTTGTGAAGTTGATACCGAGAATCGACGATCACCGTGGTTTCTTCAGCCCAAACACCTGCTTTCTCAATAATTTGCTGCGTGAAAGTCCGGTTTAAATAATCCGATAGAATCACTGCATCCACACCGTTCAGGCGGGTTTCCATCTCCTCAACAAGCTCTTCCCGTATCCTTTCCGGCAGGGCACCTTCCTCTTCCCTGTCTATCCGCACCACCTGTTGCTTGGCCCTGTTGGGCCCCCCGGCCATAATCCTCGTTTTCGTGCATGTGTCCAGTTCAGCATACTCGTGCAACGCCGATATCTCGGCCCCGGCCTCTTTCAATGCCTCCCGAATTGCCGCTCCTGCCTTATCGCTTCCCAGCGCCCCGATACAATCCACCCCGGCTCCGAGCGCAACGAGATTCCGCGCCACATTCCCGGCCGAGCCCGGCACGGTACGTTCGGCCTGCTGACTGAGAATCGGAACGGGGGCTTCCCGTGAAAGTCTGCTGGGCGTGCCGTAAACAAACACATCCGCCAGAAAATCACCCAGAACCGCCACCCGCTGTTCGGCAAAACCGTCGGCTATTTTAAGCAATCGTTCTTCGGTTGTTCCTTTCATGCTGACCTCAATAAATTTTCGGCGGCCTCAATAACCATATCCGCCGTAATTAATTTCATGCAACTATGATCCGTGGGACACTCCCGCAGATGACACGGCCCACAGGGCACGTCCCTGCGCAAAACCACTTCTTTATCATAACCCGTCTCCGTGTGCCGCGGATCGGTCGGACCCATTATAACAACGGTGGGGACCCGAAACGCCGTTCCAATGTGACGCGGTCCCGTGTCCGTGGTCACAAGCAATTCGCACCGAGCAATCATTGGTTTTAAAACACTCAAAGACAGTTCCTGTGGGTCAAATTGGAGGCAGCGATGCGACATATAAGATCCGATCTTGCGTCCGAGCTCTTCCTCGCCCGGACCGCAAAGCACGGCGGCTTGCCAACCGTGACGTTCTATCAGGGCGTCAGCAACCTGCGCGAACTTTCTGCAATCCCAGAATTTGGCGGAACCAAACGACGCTCCCGGTACGATACCGAACATCGGTTGTTGCGGGTTCCCGCCCGCCTGAACCACCAGCTCTTCCGCTTTCCGCGCCACTGCCGGGCTGTAGAAAAGTTCCAGAGCGCGTTCGTCGGTATATTTCAATTCCAAAAGCTCGCACAAACGCATATAAGCCTCGACCTTCGGGAGGGGCAACCGCTCTCCGTTCTTCCGCGGCCACATCAGAGAATCCGTCAATAGCCATTTCTGGTCGCCACGTGAGTTTGCCACACGCCGTTTCGCGCCGGCGAGCCGGGCCAAAAGGGCCGATCGGAAACTGTGTTTCAACAAAAGAGCGAGATCCAACTTTTCCTGCCGGAGTCGTTGCGCGGCCCGCAACATAAACACAGCACCTTTTTGCCACGAAAAAGGGCCGCCGTCTGCAGGAGGTTCATATTCCAGGATGCCATCGTACCACGGCGCGTCCTCAAAAATACCCCTGAGGTAAGGCCGAATAATAAAAACAATTTGCGCTTCGGGATAGTTGCGCCGCACGCACCGCAACGCCGGGGTGGCCATCACCGCATCGCCCACCCAGTTCGGACAGTCTATGGCAATGTGTTGAGCTTGAGGTATCGGGCCCATTCCGTTCATCCCGCCTCTGAACCATTCATGATTCCGGCCTTACGCCGTTCTTCCAAAGTCTCTTTGTCCGGCTCCAAAACGGCCATAAAATCATTGTACTTGATCGCGTAATGCGGCCGGTCTTGTTCCAACAAGACCCGGGAAATCTCGTGGTCTTTTTCTACAAAGTCGTCTTCCTCCTGAGCCCAGGCCCCTTCATCCATCTCGCTGATACGCTCAAGTTCAGGCCGATAGACTTCCGGAGCGTAGCCGGCGCGTACGTTCACCTCCCACGGAATAGTCCGACGCAGCTTCCGGATCCGAAGATTTTGCTCGGGGCCAAAATCCAGGCACGATGCCGCCATGAAATTCGTCAGACGGTGCATGGCTTCTTCATTAACGTACCCGCCTTCGACACTCATATCGTAGGCATCTGTATTGAAAAACGGGAAGAAAATCGACCATCGGAACCGGCTGGGCCCAATCTGGGCCAGCAAATCCAGCGTCTCGTCAAGCTCCTCCATGGTCTCCCCCGGCAATCCCAGCATGACAAAGGCAGAGGTTTCCAGCCCCGCCTCGTGGGCGGTCTTGAAGGCTTCATCAATCTTTTCGTCGCTCATACGTCGATGCATAATTTCACGCCGGACCCGCTCGCTGCCGCTCTCAAGACCGAATTTCACAATGCGACAGCCGGCCGATTTCAACATCTCCGCCCGCTCCCGATCGAAAAACCTCACGTGGGCATTGCACACAAAGGGCAGATCGCAAACCTCCGCATATCGCCGGCACAGATCCCGCAGATAATCTTTCTCAAGCGTCAGGATATCATCGTCGAAAATAAACGTGTCAATATTCTCATAGTTCTCCAGCAAATACTCTATCTCCGCAATAACTGCATCCACGGGATGCTTTCGAATGTAATTGAGCTCCTTGCGCGCCAAACCGGTGCTCTTTTGATAAAGATCCACCATGCGATGATTGAAACAATAGGAGCATCGGAAAGGGCACCCGCGCGATGCCATAAGCCCCACCCACCCGTTCTTGGCATCGATCATCTTCTGGAAATCGAAAAGTTTATAGTCCTTGGGCGGAAGTTCCGTCAGTTCCTTAAAAGGCCGAAGTGAATTGCGCACCACCTCCCCGTCTTCGCGGTACGCGATGTTGGAGATCTCTTTCAAAGGTTCTCCGCTCTCCAGCCGATCGACCATGTCGATTATCGCATCCTCCCCCTCGCCCACGCAGATGTAATCCCAGCATTCGTCCTGCAATGTCTCTTCGGGAGCCATCGTGGGATGAATCCCTCCGCATACGATCGGTGCGTCAGAACCCTCCCTCACGATTTCAGCTATTCGCCGCGCGGCCTGGTACTGGGGGGTAACCACCGAAAACCCCACCAGGTCAGGATCATAATCGCGGACCTCCCGGCAAATCCGATCCGGAACCAGGGGAAAATCCAGCTTTTCGTTCACGTTGAGCAACTTCGTCTCATGGCCCTCACGCTGCAAAACAGAGGACAGAAAAGCGAGCCCATAATTGAAACCGATCTGACAGTCGATATTGGGATATATAAAAAGAATTCGCATCGGCTTTTACTGCTGTTTTTGCTCCAGAAATTCTGCTTTTATTAACGTCCAAATCCACAAATCCGTGCGATACGCGCACTCTCAAATCCGCCGCGCTGATAGCAATCGGCGATAAAGCTCCAATGTGGAATCCACCAGCGACTTTGCCGAGAACTTCTCGCGCACGACATGGCGTGCGTTCTCAACCATTCTCTGCGCCAGGGCGGGATCTGAGACCATTCTGATTATGCCATCTGCTAAAGCTTCAGGGTCACGTGTGGGCACCAGAATGCCGTTATAACCATCCTCTATCACATCCGTCACGCCTCCCGCAGCCGTCGCAACAATCGGCAAATCGCTCGCCATCACCTCAAGCAACGTGCTGCACAATCCCTCTCCCCAGCTCGAAAGCGCAAACATATCCGCTTCCGCAAGCAACTCGGGCACATCCGAACGGAATCCGGCGAAAATCACCCGGGATTCTACACTCTTACGCCGTGCTTCCTCCTGCAACTCCTCCAGACGCGGGCCGCTGCCGGCGATGACAAAATACGCATCGGGCACCTCTTCAAGCACGCGCGGCGCCGCCCGGATAAGATACTCATGGGCTTTATGGCCCACCAGATAACCGACATTGATAATGAAAACAGCATCCTCCGGAATGCCCAGATCTTCGCGCAGACCAGGATCCGGCTCAATGTTCTCAAAACGGCTGAGCTTAACTGCACTCGGGATAATTTCGATCTTATCGGCCGGCACCCCATCGGAGATTAAAACCTCTTTAACGGGCCGGCTGATGGCGATGATACGATCCACACCCAATCGATACTTAACCGCGCCCAGTCGTAAAAAATGGGGATGGATATGAAAATCCACCCGGCGATGCACCACCATCCGGGCGGCCCCGTCAAAAATCCGCGCCGCAAGCGAACCCAACGTATGCGCATGAGAAGTATGGGCGTGGAGGATGTCGTATCCGCCCTCACGGGCAATCCGGGCGATATCACGGGCAGCCCACAGATCCCATTCGCCGCGCATATGCAGTTCATGACACCTCAGCCCCGCCTCGCGGACCCTATCGCTGCAGGGGCTCTGGCATTCCGCCACGACCGCTGTCTTAACACCCCGCTTGTCCAGACCCGATGCCAGATACAACATCTGTTGTTCCCCGCCCCGCCAGGTCTTTTCGGTATTAAGGTGAAGCACGGCAGGCAAAAAGTCGTCGGAAGATTTTGTGGAAATAGAGTCGCTCACGTATAGACACAGCACCGGGAAAAAGTAAAACTTCAGCAAAGCCGCTATTTTGTGCTTTGCCCGACTATTCAGAGCCTATAATGCCCTTCTACCCGGTGTCAAGAGTGCGGGGCTATTTGTGTTACAGAATCCCGCGCAGAAATCCGCTCCCCCGGCCGCATTACGGTTTGCATAGAAGAAAAATCTGCGTTTTTTCTTTGCGATTACCAAGCGACGTGCTCACAATCGGCTTTAACTGCTTTTTCACAAGGAAGATACAGACATCTTGCTGCACAGTAACACTGGCCGGACCCTGTCACACTTCTTGTTTTCGTAAGTTCTTACTCCTGAACGGCATGCGCCGTTTTATATAGCCTGCATCCGTAAGATGCAGGCTAGCCTCGATTTTACGGCTATTGGCGCACAGAGTTAAATCCAGCCGCAATT
>JBKHIT010000036.1:0-47600 GCA_046538485.1 Candidatus Brocadiia bacterium | reverse complement strand
GCAACCGCTCGGGGCTGTGGAACGAACTGATCGAGCGTTATCATTATCTGGGGTACAACCCTCTGCCGGGAGCGCAGATGCGATATCTGGTGCACAGCGGGGCGGAGCACGGCCAGCGACTTCTGGCGGCACTGGGATTCGGGGCGGCCGCCTGGAAGGTGGCCCCGCGGGATGAGTACATCGGCTGGACGCACTCACAAAGAAAGGCCAACCTCCCGCTTATCACCAACAATGCTCGATTTCTGATCCTGCCCTGGGTCCGGTCCCACAACCTGGCCAGCCGCATTCTCTCGACGGTATCAAAGCGGCTCTCCTCCGACTGGCAGGAGCGCTACGGCCAGAAGCCGGTGCTTCTGGAGACTTTCGTGGAGAAGCAGCGTTTTGAGGGAACCTGCTACAAGGCGGCGAACTGGGTGGAGGTGGGTGAGACGAAAGGTCGAGGCAAACTCGACAGCGAGCACAAAAATGCAGTTCCGATCAAAAAAATCTTCCTATATCCCCTCACGCAGGACTTCCGCCAAGCACTCTGCAGCGCCTGATTTCCTCCCTGCTGCAACGCACTTTACCGAATGCTTACTATGCTGTGCTGCACTCGATCTGCTCGCAGACCTCCTGGGGCAGCGCATCTTCGACGATCTCCCGGACGAGTTCGGCGGACAGTTCCTCATCGCCCCGTGCCATGCGCCGGAGTTTGGAGAACAGATCGGTGAGCTGCGAGGACAGCACCCCGGTCGCCACCGCCGGCCCAATAGCCTTCACCAAAAACGCCAGAATCAGAACCCACTCCATCACCATGTTTCCTCGGAATGCCTGTGCTCTCGCGGACGATTCAAACGCTCTAAGAATCAGCTTCCATTACGGTGGTATTCTGTTTGGCCGAAAGTTTGACAGGCGCATAATCGTCAAAATGTATATCCCACGGCACCGTCCGCTCGTATGCACCGGGCGGGTGCTCAGCGTCCATCGGCACATTTGCGTCGGGCCCCTTTATGCATAGTTCTATCCATTCCACTTCGGACTCAGCGGGTGACAAATCTTCCATCCAGTCTACCTCGCCAACATTGGCGTGTACTCGCCCCAAAATCTGCTCCCTTGTTGCAATATGCTCTTCAGGGACTCCGATGAGCAGGTACTTATTCACAGTGAACCCTAAGTAACGAATATGTTCCACCAAGGGTTTGGTCACCCAGACACGAATGCATAGTCCATCGAAGTCGCCGAGTTCCTGAACAGGGCCGGTTCCATACAGGTGTGCACTCGAGGCGATCACCTGTCCTGCAGGGGCACTTGCCCCAATGATCGTTTCTTGGATATCTTCATCCGGATTTTCCGACCACACAAGGGTCTTCACCCCAAAGAGGCGCGTTTCAGAATCACCACTATGCCAGGTGGAATAGGCGTCGCGAGCCCCGAACCAAATTGTCGAATGGGGTCCTTCTTTAGAGAACTTCATCGCCTCAAGCAGAATGCGGAAATGTCCAAGATCCTCTGGAGTCTTCGCACCTTTCAGAAAAATGCCAAACCGAACTCCCCGGGCAGGTTTTGAGCAATCATGAAAGAACTCGATACGACGAAGCTTCTCGTTTATCTCATTCTGTTGTTCACGAAGTTCTGTTTTCTGGTCTTCCAGAAGAGATTCGAGTCGTGCTCCAAAGCGGTCCGTGAACGCAATTTGCTCTTCCTTGGACATAGCAATGTCGAGGAACCGAAGCCGATAACCCCAGCCCTCTACGCTATCGAGCGCCAGGCGCAATCGCTCTCGCGCAAAGATATCGATGTGCCCTACACCTTCTTTTTTACCGAATTCTTTCAGCGCGTCAGTTTCACCTGGCGTCAGATCAATATTTGTAAAAAACACGAAGCCCTGAAGCGTCTCGTCTTCTTCCAGTGCCCTACGCAAATCGTCTGTAAACTTATTCTCCACCCATCTTTTGTCCTCTTTATCGTCTCTCGCTGAGTTCCGGAATCCCACGGCGCACCAGACGCAGTAGTCTTCCTTATACTTTGCCTCCATGTCGCGTCCACCGTCAGGCCCACCTTTTGGACGTCGACATTCCACGTGGGAGTAAGGCCCAAGCAGTGGTAGCAGGTGGGCGCAAAGTCGCTCCCTCTGGACCTGGTTTGAGTCCAGCCAACCTCTGAGTCTTTCATCTGTCTTTCGCGTATCTGACATTGCAATCTCCGCTCATGGCGTCCATAGCAGCATACGGGACGATGGAGCCCCCTTGGCATACATACCATCGGTCACAAAAAGAGGTTCATTCCTTTCCCGATCGACCGTCAAACAAAAGCAGTCAACCGGTGCATTCGTGTCAACTCTGTCCGTACATGACGGCAATGTTTTTCCTTTCTACTCACGAACAAAAACCATGCATACCTGTCGATACCGTGACATGTCTGTTAGGAGCTTGAAGCCATAGCTCTGAACCATGTCCACAATGAGTTCATGCCTCCTGAAATTACGGTAGAAAGTAACTATACCGTGATGTTGAAAATAGTGTCCATCTTCGAACTCATTCTCTTTACTGCACCGTTTCAGGATGCTACTGTCGTTCCTCGGAGCTATGACGACGTACAATCCACCGGGGCGTAGGTTGCGCCTTGCGGCATTTGCAAGCCTCTGCCGAGTGCTTTGTCTGACAACGTCATAAACGCATATGCTGAAAATAGCGTCAAGATTCATCGTGCAATCAGAAAATTCGGCAGATGAGACAACTTCAATACGGTCCTGCTGTGACGATGGCAACGTGTGAAGATACTCGGGAATTGTCTGTTTCTGACCGTTGAGGGTTATGCGTCGCCGCAGCTGACGTTGGGTTTCAACAAGAAATATTTCCGTATAATTGCTCATGAATAACCTAAGATGTCGCAACTTGCCGCAACCCTGGTCAGCGATCCTGTCAGGGTCTGTTGTCTCTTCCTTGCTTACCTCTATTGCCCTCGACACCATGGGGTTTGGCGCAAAACCCATCGCCTGCGCCGAGTATTCGGGCCGAAGATTCTTCCTGATTGATTCAGAATCCATAATCTTCCACGAGCCCATTGAGAGCTTCTTCAAAAGAGTCCTCGCATTCCGTGTGTATTGCTTCGATCTCGGCTTCGGTTGCTTTCCACACACTACGTCGAGCGGGTACAGCCAGTAACCGGTTCAGCGTAAACAGCACAGCAACTACGAGGGTTAGCCAACAAAACCGTGACGGCCAGGGCCACCCAAGAAACGGAGATGCGTATATCCCAGAACCAAACACCAGTATCAAAAGAGCTACTTCGTTCATCTGGAGAAACCAGTACTTCGTCACTCGCTCGTAGAATCGAACCAATAGATTCTGGCTAATCTGAGGATCACGATCTCCGGCAAACGGATAAAATAGCCTGCGAAGACTTTCACGAGTTGAAGAGGCGGCCTGAGCGCAAAAACCCTCCGGCAGGTTCTCTTTGTATGGGCTAAGCAATTTCGGAATGATTTTGTCCCGTGCGTAATGATACCGCCATCTTATTACAAAGCGATCGTACACGTGGTCATGGACCTCGAGAATGTGGGTCATGAGATGCGCAACCAACATCGAAAGAACCACCATGGCTGCTATTGGCCCTACCTGTCTGACCCAGCTTTCCATGCCTGGCAATTGCGTTACAGCATTTCGGTGGGCAGGAAGCAATACCACATACCAGAACGATGCTAAGACACAAAACCAAACAGGGACCGTCCATCGGGCGAGCGTATCCTTGACGTCTTGGTAAGTCTCATATTCAGGCTTCAACATATTTGTCATCTTTAACCTTCCCTCTTTCTCGGGCGTCAAGTTTTGCAGACTGCGATAATGCAACTGTCCAGACCGCAGTGCCCGTCTCTCGTCGGTATCAACACTTCATTTTGTTCCGGAACTCTATATTACTGATTACTTTCGCCATTGGTTTTTTATTGTAGAACTCAGCGTAAGCACGCAAGGCTATCCTAACGGCCTCGCGCATCTTTTTGTCGCTCGTCACAAGAGTTCTATCGGTATCCATTTTAAGATGCACACATATCCACCCGTCCCTCATATCGTTTTTTGGCAATTTCATCTCCGTTACTGAGCCAGCGGCCGTCAAACAATCTTTGGCTCTGGCACATACGTATCCGCGGAAGCAATGTACAGCGTCGACGACCGCATTTGAATCCGGGGCATGTTTCTCGGCTGATTTGGAAGCGGATGAAAACATGACTTCCTTTACGATATCTATCGTCTTATATCCCCTCAAAACCTTCACGGGATATTTTTTTTGAAGTAGCCTGGCTATCCGCTGGAACATGATAGAATAACCTCTTTCATCCCTCTTAATGTTAGCTCGCATTCGCTCGCATAGATGACGGAGATCCATAATTCCCCAAGATGGAGTTTTGATGGATCTGGAATAGAAGTCATCTAAAGTATCAGCATCTTTAAGTTGATCAATAAGCCGCACGATTATTTTTCTATCGTCACGCCTTGATGGATTGAAATCCCACTGCATACCCGGGGATTCAGCTGTTTCCAAAAACGGGTCCTCAAGAATTTTCACTTGTCGGCATTTGAGCACCTGCCCCCTGTAGCGTCTAAAGTGACATTCACCGCCCTCATCAAGGTGGCGGATCAGCTCATAAAACGTAACGGGTGAGATGGATATCCGGCACCGTTCTGACCAATTTACGAGGTTTTTGCGAGAAATGGCTCTGAAAGCTGAGGTGTCCAATAAAAAGCTGCTCATCCTTGTTTCCCGTATCTTTACAGTTTGTCGGAAGACCTGGAAATTTCTCTGTTCGACTATCGCCACTTCTGCCCAAGACTTAGGCCCTGCCGCTGGAGGGACAGTTACGGATTACCATGGTCTGGCAGGGCGTCTTTCTTCTTCGGCAGCACATACACACTGTTCAGCAGGTGCTCAACTTACGGCCCTTTTGGTATCACCATAACAACTCTTGACTCACCAATAACTTAACACAAATGAAGCTCCATATACAGGCTTAAATGCGTTTTCCGGGGGGTCTTTTGCGGATGTACTCGGTAATAGCAGTTACAAGCTGATCAGCCAGATTCTGCGTAAGGACCGGTTCTTTCTGGCCTTAGGGGGCACAGCTATAATCCTTCATGCGGTGGGCCGACCAGCCCTCCGGCCGCACGTCGTCATAAAACTGGCAAAGCGGATCTCTTTTCTTGACGGGTGGATCAATGGACGTATGGGTGATCATGCATTCACCAACGTTTTTGTACCACTTGTGAAGCTGGTCCTGTTCCCCTGCGTAACGCTCGGGTGATTCATATAGCGTAAGTTCAAGATAACGGCGAACGATGAAAGCTACTGCGTCAGCTAGTTGAACGGGAAGCGCAAGATGCGACTTTGTAAAATGCGGTACATCTATAACCTGATCCAGGCGTTCCGGCTGTTTCTTTGCCCGCGGTTTAGGTTCGTATAAAACGTACGCGTCTGTATACCTCAGATCGCGGTCAAACAGTTCTAATAAATGACTTGAATGATCATGCTGTTCATCAAAGATGAAAATCGTATTCCCCTTATTCCGCTTTTTATTTCTGTGCTCACGCTGGACGGCCAGCACAACGTTTAATGCGCCCGCTTCGAAAGGGAACTCCATGAGAGTTGCCGTCTTGCCTTCATTTTTTTTAAGCGCAAAAAACAAATCGGTATCAACAGGACAGATGGCTAGCTTGCATGCCCTATCATTCATCCACCTGAGAAGATAATCAAAGACAGCCACCCGAACCTCTGGATCTACCTGTTCCCAAGCACGACGCCCTCGGTAAATGTCGGAAGCTTTAAATTCCTCGATAGGAATGCCATTGTTTCGTAGCAATTCAAGCAACTCGGTCTGTTCGCGGAGGGTCTTTTTTAGCTTGTATGTATTGATTAGGACTCCTGCCAAAACCTCTACCGGTTGACTCTCATTATAGCTCCGCCCACAGTGACCGCTTTCATCTACATAACAAAGAAACATGTATTAAAATTCCTTCCTATTAATGTTACTTACAAAAAGCAGTCAAGCTCAGCCACAACTTCTCTGAAATGCTGTATGCGGCACGGCTCTAGAAAAAACGTCTGAGCCTCCCCTTTTGAAGTTGCCGTGAAAAGCTTCATTCCACCGCCGCAACAAGTTCCACGGCGTTAGAAGCCCCGCGGGAATCTCCTCTAATGCGCGTATGCGGAGTCCTATTTGTCGTGTACTTTTGCGGTGACATTTCCTCGCAGCGGGTCGGGCCCCTTTCGGAGTAACCTTTCAACGCCAATTCAAATATCCAAAGCCATTTTACGTGACCAATTATTGACCCGAAGCATCTGTTTCCTCGCCATTCTCCAGTTCTGTCATGTCAACGGAAATCCGCGGAGACTCAAGCGACTGCGGCATAACTATTCTAAACCGCTTTCCGCCCGCTTTCGCTTCTCCTACTACTACATTAGGCAGTGATAATTGGTCACCTCGCATCTGGAAACTTTCAAAACGCAGTGACCCTTCGGACTCTTCTCCTTGGACAAAAATGACCAATTCGGTGATGGGATACCGCTCACCTTCGAATTCTACGTAGTGATGATTCAAGGGCACATGAACCTGAACGACAACTGGCCCGTCTGTCTCTCGCATCTCTTCGAACGTGCGACGGATAATTTCTGGATTCTTCTCCGGGATATGTTCGTTGATCACCTCCACGATATAGTCGGCGATACTCCCAAGATCTTTTTGACCCTTTTTACACGTACAAACCAGATGAGCTTTTTCCAGATCAAAATTATCGTTTTGAATGTCCGGTTTTATCTGCACTCTTGTAATACGCATTCTTTTTCTGAAACGAAATCGCGCGCCGGAAAATGGAGAAGGCGGGATTTCATGCGGAGTTAGCCTGCCGATCTTGATTCGCACCTTCTGTACAGGGAATTCATCTCCCTCATAATTCAAAACTGCAGATTGCCAGCCCTGATTTAACGTGAAAAATAATCCGTCTTTTTCCGGCTCGTACATCTCCATGAATTCCTCTTGGAGGTTCCTGTCAGAATAGAATTTACGCATGAACAATCGTTGCGCAACTTGTCTTAAGGTTCCCTTATCTTCAGACTCTGCATTCTTGCACTCATCGCAAGAGCAACGTATTCTCGCCTCATCCAAAACCCCTTCAGTTATTTCCACACCTGGCTCCGGTTCTATGTGGAATTCCTCAATGGGTATTGTCCATTGTCCATTGTCCATCAGGTTTTTCAGCGAGAGTTTCCCCCAATCATATGTCTCAGCTTCGCTAAGAGTTAGCAGCTTAATGCCTGCTGCGGCAGCCGCTTTTTCTGCCCCGGACGTAAAGCCCCGACTGGAAACAACATAAACGTCGTTTACTTCAACGCGGCGGGGTCCCCTATACTTCCCCACGATTGAGTCGATTTTCCCCACTGCCAGCGGCCTACTTTCGTTCTTTGCTTCAACGGCAATTTTAACCCGATACGGTCCCAGTTCATTCCTTATGAGGACATCAATCTCTCTAAAATCGTCGTCGCCCAACACGGGCTCCATAGCGGATTCTTCAACCTCCGCGTCTTGTCCCACTAAAGCTTCGTTTATTTGCTTAACCAGCTTCTGAAATCTATTTGTTCTTTTCGGCATATCGACTCTCCGTGCTCGAAACATCTCCAAGACTTGCCGTCGGACCGGGGAGAAGGGCAGTTCCTACAAGCTGAGGATGCTCCCCTCCAGCCGCAACCACTCCTTCCGCTCTTCATAATCGGGCAGCAGCGATCCGACCGTGTGCCAGAAGGGCTTTGAATGGTGAGTGGGGGTCTCGGGGTGTTTCAGGTGGGAGAGTTCGTGGACGATTATGTAGTCCTGGATCCGCGTCGGCGCCAACATCAAACGCCAGTTCAAACGAATGCTATCGCCTTTGCTCTCGCCCCACTTGGTGTCGGAATCGTAAATCAGCACTTCCACCGACCCCAATCCGAGCTTGCGGGCGTATTTGCAGGCGCGCTCGGGCAAGTTCTCCTCAGCAACACACCAATACCATTCCTTTAAAGCGCCCCGGACCGCCTCCACCCGATCCGCATCCCTCTCATACGACGGTGCCTCGATCCGGAACCTGCCGTCCGCAAATTCCACCTCCGGTTCGTCCAGCCCTGGCTTCTCCAGCGCCTCGATCCGATGTTGCCGCCCGTTGTAGAGGAGTTTCTCGCCGCTGAGGTATTCCTTCGGTCCCGGCGCTTCTTCCTGGCTGTCCACCGCCCTCAATTTGCGTAGCAACCACGGTTTTTTCCTCTCAAGCGTCGCCTCGATCTCATCAAGTGCCGCCGAACTCGGCGCGTTCACCGTCAGTTCGCTGGAGTTGGACAGACTCAGCCCGATCGATTTGCGATCGGGACTCCAGCGAATCTCATACGGCAGACTTATCTGACCGATGTTCAACCGTCGCATCAGAAATGCTCCCGCGCCAGTTCAATGAAACTGTTCACCAACTCGTCGATCTTCTCTCTGCCCAAAGCCCCCAGGTTCTTGAACAGATAAATCTTCAACGTCCGCCGCATCTGTTTCTGCACCTTCACCTTCCGCTTCCAGTCCACAACCGTCTCCTTATTGATCAGCGACGTCACATCTTTGGTCATTCCCGCCACATCGCACGCCACATATCCACGCCCGTTTTCTTTGATGTTGTGTCCGTCGGGGCCGACTTCCGCCGCGTCGCTGGTTTCGAACGCATTCTCAATTGCGTTGTAAAAGGCCAGCTCTTTTCGGTTGTCGAGTCCTTTCTCCTGCGCACGCTGGTCCCTCTGGCGAATATCTTCAATCGCCTCACCCATCCGACGCAGGAACTGCTTCGCCGAAAGACTTTTTTGTTTGTACCGAGCGATCAGTTCTTCCACTTTCTTCTGGAGTGATTCGTAATAGACCGGATCCTCGCCGTACCGGACGCGTATCTCGTGTTTGACGGCGTTCGCCATTTCACTGGCTTTCGCTTCGTCGGTATCGAGCTGTCCTATGTGTTCTTCCCACTCGCCCCGATCAAGGATCGATACCGGCTCCTGGTTGAGGACCTGGATCCCCGTGGAGGATATGTGATCTTTGATGATCTGTTTCACTTTCTGCCCGCAGCCCCGCAGGTCCATCGTTTCGTCGCGGTATCGGTTCCGCGCCGCCGTGTAAATATCCCCCAACTTCCGCAGATCGCCTTTATAGGGATTCGCCATGGGATCCGGCAGGACGATATCCATGGCACGCGAAAAGGCCTTGAACGCCCCGTTGAAATGGATCCGTTTCTCTTCCTCCTCCAGCCGTTCCACGCACCCTTCCAGATCGTCAAGAGACGTATCCGCGAAAAACGAAATGGCCCGCTGGTGGGCGGCCTCCAGGTGCGGCATCTCCTCCTCCAGCGGCTGCATTGCCGATTCCACATCCTGACTGCTGAACTGCGCCAGCGCGGCCTGCAGGTCCTCCGAGACGCCGTAGTAATCCACGATCAGTCCGCACGTCTTTTCCTCATACGGCCGGTTCACCCGCGCGATCGCCTGCAGCAGGTTGTGGCCTTTCAGAGGCCGATCGAGATACATCACCTGGGCAATCGGCGCGTCGAACCCCGTCAGAAGCATATCGCAGACCACCAGCAATTTCAGCGGGTCCGCCGGATCTTTGAACCTTTTCTTCAGCGTCCGTTTCTGCGCATCCGATGGCGTATGCCGCTTCAGTTCCTGTCGATCGTTATTGTCCCCGGAAATTACCACGGCCGATTCGGGCCCGTTGAATCTGTCGAGGGCCTGTTTGTAGGCAACGGCGGCATCCCGGCTGCTGGTAACCACCAATCCCTTGAAGGGTTCGGCCACGCGGCTCTCAAAATGTTCGATCAGATCCAGCGTCACGGTCTCGATGCGTTTGGGGGCTTCCGCCAGATCTTGCTCGCGGGCATACCGTTTTCGGATCTCACGTTTTTCCTCGTCCGTTTTGTCGGAGAAAACGCGGTCGAAAACATCGTCCAAATCCACGCCATCCAGATGAATATCCGCCAGCCGGCCCTGGTAGAAGATGCGTTTCGTCGCCCCGTCCTCGATCGACTGGTCGATCGTATACTGATCGATGTAATTGCCGAATGTGCGACGCGTGTTGCGTTTGTCTTTTTCTATCGGCGTGCCCGTGAAACCGATGTAGAAAGCGTTCGGCAGACCGGTCCGCATGTTGTTGGCGAGGTCTTTGTATTGCGTTCGATGCGCCTCGTCCACCATCACAAAAATGTCCCGGGAGCGTGACAGAACCGGGAATTTCTCTTTCTCATTCTCCTGGAACTTCTGAATGAGTGTGGTGATGGTCTGCCCGGCCGGCCCGCGAAGCTTTTTCTTCAGGTCCGCTACGCCCCGGGCCTGTTTGGGATTGGGATAGCCACAGTCCTGGAAAGTCGCGTGGATCTGGTTATCGAGCACCGTCCGGTCGGTCACCAGCAGAAGGGTCGGATTCTCTTTGAGCCGCCGCAATTTGAGCGCCAAGAACAGCATAGTCAGCGATTTTCCCGAGCCCTGCGTGTGCCACACCACCCCGCCGTTCGTTTCGGCCTCTTCGTTTTCCCATTCCTCGATGCGTTTGAGCGCTTTTTGCACCGCGCGATACTGCTGATACCGCGCCACCAGTTTGCTGAGGTTCTGCCCGTCGTCGGCAAACACCGTGTAGTGCTGCAGCAGATCGAGCAGTCGCCGCGGCTCGAAAAGCGCATACAGCACGCGATCCTGCTCGGCGAGTTTGCTCTTGCCCAGCGTTTTCTGGATATACTTGTCCGTGACCGGATAGAGATCCTTCCAGGCTTTGTATTGATCTCGGGGCGTGCCGTAGGTGCCGTAAATGCCGCCGACTTCCCAGATGGCGGCGGTGAACTGGTTGTAGCGAAAGAGCTGTTCCGCGCCTTCGTCATCGCCGCCGCGGGTGTTCTGATATCGCGTGATTTGATCGAGCGCTTTGGAATCGGGCTGGGTGATGGTTGGACTTTTGCACTCGATCACGCCGAGCGGCAGACCGTTCACGAACAGCACGATATCGGGCTTGATCACTTCGTTGGGGCCGGCCACCCGGAACTGATTGAGGGTGAGGAAATCGTTGTTTTCCGGGTGCTCGTAATCGACGTAACGGACGGTCTGTTTTTTCTTCCCGTGCCCCAGATCCTGGCGGAATGACGTATGGCTCACCAGCAGCCGGTGGATATCCCGGTTGGCGTGCATGGTGTCGACGGCCTGGAGTCGCCGGAGCTGGTTGACGGAGCGGTTCAGGTTGTTGTCGTTGATCCAGGGGTTGAGCCGCCGGATGGCCGCGCGAAGACGATCCTGCAGTATCACCGAGGTTTCATCGGAGCGATTATCCGGGGCTGGTTTATCCCCTGTGCCGGTGCAGTCATGGACCTCGTACCCGAGGGCGCCCAGCGTATCCAGCGCGGGGCGTTCGGAATGGGTGTATTCGGTGCTGTTATGCGGATGAACCATGTGTTGTTGCCGACCGGTTTATGGGAATGATATGGGTGTTATTGTAATGGGTACGACGAGCAAACTATAGTCGCCAGCGACCGGGCTTTTAGGTCGGGATGGCATATAGCCCGGACGGGATGACCTTACCGCAAATTTCGTTACCAGCTTTCAAAAACATTAACCGGAGCTCTAAGTTTATATATTTTGCGCATGGCCCACCTCAACGAGCCTGCACGACTCCAGCACGGTTGCCTTCCACATAATCTCGCCAAGCGTCGACATCCTTCCTTCCAGTGTAGGTCGCGATGGGCTTACAATACGAAAATATATTACCAAAATGGCACCTAATGGGCATCTTTGACAAGTTCAATGTCTCAGCAAACACTCATCATGGTCTGATCCTTGTCGAAACTCTTATAACCCAGGAAAAATATCCGAGGCAAAATCTGCTGCGATTTCTCGGTTAAGCCGTCCAATATTCTCCGGTAGGTTGCTCATAGATCGCGCAATGCTTCGTCGGATGTCTTCATCAACAGCCTCATCTTCGAGGGTACGAAAGAGAAGCAATGATAAAGTGCTCCACTCGGCCTCGCTCAAGTCTTGAAGATGTCTGATTATCAGATTTATGCCCCAAATGGCCCGTTCCAAGTTTTGGGCATCCAGCGACATTTCAGCAGCTGCACAGGTACCTTCACACAGCTCACGGCGGTTGTCTTCATCCAACAGCGTTACACAAGACCAGAAAAATGAGAGAGCATTTGGCATCTCATTCTCAGCACGGTGCCACAGTTCTTGTGGATCCTTTGCATCGGTATATAGCTGATTGGCTATGCTTGCCGGTATGAAAGGGACCTTATGCTGGAGCAGCCCAAATGTGACGTCTTGAACGTCCGCTTCCATAACGCGAACGGTAGGTGGAATTTTTCGCCAAGTAGGTCGTTCCCAATCCCCGATTGCTTCTTTTAGCTTGCTTTTGCGCAAGAATTCGGTCAGAAGTCTCTGAGCGCATTCCGGTAGGGATGCTGATGGATACATGTCGAGCCTATTCTGAGTCCGTCGCGGGAGCGATAGCACAGAGACAGGGGGTAACAATAGGGTAACGACCTCTTCTTTGATTTGATGGTAATCCACAAATTTCTTGCTGGTCTTTGGGGATTGCTCCAAGACGCTCATGGTTATCGCCGGGAGCAACTCTCTGGGAGTTATACAACGGAAATCTGCAACATCGTTGGTTACTGCAACAACACCGTTACGCATGCTGTTCTGAGCCGCGATATCCACAATCCTGACAAAGGACTTCTTGATGCCCTGGCATTCTTTTTGAGTTGCAGACGAAAGATCGACGATCTCAGCAATATCCCGGGCCAACGGTATAACCGGCACCAGTAGTTCCGCGTTTGTGAGCCGTTGCGAGTTATTGCTTCGATAGATGTAACCTTTTTGGATCGAAATCCACGCCACAGCGCGCAGTATCTCTACGAATGCAGTGTGCCTGGCATGCCGGTCGCCCGAATCCCCAAATACAGTCAGTCCGTGATGGATTTGATTGGAAATGGTGTCTTTCTGATCGGGTTCCACGCCTGATCCCACATCTACCCGTTCGAAGATCGCCTCCAGACTCGCTGCAAATGTAAAAGGATCGTGCGTGTGGGTTAGCTGTCCAAGTAGATCGTCCAAACAACTGTCGCCGCCAGCATGACTCACTTCCCGTATTGTGTTCGCAAAAGCGCCACGAGTCGGAAATGCAGAACGAATACATTCAGGCCAGTCATTTCCGCTAAGGAAAACATCTTGAGGCGCGTTCGGTAGGTATCCATAGGCATTTTGTATGGTTTCCCATGATGTTCCGAGAAGCTCCCTGATCCACTGTTCGTTGGACTCCCCACCGTGGAATAGAAGACGGACTGCTGGGGAATGAGCAATTGTCCGGAGATCGCGAATTTGTTCATCATTCCACTCGTTCGTGTTATGCAGACTGCTATTTAGCGCAACAAAACTTACAGAAGAATCATTAATTCGACTGGCGATACCTGCAGCCGTGCTCTTTCGAACACCTTGCGACCAACTGGTCAATAGTTCAGTCGCATCGACGTAAAACTCCTGTCGCAGGCCGGAAGGATATGAGGGCCATCGCAAGACACCGTCCTCTTCTTCACAGAATGCATACCGGGTGACGTCGGCTGATATTTCAACTCTTAGATTCTCATTTATAGCTTCAGCTCCATGACGCTCAACCTGATCCTCTGCGAGCATCTTCACATCGTTTTGAGCCAAAGAGAACGTGCCCTGAGCAGTTTTAGCTTCAAGCACTTGAAGTGTACCTTCACTCTGTTCCAATAAATGCGATATTCTGAAAAAGATTTTTTCAGGAATCATTCGTCTAAGACACACAGGCAAGCGAACGAGGATGTTGACTATTGCTTTTTCTTTTTCCTCTTTTTCTGTTTCTGTCTGCGATATCTCCCTCAGCAAATCCCCTAATGCTTCAGCAAATTCCTTTGCTGGCATTCCCTCTTGCATAAAGTAATCCCGCAACCATATTCCAAAACGTCGAGCTCCCGCGACAGGCATCCTCCATAACACAAGAAGCATGCGGTCGAGGAAGACGCGCCTAACCTTTTCCGGCCTCTCTTCGTACCATCGTGGATGCATGATATTCTCTAATATCCAGTTTGCGAGGTCCGCCTTTTCTGTCTGTGAACGTCCAGATAACTGCCAACATTCGCACAACAGTTCCTCGATAGATTGGAAAAAACAATTCAGATTCCTCACATTGGGCTTGACGTGTTCAAAAAGTCCTCCATAGTAACGTAAGGTTTCCGCAGCTTCTTCAGTAATTTGCCAATTGTACTCCCGCATTGTCCAAAGCAAGTCATCTGCCTCCGGAACGACGTACTGATATTGGAGTCTAGTCAGAGTTTGAATTCGCCTTCGAAAATCCTCTTCATCCAGATGGCCATTCTCTTTTAACCAATGCAACACGGCTATAGTAGTCACGGCCATGCCGTCTTCTACAACCGGCCTCTTTTCGGTATATGCCCGGAGCACTGCGTCGTCCGTCCAAAGGAGACTCTGATCTTTTCTCGCAAGACACCAGTTGTGTTGTAGGTATGCCGAATCTGCATCGGCTTTCAGGCCAGCGGCCTGCACTTCGCGCTTTTCTACCGCCGTGACGTCTATGCTTGTGGCCCGATTGCGAAGATGGTCTTGGTTTTCTTTTGTACGTTTGAAAAAGCGCAGTTGCGCAAGTTCAGACGCAAAATGACTCCAGGTTGCTGAGGAAACAATAGCTTGACTGCAGCGGGATGCGACCAGCTCCAGCATGTCCAACCTCTCAAGTGATTCGATCGCGTTTATTGACAGCACGATGGGAGTCGTCATCTGGGTGTCCTTCACAACGAGTGGAGCTTCCGTACCCCCTTGTATATGGCTGGGCCACTGATTGATTTCTTCTATTGCGTCGTCCAAATCAGAACGGGACAACCAGCCTTCCCTGTGTAAACACTGGAGCAACTGGTCTGTTCTGAGAATCCTGCTGGGCGGGAGCGTATCAGATATGTCATCAAGCACCACTCCTTCTGCCTGTTCTGCGTGCCATAGGTCAGCCGCCGTGATCCAGCCATGCTCCTCAATCCATGGATCGGGTATATCCTGACGGGGATTCTGGTCATGAATGGAGACGCTGCCACTCCCTTCAAGTGTTTCTTGCATATGCTCGTAACGTTCCCGGTGTTCTATCCGCAGACGCCCCTGGAGATCATGCGAATCCTCTTGCAGCTGATCAAGGAGGGCTTGAGACACAATCACATTTGGAAGTTTGGATAGGTGATCCCATAGATCCAACTCTCTGATGGCAAGCAAGGCAGTGTAATCAAGAATCAGCGTCCCCCCGTCAATCCGTTGCATTTGAGCCTCTATAGTCTCCTCATCATGGAGGCCACAAAGCACGGCCTCGTTCTTTGCTAAATAGGCCCAGATAACCGGCAATGGCATTCCCCAACATTCTGCCAACAGGTGTATAGGAATTTCCCGGGACTCGTATTTCTCCCTGCATTTTTGACTTCGTTTGCTAAGAGTCTCCTGCAGATGAACGAGCTTTTTCACATCCGTTTCAGCACAGACTGCTGGATGGTCAGGGAAACGACTGTGGAAATTTACCATGACTGAAGCCAGCTCGTCATCCCTCCCCAGCATACGGCAAGCGCGCATAAGCATCAGCCAACCCTCGGCCCGGCTTTCGAAGTCTTGCTTTGCCTCAAGAGCCGTGCGGTAACCCTTTCGGTAGCGTTCCGCATTCAGAAGGATTTGTGCTCTATTGACAAGCATCCCGAACCGCTCATCAGGCTCCAAATCAGATAAAGTCCGAAGCTTTTCCAGTTGCATTAATGCCAGATCTATTTCGCCGCATCTGTCAAGGAACAGTGCGTAGTTGTTCCGAATGGGTTTATCTTCTGGCCACCGTTTCAGATACTCTTCGGCGATTTCTCGGGCTCTCTTCCAATCTGTTTCTTTCTGGTAACATGCAATCAGCCCTCGTAGAGCCTGTTTGTCCGCTTGCCCTTTGGCCCGCAATCCCTCCAATTCCGCTCTGGCCCGTCGAATAAGGTCCCCTTTGTTTGTAGCAATTGCGGCTTCGCAGTAGACCTCCTGTATTTTCTGGCTTGGAACCAATTGGATGAGTTCCCCTAAAAGGTCAGCTGCCTTTTCGTAATCTTGCAGTTCTGACAATGCGAACATCCCATACCTGTAGAGCGCTGATACGCGGAATCTCCCGGACTTCAGTGCACGTGCGAACCATTTTTTTGCTGATTCTGGCTTTCCAGCTTGTGCCTGCAACTGCGCTTTGAACTGGTGGACAGCAGCTTCGCCTTGGGGTGTGGATCTAGCCCGATTCAACTCTCGCATTGCTGACCGGAGACCTCTATCCTGCAGCAATGCTCGAGCTCGCAGATTCCGCCAAAAGAGCATAATTCCGTCAGGAACCATCTGTTTAGCCTTATCCAGCAGCCGCAGCGCCAGTGTTGACTTATTGTGCTCCAGCAGTTGCTCGGCTACGTTGATCAATGCTGATACCGGATCCTCCCGTCGGCGATGCGGCCCTTCTTTCAGTTGCTCGACCAGTTCCTCGACATCTGTTTCTGTAAGGCTACTCCCTCTTTCGAAAAAGCCCTCCAAATCATCAAGTTCAGGTATCCGCGAAATACTCTGGTCGGCTGATTCCCTGTCGCCAACCATCCAAGCCGATCTAGCTATCTTTTTGGATAAGACAGTTCGAACCCATCGCGCTGATTCCGCTGCCATATCACGGGCTGTCTTGTAGAATTCAGTAGCCTCTTCGAGCAGTTGACAGTCCACTACTCCTCCCATCGGCACTTCAAACTGATCAGGTTTCAGGAGTAGATTCTCGTTTATCATTTCCTGCACACCCCTTACTGCAACGGTATAAATTATATCTCCCGCACGTTCGTGGGCGTGCACTGTATCTCCAAACTCTGCCACTTTACGCGCCGCCTGAACCGCTTCAGGAAAACGGGCCGTACGGTAATAATAAGTCGCGAAGAGGCTTTGGCAGTTCGCGTCTTCTTGAGCTTCGGGGTCCTCTAACAGCTCTGCTGTAGGCTCCAGATCATCCGACATAAGCCCCAGCATGGCTTGGAATCGCCGAGTATCCAAATCTTGCTCATTTTTTAGGGCGTGGGAAGCTTCTTCCTGTCCACCTGACATAAGCCTGATGGTTGCAAGTTCCACCTGGTTCTGGGGATTGTCGGGGGCTTCTTCCAGGGCTGCATTAATTTCCACAAGCGCTGCGTCCTCGTCGCCTTGTTGGCGGTGGCAAATTGCTTTAATGCGATATATTCTGGCAACCGTATTGGAGGAGACCCCATCAATGTCCATGATTCGCTGCTCCCAGGTTTCAGCACGGCTTAAAGCCTGTTCATAGTCACAACGACGGAGCAGTTCGTTTATCTCCTCTGATTTCTCAGCCCAAATATCTTCCACAATGTCAACGGTATTCTCCTCTAGGAGGGTAATAGACTCTGGTGGGGAAGAAGCGCTCCCTTGCTCCCGAGCCGAGTCTTCCAAAGTCCTGAGTAATTCCGGCAGCTGATCGTAATTATCAAGCACCACAGGGGTCAGGCCAAGAACACCCTTAAGGCGTGTTATATCATCCTGGCGAGGCGTGGCTGTGATGACACGGATTGGACGCGCCTCTCTACCAAGCAGTTCCTTGACGTAATCTACTGTCCATTGCAAATCGGGATCATTGGCACTATGCCCCACCATAAGCACATACGAATCCTGCAATTGGGCACGAAATTTAGTGAATAATCCCCGTGCTTTCTCTTGCTTCATGACCTCATGGTAGTCACCTTGCGACAGGACAAGTGTATCCGGAGCCTGCAGATCCCCATGAAGCTTACAGATGATTTGTCCTTGCACATCATGCGCAAAATCCTGGTCGCATTTGAGGACTCGTATCGGGATATCCTGATCTTCCGCAGCCTTCTCAAAGAGTTGGTCGACATTTGTTGTATAGATCGGGCAACCAAGCGATACAAGGCGCCGGTGAATATGAGTGGTCGGAGTGTTGTCGGGGAGCACTTCCCTCATAGCAGAGACCACGCTCCCACGATCCTTGCGGACTTCCATGATCCCCATGGCCATCATCGGTTTGGCGAGGGTATCTTCTTCTAATCCCGCATCAAGATTCTCATTCACTCTTTTGACTAAATTAAGCCAGTTGGGCAGCTCTGCGGGCGGGTTCCGGGATACACCGGCACCAGCAATGATGCATAGTTTATCCTTGGCTAATTGCCGTCCTAACTCTTCAGCGTGCTCCTTTGCTGCATCAGATAATGCCATTGCCTAAAACCCGTCTAACTCTCAAATTCATTCGATGTCGAAGCCCATTATCGCCTGTCTGCGTTGCCAACAAGCCATCAACCCTGCGAGGACCTCCACCCTCTCCCGGTCGGGCTACGGTGAACCGGCTTTTCAGGCCGAACGCCGTAACGTTGCGCTGCATCACCTTTCAGGCCAATTCGGCACAATCCATCCCTTCAAATAAGTCATCCGGCAAATCCGTCACGCGCACCTTGCCGGTCAGCAGGTCCTGCATCAGGCCCCTCTTCAGTTCGGTGAGCTCCTCCCGATATTCCCGTTCGGTCTGGAGCTTTTCATCCACTCGGGACAGGATGGATGCGATTTGTTTCTGTTCTTTTTTGGGCGGGACTAGCACATTAATCTTCTTTATTCTTTTGAGAGCCAGCTTAGGCTGGGTACTACCGATCGTGAACCGGTCTATTTCATCCTGTCCCAGTTTGCCGCTGAGATAATAATACAGATACTTCTGGTCTACTTGAAGATCGTACAACTTGGCGGCATTCTCCGTTAGGTTGGCGTTATCCAGGAAATCAGGAACAATTCCGACTACCCCTATCGTGCCCGCAATCGATATGAACACGTCCTTACAAGTTATGGTATACCTAGCTATTTTCTGCTGAGTGTCCGGTTTGAGATACTGCAGTTCGGAAGGATCGATAGAACCATTACTGAAATCTACTACACGCAAATACGGGAATTCCGTTTTCTCTTCAGCATATCCCTCACCTTTTGGCAGTCTTTTACCGCCTTTAACTTTACATAGATCTCCCGCCTTTACTTTCTCCCAGCACGCAGGTGCCGACAACCTCTTCGGCCCAATCTGCACTTCCTTGAACTCATCATGTCCGATCCCGCGGGTGAGCAAGTCCTGCATCAGGCCTTTTTTCAGCTCCTCCGTCCTGTCGATGATCTCCTCGGTGGTCCGGATCGCCTCGTCCACACGGGAAAGGATGGCGGCGATTTTCTTCTGTTCGGGCAATGGTGGGCAGAGTAATTGCAATTTTTCAATCGTGGATTTGTTGATTGACGGAACTGTTCCGGAATTCCCCAATATGCCCAAATCTATTGTCTGCAGGACATAATACAGGAACCTATTATTTATGTCTGTCGCGATAAGGGCAGCAATATTATTATCAAAAATTGACTCTCTTGAGAGTATGCGTCTCTTGTTAGTTTCCAAAGCCGCTCCAAGTTTGGGAAAAATTACGGCGTCCTTAGGTGCCGTTTTGAGATTTAATTTTTCAACCTCCACCTCTCCAACGTAATTGTTAGAATCACCCATGAACTTGGTGTAATTGTTCATATCACTCACTTTATAAAATGGATAATCCCCCCTTTTTTTGCCTTGATATTCTTCTGGAAATCCTGACCCAGAAACGTAACGGCAACAATCTTTGATAAGCTTTACTTCCCATTCGATGGGAATTTGCAGTCTCTGCGGTCCTACGTGCACTTCTTTGTAACCATCATCACTCATTCGTACCCAAGCTCCTCAAGAAATGTATTCAGCTCAGTATTGATCTGATCTCGCTTCCCTTCCAGTTCCTGCAGTTCCTGGCGCTTCTCGCTTACATCGATGGGCTCCTCCGGCTCGGTTGTATCGACGTAACGCGGGACATTCAGATTCCAGTCGTTCTCCTCGATCTCCTCCAGCCCGACCAGCCGACTGAAGTGGTCTTCCTCCGCCAGTTCCTGATAGGTCTCGACGATTTTCTCGATGCCGCTGTCCAGCAGACGGTTCTGGTTCGACAGCTCCTCGTAGAGCAGCGTGCCGGATTCGCGTGCCTCCTGATCCTCGGCGTAGATGAACAGGACTCTGCCCCGTCGCTCCTCCGGCTTGTCCTTGTTCAGGATCATGATGCAGCCCGGGGAGGAGGTGTTGTAGAAGAGGTTGCCCGGCAGGGCGATCACTGCCTCCACCAGATCGTCCTCCAGCGCCTTGCGACGTATCTTGCCCTCCGAACGGCTCCGGAACAGCACGCCGTTGTCCAGCACCACGCCCATCTTGCCGGTCTGGTTGAGACTGGCCAGCATGTGCTGCACCCAGGCCCAGTCGGCGGAGTTTTTGGGGGGCAGACCGTAGGGGAAACGGTTGAACGGCTGGTTCTCCTTGATAAACTCCTTGCTCCACCGCTTCTGATTCCACATCGGATTGGCAATGACCCGGTCGAAGACCATCAGGCCACCGGCGTTGTCCAGGAACTTCGGCTCCCGCATGGTGTCGCCCTTGGCGATACGGGCATCCGGGAGGTTGTGAAGCAGTATGTTCATCTCGGCGATGGCCCAGGTGTTGAGGTTCCGCTCCTGACCGTAGAGTGAGATGTCCTCCATGCTTCCGCCGTTGTCCTCGCGAATGTGGGATGCCGAGTAGATGAGCATCCCGCCCGAGCCGCAGCACGGATCATAGACGCGCATGCCCGGCTGCGGGTCGAGGATCTTCACCAGAGCCTGCACCACGCCCCGAGGCGTGTAGAACTCCCCGCCCTTCTTCCCGGCGTCGTCGGCGAACTGACGGATGAGATATTCGTAGGCCCGGCCAAAGATATCGGGATCGGCCAGATTCTCGTTCCGGAAACTTTTCTGGCTGAAATGAACGATCAGCTCCTCCAGCACCGGATCGGGAAGACGTTCCTTATCGTTGAAATCGATGCTGGTCAGGACGCCGTTCTCGATGGTATCGTTACGGTTCTCCACCTCCTCGAAGGCCTTATTGATGGTGGCGCCGATATCGCGGTTCTGTTTCTGGACGTGTTCCCATCGCGCACGCGGCGGGAGATAGAACGTGTGCAGGTCCTCATCATCGAAGGCAATCTTCTCCGGAATGCCCTCCTCGATCAACTCTTCGGCCTCCTCCTCGTACCGATCGCTCAGGCGTTTGAGGAAAAGCAGCCCGAAAATGTAGCTTTTATAGTCGGATGAGTCGATGCTGCCACGCAGAATGTCGGCGGCCTGCCACAGGTAGGATTCGAGCACGTGGAGGGTGATGGTCTGCCCGGAGTCGGTGCCTTTCTGTTTTTCGTCTTCCAGTTCTTTATCGCGTTGTTTTTCGAAGGCGGATTTCAGCTCGCCGTAGTGGGGGCTGTCTTCGTTGATGGACACCAGGTGGGTGTTCCCCCCTTCGATCGGCCGCACATCGATAACGCCCTGTTTGGCGAGCGTTTCGAGTTTACGGTTCGCGGTGGATTGCGGCACATCGGCAATTTCGGCCACTTTCCGCCGGCTGAACTCACGGGAGGGCGGATACTTCATCAGCGCCATCAGGATATCCCGGCAGGCATCATCATCGATCAGACTCATTTTCCATCCTCACAAAATAACCGAAAAGGCGATGGGTCATTTGACCCATGCGAATATTTTACCATTAAAAACTACTATGTCAAGCTTTTTCTCAGAAGGATTCTCAGCTTTTCGTTGTCATCTTGGTCCGGTCAGTAATAATCTGCTACCCTTAAACCCTACTGTATGTGACACCCTTCCGGGACATATGGGCGTATAAATAAATATTACTTTTCTCTTGACAAAGAGTCACCCATATATTATTATTGAGAGTAATACGAACCAAGTGGTTCGGATCTTTGACATTCGTCCGCCGCTCAAACAGATACCTCCTTTCGCGACGTGGAGCGGGGCTTCCTTCTCCACTGCGGCCAGGGGTGCACAATTGACGATGTAGCCTTGTGTCCCGAGGAACTTGGTTACGCCTCGCCATTGAAGCAAAGTGCCCCTTACGGTCACTGCGAGCGATGTCGTATTTGCCAAAATCGTTTCGCAGATGGGTAAGACTTTCCCCAGCAATTCGCTCAAGCGAAACTGGGATGTTTAACTCAGTTGGGATTTCAAGATAGAAAGGAGGTTTACATATGAGTGGCAAAATAGTATTAACGGATGAAGACGCTAATCTTGTTCTTGCTGCGATCACCATCGCAGCCAAGAGTAGCGATCTTAATCTCCAGCAGAGGGCCTGTCTCCGTAATTTGGAGAAAGATCTCCGCCGAGAATTGCGGGATCATTCCAAATTGCGCTTGGATGGTGCAGCTGTTAGCGTCATCCTAAAGACAGCCATGTTCGCATTAGAACTAATCAAAACGGCGACATAGTTGGCGAGTTGGGCGAAAACAAATAACAGCAACTAACCCATAAAACAACGCGAAGATGGATATAGGCGATACGATAAGAAGATTGCGGAAAAAACGCGGGCTAACGCAAGTGGAACTTGCGGACGCGGCTGGTGTCAGTCAGGCGACAATTAGTCTGATTGAATCGGGTGATAGAGATATTAGTATGAACAGGTTGCGTTCCGTATCCGAAGCACTGGAAACGGAGCCAGAGGTAATTCTCTGGAAGTCCCTGGATATGCCAGAAGAGTTACCTAACGATCAAAAACTTCTGATACAGGCAGCAGAGCTGATCGTTGAGAAAGTTTGGGAAAACGGACGCCAAGATGAGGAACAAAAAACGCAAAATTGACGCGGTTGAGATAGCCAGCCGATGCGAAGCATCTCTATTGCACCTGCGACAACAAGCGGACAAAGCGCCCAACGCTTACGGAAGATTGGAGCTTGAAAAAGATAGCGGTAAGCTGAGAATTATTCACCCCCCTTATCCCTGGCTCAAAGAAACGCAATACAAACTTCTTGATATTCTCAAAGATGCTTTTTTGCCTGCACCGAAATATATGTTTGGAGGGATACCAGGCCGTTCGATCAAAGAATATGCGCAACCTCACGTGGGGCAAAGGTGGCTTTTGGCGTTGGATATAAGGTCCTTTTTTCCTTCTACATCATTAGCTCGGGTCGAGAACACTCTTTGCCGCAGAGGATTCACCCAGGACGCAGCATCGTTGGTGGGTCGTCTTACAACCCACGAAAGCTGTTTGCCTCAAGGTGCACCAACCAGCCCCCTGCTCGCTAATGTGGCGTTTTTGCCAGCAGATGAAGAATGCCTATATCTGTGTCAGCGTTCTGGCCAAGAAAACCTTAATTACGGACGATACGTCGATGACATAGCGGTCTCAGGGCAACTCGATCTGCGTTCAATGTGCCAGGCCTTCGTAGACAGAATAGAATCGACTGGCTACACCGTCGCACCTGAGAAGGTTAAGGCAACTCCAGAGTGGGAGAGACAAGTTGTGACTGGACTTGTCGTCAACAATAAGCTCCGTCCAACGAAATCATTCCTGCAGGATTTAAAGGACGACATCTGGTTCTGTCTGGAAAACGGCGCTGCTGCATATGCAGTTATTAACGGACTATCCGTGGGAAAAGCAAAGCAGAAAATCAATGGCCGTGTCCAGCACGTCGAACGGTTCGATCCTGATTTAGGGAAAAAGCTCAGGGGCAGACTCAACGGTATTGATTGGGGAGGTACCGAGCAGGAAATGGAAGAAGCCTATGCTCTGTTTCTCAGTTGCGAGGATTTGACGGCGGCAACTAACTGATAACGCGTTGATTTAAGTTTCTACGGGATATCAAAGAAACCCGGCAAAGTTTCATGGTATGCTGACAACGAATTACGGCGACAGGATGCGCCTTTTTTATCGCTCCGGCCGTTCAACGTCACCGGCCCAAACGTAAACATTCTTCCATGACTCGGTCTCCCCGGCAATCAGTCGGTCCCTAAATCAACGAGAATGTCCGTCCCCAGCTGTCACTGGAAACCCATAACGTTCTCTGCCCACCGGAACTCTTTACGTGTAGGGGTTGTTGGCAGTAGCATGTGACAGGAGTTGTCGTAAAAAAGTATGACGTCGCCAAAGTTGCAATCGCTTTTTCAGTTTGTACGTGCAAGACTAACCTGTTGAGCAATTGAAGGCCTTGGCGCGCATTACAAGAGCGGAGCAGGAGAAGCAGTGAACAGAGAGACCCACCAGGAGCTTGTCAGAAGAATTAACACCCAGCTTGATCCCTCTTTCCCCCGTGTATCCCTTGAGAACGGCGCGGCATATCCAGATCTTACGGACTACTCAGAAAAACAAGAAATGCTCAGCGATCTGCCGATCGAAGCTGCAGAAGTATATACCGGTGAAAAACGAGAACGTAGGTGGGAGAGTCACCACGAGCCGGAGCAACCCGACGCTGTGTTGAAGAGAAAGTTGCTTGAGCTCGTGAGAAAGGCGCGTACGCATTGGAAAGCACGGGAAAAAGCACTGGCCGCATTTTATTTCGGCGTCTTCACCCATTTAGCTGCTGATCTGGTCGTTCCCCACAAAATGGAAAACGACGTTTCGTTCGCGGTACCGCCAAAGGTACCCAAACCACATTACTGTACGATCACCACCGCAAAAAACGCCGTTGACAAACTCATCAGCATTAGGAATGCACTCCGCAAAACCGATGTCAACAGGAAGGAGTATACAAAGGAACTGTATAAGAACATTCTGATTGTCGCCTACACGGTGACTGACTGGTCCACAACGGGGAAGAGGATCGAGATGCGTACGTCGCACAAAAAACACCCACGGTCGAGGAAATCCGCCAGAGAAAAGGTGACAAATAATTCATCGCACGAAACGCACCCCTCCCATGCTTCAAAAGCGGAACAGGATAGCTATGAAGCATCCGTATGTGCTACATTTGCGTGTTCTACGGTTCTTCTGATATTAATTGGGCTTATATTGCTTTTGCGTCTTGTATTAGGCGCGGAAACTTTCGTCGTGTTCATTACGATTATGATGTCAATCGCATTTCTTGGCGCGTTACTAGTTTTGTCTTGGATACGCCGCCAATGGTAGTTTATATGTAACGGCATGGGGTTAGAGCAATTCCGGGAAAGGGGGACGTACCATCGCACCTCCTTGCTCAGGATATACTTACGTATTTTAAGGGGTCTCTCAGAGGGCTTAGAAGCGATTTCCCCCCCCTTAAATCAAACGTAACGGGGCGAATGACGGTTATAGGGGTCGGACCAGAACACATCATTCTTGACACTCATTTTACAACTTTTAGAGCGTCATGAGCCCGGTTAGCCTGCCGGAGGCGGGCGTTTCAGAGTTAGAGGCCACTATGTGGCCGAGCGAACCCCGGGGGCAGAGCAAGCCCATCAACCGCGGATCGCCTCGCCGGAGGCGAGGGCCGCAACCTTCGATGGCCCCGGCCCTCGAAGGTTGCCGCCACGAACATAGTTCGTGCGATCCGCTCCATTACCAGACCCTCACCCTCAACCCCGGACTCCCCCGCTCCGCAGGGTCGGCCGGGGCTACTTCTGAGGCGCCCGCGTTGCGGGCTCAACTGAACTCGAATCTACATTTCCCGTGAGCGGACTGGACTTCAGAACCGCCCTGCGGGACTGGAATTCAGAACACGGCCCGGAAACCTGGTGGTTTCGCGACGGAGCGCTGGCCCGGTGTTGGGACAACCACGCGCCAGCGGGGCCAAACGGCAGGTCCGGCTCGGCGATCCGGACCTACAGCTCTCCCGCATTTTGCAAAGTTGCGGCTTTTCCCCCGGGCTCACTCCGTTCAACCAGGGCTAACTCTGCTCCGCCCCCGTCGGGGGCTTTTATGTTGTGGGGCATGCTACCCCGGAGCTTGCGCTCCAAACCACGAAATGATCCACGGCGCAAACTCCTCGGACCGGGATCTTCCTTGACAATATTCGCTCAAATGTTCACCATCAGACAGGCTCCTGCTTCTTCTCCAGATTTGAGAAAACCATGAGCGAACAGCCAAATGTTCTGATTTTGCACACCGATCAGCAACGGTATCCGAGCCTCGGGTGCACCGGAAACCCGACCGCACGCACCCCGAATCTCGATGCCCTTGCGGACAAAGGTTGCCTCTTCAGCCGTCATATCGTAAGCAATACAATCAGCGAACCTTCTCGGGCCAGTCTCATGACCGGGCTTTATCCGCCCGGGCACAACGTCTGGACCAACGGCGTCCCTCTCGCTCGCGAAGACGATTATGGACCCGAGGCCCAACGTAAATGGCCGATCCCCGCCACGGGCAACTACACAACAATGGCGGATTTGTTTGCGGATGCCGGTTACGATACGGCCGCATTTGGCAAACTCCATCTCACCCCAAATCTCGCCGACCCGCGCTATGGATTTGGAGAATCTTTTGAACTCGCGGATTCCGGCGCACTCTCCGACTGGCATGGTCCCTACTACGGCTTCCAACACGTGGAACAAACACGCGGACATGGCGAAGGACCATCACGCGGCGGGCACTACGGAGAATGGCTGCAGTCCAAACATCCGGAAGTCCTTGAACGAATGCAAAATGCGAAAACGCAACATCCAATCGAAGGGAAAAATGACCTCTACGCTTCCGAAATTACGAGCGATGTCCACCACTCAGAATGGCTCGCGAACCGTTTCGCTCAGTGGTTGAAAAATCGCAAAAACCCTGAGGAACCTTTCTTCTCGTTCATAGGTTTTCCCGATCCGCACCATTCCCTCACCCCACCCCGTGATCTCGTCGAGGAACTCAAGGATAAGAGCGTGCTCGAACCCGTTGACCCCGAAGGCGCATGGTGGCAGGGATCGCCCCTCCAAGACACTGTTATTAACGAAGACCGATCCGTGCTCGACCTGACGACCACACAGCGGCGCGAGATCATCCGCTACTACGATATCATGGTCCACAACATAGATCGTGCCGTCGGTGAGATAATGGCCAGTCTCGAGCATGAGAAACTCGAAAACCGCACGATTGTGATTTTTACAAGTGATCACGGCGATTTTATGGGTGACCATGGCCTGATTTATAAAGCGCTTGCCGCCGCTGACAGCTTACTGCACGTGCCGTTCGTCCTTCACGTACCCGGGAAAAATCTTCCCAGGAGGATTGAAGCGGCAATGAGCAACTGCGATGTGCTGCCGACTCTTTTAAACCTGTGCGGCCTCAAGCCTCCATGCGACATCCACGGGGAAGACATTCTTGAAATCCATCGATCCGGTCGGCAACACCGTGCCCTGGCTTACTGCTTCACGCCCGATGGGAGGGGTGGGAATTTCACCGTTTACGACGACAATTATAGATTGACTCACTATCCCGTTCTGTCCCATACGGAACTCTACGATCACCGCAAAGATCCCGGGGAAACCCAGAATCTCGCAACTGATCCGGCCCACCGCGATGTTCGCGATGAACTTCTTGATCATCTTCGGGGAATAGCCCCTTCCCACACAACGCCCCGCCTGTGCAGATTGAGTTCATGGTGAATAGCGTGTTCTGCAGCGCCGATCCCTTGTTTTTTCTCTGGATGATAAACGAATCGGGGGCACGACCGGCGGTTCCTGCTCAAATCGGGAGGTCGCAGATATCTTCACTGCGAAACACGACCGTTCTTTCATCCAGACGTCCGGCCCCTTGTTCGACGTAATGTCGCGATTCACACCCTTCTTTCACCCGTATTTCCAGTTCGAACGGCGGGTCCATCTGAATGGGCGGCACAGAATCAATATCATGGACGGCACTTGAGGCCGTTTTCTGGATTTTTGCACGCGCGGCCTGATGAGAAAGATGAAGCGCAAGCTCCTCCCCCAGGCTCCATTTCACCACGGCCCCATAAATTGATGGGCAAAGAGCTTTCGCCTCGTCCACAGCTTTATCGTCGCCGGAGATAAAGACAGCAGGCACATCGAAAGTGCCGGCCATAACGGCCCGCGCACCAAACTCGCCCACGAATTGGTCGTTCAGTTTAAAGTATTCGATAGTTCTCGAAGAATAGGTGTGGCAGAGGTTTGCGTTTTCCGTCCCGGCCATGGCGTGCTGGCCAACGAAGAACAATGCATCATAACTGTCGTCCAGATAATACGGTGGGCTGATGGGTCCTCGGCTGATCAGCTTCGCTCCTGAATGAAACTCTTGCAGATCAATTCCTCCGCTGCCGTGCGCGTCCCAGACGACCACTTCGGCTTCCGGCGCGGCGTCGAGTATGCCGTCAACGGCGGCGCTAACCTCCCCGGTCAGGAACCGCATCGCCTCCCGTTTTCTCTCCGGCTCCTCGTCGTAGTCCCGAGTTTGGGACCAGCGGCTGACGAGAGCCGGCCCTTCCAGATCTGTCATTATGTAGATTTTCATGAGATTCTCCTTGCGCACATTTAATTCGCTATTTGTTCCCTCAGGCCAGCAATGTTGCAATAAAACCCGAGAGAACGATGCCGTCGAAAGTGCCCGCTCCCCCGATGCTCGCAACCCCCGTCCTTACGCCACCGATATCTTTCAAATGGAACAGGTCGGCTCCGATGAGCGGACCCAGCACTCCGGCCGCACACGCCACCGGCGGAGCCAGTTGGGGAAGCAGCAAAATACCGCACAGTGCGGCAATGATCGCAGGAATGAACGGTCGCATTGCGATCCCGACATTCGGCACCGGACGTGAGGCGTAATAGCACACCACAATATTGATCGCAACGGCCAGTAACCCGATCAAAAGTGGTCCCGTTCCTTCGATCCCAAGACGCCAGAGCTCATAAAAAGCAATACCCGTCGGGATGATGCAACCACCGAAATTGATTGCGATTATGGTATATGTGCGCCGGGTTACGAGACTCGGGAGGAATTGTCCAATCCCGAAAAGTGCGATCCGCGGCACCTGAATTTTCTCCTCGCGCGGAATTTTTTTGACCGGAATATTTATGAACCCACCAAATAGAACCCCCAAAATCACCAGAAGAGAAACAGGACCCGTTAAGCCGAGCTTTGCCAGCGCATGCAAAGCCAGATCGGCCAGGAGAAGCGGGAAAATCACAAGCATGCCCATGATGACCGCCAGGGCCAGACAACCGAATGGAACGCGTTGAGGCATTAATCATGTACCGTCAGTAAAGAAACAAAAAAAGCTGGAAGAGATCTTATCGTATCTCATGATAGCCCGTCCAGATCCTGCTGTCTAATCCTCAGCTCACAGTTCCCAGATCTCCTGTCGTTTAGCACTGCGTTTTTAAAGTCACTATCCGCTCGAAACCCCCCGGCTGAAACCGTGATCTTGAGAAATTCTTGTTTTCCGCCTCCCGATCTCGTTATGATTTCAACACATGTCAACGGCGAGAAAAAGAGAACCGGACGATTGGGTCACCGCAGCCGAGGCCTCGGCTATGACAGGACAGTCTCTCCAGGAACTGACAGTTTGGGCCCGCGAAGATTGCTGGCCCTCGCGCGTCCACTTAACCGCAAGAGATCAGGCATCCGCACGGCGGTATCGGAAGGAAGATGTGCTCAGGTCTCTCAAAGAACGCACGGGAATCATTCCCCGCCAAAAAGATATTTCGCCGGGAAAAAACGTCGAGACGGAGGCCGATAACAAGAGGCTGAAAGAAGCTGTGAAACGACACGTAATCGTGTTGCGTCAGGCAATGGCTGAATTGCGTCGCGAAGAACAAAAGCGCGACGAAAAAATGAAGCACCTGCTGTGGGCGCATCTTATTGCCGGTGCGATTTTCCTCGGGACAATTATCTTTCTTGTCTGGCAGCTGCTGCACATCCAGGGGGTCCACTGACAGACCGATCTGCACTTCCTATCAGATGCCATAAAGCAGTGCAAAGTACGCGAGGACTTTCGCCCCCGTCATGATCTCATCAGTCCTCACACTTTCTTCTTCGCTGTGTGCGTAGCGCAGTTCGCCCGCTCCGAACGTTACGATATCGGATCCGGGTCGCAAATCCGCGAAAAGCCGCGCGTCGCAGCTGACTTCCCAACCACGAATCGGTTTTTGAGCCTTGCAACCTGCTGCCTCTCGCGCAGCAACCATTGCTCGCATACAGGGGCATTCTACGGGACGTTCAAAAGCATTATTATGCAACCGTTCAAAACTAACTCTCAGCGAGGCGGCATCCTGGCTTTCTCCTTTTTCTTCCAGATATTTTTTCATAGCCTCCCTCGCAGCATTTTCAACCCTCGCCTGCACATCCTCGATCGAGTGTGTCGGCACAAAACCCTGTCCGCCTTCCAACACCAGCCCCCCTTGTGAATCCGGATTGGGCTCGAAATACAAAGTTTCGTCGTCGCGACTTTGGGGAGGCCTTTGTTGTTCAGCCGGCGGGGCATCGGCCAGCACAAGCTCAACCTCATCATCCTCGAACTCGTCGGCCAACTCGCGGAAAATATAGGCCGCTTTTGTGGCCGCGCAGTCAAGTTCACGAATCTTGCCCATATGTCCTGAACGCCCGTACACCGCGACAAACACGTCTGAGTTCCCATCCACAATATCGTAATGCCGAATCACCATCGGTTGGCCGGGCGCATCGATATCTGGTTTCTCGGTCGCGTCCCCGTACTTCTGGCAGTAGGCATCACACCCCTTCTGACAACAGGAATCCACGCGATCCCGCAAATCATCCGAGCCATTGCCTCGGCTGACCACAGAAAGTCCCATCATGGGGCATACTCTCGAAGGATGCATTCCCCACGACCCGAACTCACCGTTGCATGTCTGAACGGGACGATCCGGGAACAGCGGGTGATCGCTCTCGGAACGGATCGTCTCCCCTTCTTTTCTCAAGGCGAGCAGAATCTCAGCTCCGACCAAACCAGCATTAATCCGACTATTGGTGGACAGCTCAATGCGGTACCAGGTAGCGCCACGGTTAGCAGGATGGGCCTTTTGTTCCGTTGCCTCGCAGACCACCACACAATCCCATCGTCTCTGGCGGTCAGCCGCCAGGGAAAGTGAACCATTCCCTCCCATTTCTTCATCAATAACAAACTGAAGGCACAAATCAGGATGCGTCGCCTCTTCCGAAGCTTCCCCGACCTGCTTCAGAATCCGCGCCGCCGCCAGAATCATCGCAATCTGGCCTTTGTCATCCACAGCTCCCCGCCCCACCAACCTGTTTGCCTTTTTCTCAAACGGGAAAAAGGGTCCGACCGTATCGACATGGGCGTTAATCGCAATAATTCCTTTCTCTTGCCCGGGAATTCTGACAACAAGGTTGCAACGATTCTCGTAAACCATATCCGCAGATGGCACTTCGCCATCTGCGCCACCAGCATAAAAAGGCTGTGTATATGCTGGTTCTTCTTGAATACGAGGATCTATCGGGGCGCGCTCCACCTCGCATTCGGTACCGTAAATATCGCGAACGTGCTCTTCTATCAGATCGAAAACATGGCTTTCTTGCTCGGCCGCTGTCTTGAGATCCTCAGAAGGAATTGTATCAATATTCACCATTTCTTCGACCATTTGAACGACCCATTGCCGGATGTCTGCTTGTTCCAACACGGTCTGAAGCTGCTCGGCAATTTCACCGGATATTTTTCCCATTTTTTTTTGCCTTCTATTACGCAATAATGACAGCGGAAGTTGTTACAACTGCTGGCCGGACGCTACCAGACACATCACCGCCTGTCAAGAAACGAAAACTTCTCCCATCAGGCAGGCAACCTCTCTCGGACATCTGGACCATCTTTTCCCAGAATTTTCAGCGATAACTTACCGAGCATTTGGTACCCCTTGCAGGCCAAAAACTCCCGCTTTTCTCTCCATACACAACGCCATCATACTGGCGAGGCACCGCGCCGATAGTTTGACGACCCCGGTCATTCACAGTAGAATTACCGGCCTGAAAACAGTGTGGAGCGGGCTTTCTGAGGCCATTTAAGACGAGACCGGATCATGATTAAACTGCAAAAGAAAAATGCGGGCTATGTGCTGCCGGTGCACGTCACCCCGGGCGCCAGCCGGAATGAGCTCCGGGGAGAATACAACGGCCGCGCGAAAATAGCCCTCAGTGCCGCGCCCGAAAGAGGGAAGGCGAACGAGGCGTTGTGCAAGTTCCTTGCCGGCGAGTTGGGTGTGCGCAAATCGCAGGTGCGAATCGTGTCCGGACAGACTTCCAGGGAAAAGGAGGTGCTCATCGAGCGCGTTTCTCCCCGCACGCTCGATGAGATTATAATCTGAGCCCCGCTCCCAATTTCTCTCCCTCCCGCAGAACGCATACAGGGCATTGAAACCCGGCCGCACCTGATAGCGATGTTCCCCCGAATTCATTCGTTCTGACCGAGACCAACGATGAGCTATAAAGAAACAATCAACCTGCCGGATACAGATTTCTCAATGAAGGCCAAACTGGCGCGGCTCGAACCCGAAATGCAGCGTCAGTGGAAAGAAAACAGACTCTACGAGAAACTGCGCGAAGCACGCGAAGGGCAGGAAAAATATGTGCTTCATGACGGCCCCCCCTACCCCACGGGCGAACTCCATGTTGGCACAGGGCTTAACAAAGTCCTCAAAGATTTCTTTGTCCGTTTCCACAACATGAAGGGGTACGACGCACCATACGTGCCGGGATGGGACTGCCACGGTCTGCCCATTGAAGTCAAAGTTCTCGAAGAATTGGGCGAAGGCCGTGAAAACACACCCCGCAGCGAGATCCGAGCCCGATGTCGCGATTATGCCCTGACATACGTCGATGTCCAAAAACAGCAGTTCCGCTCCCTCGGCATCGATGGAGATTGGGATAATCCATACCTCACTCTGAACCACCAATATGAACAGGGCACGCTTGAGGTCTTCGCAGAAATGGTCGGCAACGGATTTGTCTACCGCGACCTCAAACCGGTCCACTGGTGCCACCACTGCCGCACTGTGCTCGCGGAAGCCGAACTTGAATACGAAGACGTATCAGGTCCCTCTATTTTCGTCAATTTCCCGGTCCTGCGGCATGCCGAAAAAGGCGCCGCCGTCGATCCGTGGAAACTCTTCGACCTTAAAGGCGAAGACACCGTCCATATCCTGATCTGGACGACCACACCGTGGACACTTCCCGCGAATCTGGCGGTCGCAGTTCATCCGAGGGCTGACTACGTTGCAGCTCGCTACGAACACCCCCAAACCGGCGAAAAGATCGTCAGTATCCTCGCCAAGGGCCCGACCGATAGCGTTCTCCGTGGCGCGGGAGTTGAAGATTACGAACTTCTGGGCCGCGTCAAAGGCGATGACCTCGTTGGAATGGAATACCGGCATCCGTTCATCGACCGAGAATGCCCGGTCGTCCCTGCCCAATATGTCACGCTTGAAGATGGAACCGGCTGCGTTCATACAGCCCCGGGACACGGGCTGGAAGACTACGTAACAGGCATTAATCACGGTCTCGATATCCTAAGTCCTGTCGATGAAAGGGGATATTTCACCGAAGAAGCCGGTCCGTTTGCGGGACAACACATCGAGGAAGGTGATCGCACGATCGTCGAACATCTCGTCGAAGAAGGGTATATGCTTCAGTGGGGCGAAGATACCCACTCCTATCCCCATTGCTGGCGTTGCCACGAGCCGGTCATCTTCCGCGCAACTAACCAGTGGTTTGTGCGTATCGACCACGAAGAATTCCGGGAAAGCGTTCTGGAAACCGTTGGAAACGTTGATTGGGTCCCCGCCTGGGGAGAAAAACGAATGAAAAGCATGGTCTCGGAAAGACCGGACTGGTGTATCTCCCGGCAAAAATCGTGGGGAGTTCCCATCCCGGCTTTCTACTGCGAAGGTTGCGGCGAAGTTTTGCTCACCCGGGAGAGCGTCCTCCACGTCGGCGAGGTTTTTGCGGAACGCGGCGCGGATAGCTGGTTCGAAATCGACGATGTCCACCCTTTCCTGCCGGAAGGTACCTCATGCCCGAAATGCGGCGGCCAGAACTGGCGGAAAGAAAAAGATATTTTTGACGTCTGGTTCGAGAGTGGCTCAAGCCACCATAGCGTATGCCGCAAACGCCCGGAACTGAAATTTCCCGTTGATCTCTACCTTGAAGGCACCGATCAATACAGGGGCTGGTTCCAGCTCTCGCTCCTGCCCTCAATGGCCGCCTGGCAGAGCCCTCCCTACGATACCGTCCTCACCCACGGTTTTGTCGTCGACGAAGAGGGCCGAAAAATGTCAAAATCCGCTGGCAACTTCATCAGTGTCGAAGAAGCCGTCGAAGACTTCCACGCCGAGGTCCTTCGGCTCTGGATGTTGAGCGTCGACTACCGTGATACGATCAGTGTTTCGGCGGATTACATCCGGAAAAATATGGTCGATGCCTACCGCAGAATTCGAAACACATTCCGTTTCTTGCTGGGCAATCTTTCCGATTTTAATCCAGAAACCGATGCGCTTCCGATTGATGAGCTGCGGGAGATGGACTGCTGGGCGCTCGACGAAACCGCGCGTCTGATTGAAGATATCACCGACGCCTGGGAAAGCTACGACCTCCACCGCGTCTATACGCTCCTGCATAATTTCTGCGCCGTGCAGATGAGTTCAACCTATTTCGACGCTCTGAAAGATCGGCTCTATTGCGCGGGCAAAAACTGGCCGGAACGCCGCAGCGCTCAGACGGCATTGCATCATGTGCTTCTGACACTGACGCGCCTCTGCGCTCCTGTTCTCGTTCACACCGCTGAGGAAGTCTGGGCGCACATCGAGCATAAAGACGAGGATCTTGAAAGCGTTCATCTGGCCAGCTGGCCGCAGGTACCCAACAGCTGGCTTGATGGCCAGCTGCACGAACGGTGGACGCGCATTCTGAACGTGCGCGACGATGTATCACGCGCCATCGAGGAGCTGCGGGAAGGCAAGGATGTCTCCAACAGCATGGAAGTCTCGGTGGAGCTCTGGACCGATAGCAACACCCTCAGCGAAATCTTCGACCAATACGCGGATACCGTTCAGGAACTACTTCTTCTCAGCGAGTTAGAAATCATTGAGGGCGATTCCGAACCGCAAAAGGCCGAGCCAATGGTCGCCGGGGAAAAAGAAACCAGTTTACGTATCTCCACCACTCCCTCCGAATACGCAAAATGCGAACGTTGCTGGAACCTGCGACCGTCCGTCGGGGAAAACAGCGACTGGCCGGACCTCTGTGAGCGTTGCGTGAAAGCCGTTGAAGAAACCGGTTTCTCGCCCGAAAGCGACTGAAAGCAATGTCTCATAAAATACGGCTTTTACGGATCAAATGATGCAGCGGGAACCTGCACAAGGAGGAAAACATGAAAGTCATGCTCATGACGGACATGGAAGGGGTGGCGGGAGTCCTGAATTTCGAAGACTGGACCCGGCCGGAAGGCCGTTATTACGAAAAAGGCAAACGGTTCCTCACCGCCGAGGTGAACGCCGCTATCGAAGGGCTTTGCGCAAACGGCATCGAAGAAGTGTTGGTCGTGGATGGACACGGAGCCGGGGGAGTTGATCCGGAGCTACTTGACGAACGGGCTCAGCTCATGCGCGGAGCCCCCGCCCCGGTCTGGCCCTGGGGTCTGGATGAATCATTCGATGGGCTGGGTGTGATAGGTCAGCACGCAAAAGCGGGAACTCCCTATTCTCACCTCACTCATACTCAGTCATGCGCATACGCCGATCTCGACGTCAACGGGATCTCGATCGGAGAGTACGGTCAACTGTCGCTCTGCGCTCGGCAACTGGGAGTGCCAACATTTCTGGCGTGCGGCGAAAAAGCTTTCATCGAAGAAGCGGAAGCGCTGACTCTCGGGGTGATCACCGCCTGGGGCAAACGTGGTTTGCTCCCCGATGGATTGGAAGATATGGACTTGGCGAGCTATCGGCGCGCCAAACTCAGTGCCGTCCATTTCTCCCCAAAAGAATCTCAAGGACGGATCCACGAGGCTGCTGAAAAGGCCGCCATAAAACTCAAAAGTGATCCTTCTTCGTTTCATTACCCGGATCTGCAGCCGCCATACGTCCGTACGATACGACTCCGTCCCGATGAGGATCATCCCGCGCGCGTTTTCCGCGATACACATCCTGACAGTTTCATCGAACTGATGAACATGTCCTGGACACCGCTTGAAGAAACGACAGGCTGATCGGATTTTTCAAAAGCTCCGTATCACCTCTCCGCGCCGGTCAAATTCCACCTCCTGTTTGCCGAAAAAAACTCTGTGGTTCCGGCACCTGTTTGAATTGAGGGATAACGCCTTTCCAAATTCCGCTCCTGCCAGCGAAGGCAAACTTCGCATCGGATTTTTAAATACTGCGGAAAAGGGCCGGCCGGCACCCTATTTATGGACAGCAAAACTTTGCAAAATCCATGCTGGAATAATTCTTTTTACAACCCCCTTTTTTCCAGTTTGTACGGGTAACGGTAACTCCCCGCAAAAAGCCATATTACCCTGATAGCGACCTGCAGGCGCAAAATAAAGCAATCCCTTCCGTGGTGCGAAAACACTTCGGAAATACCGTCATTCCATAGGCCCCAAAATGTGAAATTCGCTGTTTCGTTCGACTATACTCGTTAAAAGTACTTTCGAATGGTCTTTCCGAGGAAGAAATGGCGGACAAAACCACGGCAGACAACGAAGCAGCGGGGCCAATCAACGAAGCTGATTTTCTCAGCTATACGCGCGAGTCGCGCCGACTGGGCCTCAGTATTCCGTTAGTTCTGCCATTGTTGATTATTTATCAGGTGGGAATAGTGCGTAACGGTAGCACCACTCGGAACGTGGCCGAGGTATGGATTACCAATTACCTCGCCGATCTCAACGTGCCGGTCGCCACCATAGTCAACATCCTGATCGTAGCCGGACTCGCCTATGCACTGTGGGAACTGCAGAAAAATGGCCGCCTCTTGTTCAGCTACATGATCGTAATAATTTTCGAAAGCTGTCTGTACGCTTTGCTCCTTATGGTAAGCGTCTCGACGGCGGCTTGTTTCATACATGAACTCGCCATGCGCTACTTGAGCCAAACCCCCATCGACTCCCAGGCTCTACTTCTGAGTATTGGAGCGGGGGTTTACGAAGAACTACTGTTCCGTCTTATTCTGATCGGCGGCGGGATGCTTTTGCTGAAAAAACTTTTCATGTGGGGACCGGTAGTAAGCGGCGTTCTCATGATCTCTATCTCTGCTCTGCTTTTCTCAGCCGCCCACCACCTCGGCCCTGGCAGTGAACCGGTGGAAAGTTATGTCTTCATTTTCAGAGCCGTCTGCGGTGCCGTCCTCGGTACGATTTTCGTCACGAGGGGGCTCGGGATTGCGGTCTTTACTCACGTGATCTACAATGTGCTGCTGCTCGTAAACTTCCCCGGTTGAAATCGAAAGAGGATCAAATTTGAGCAAAAACAGCAATCTTGCCGCACATGGCGGGGAACCAGTTCGTTCCGATCCGATGCCTCCGCGTGCCTTGTTCGGAGAAGAGGAAAAGGATGCCGCAATCTCTCTTTTTGACGAAAGCATTCAGTCCGGAGCACCATTTGGATACAACGGACCACAAGAAGAGGCATTTGAGCAAGAGTTCGCTGATATCCTCGGCGGCGGGTTCGCCGATGGGGTTAACTCCGGCACCAGCGCGGTGTTTGTCTCTCTTGCCGCCCTGCAACTACCCCGCGGAAGCGAGGTCGTCATCCCACCTATCACCGATCCCGGTGGGGCGATGCCTGTGGCCCTGCTGAATTGTATACCGGTCTGTGCGGACTGCGATCCAAGCAGCTACAACCTCGGGCCTGAGCAATTGGAAGCCGTTGTCACACCCCGCACCAGCGCGGCGGTTGTGGCCCATATCGCCGGGGAGCCGGTGGAAATGGACGGTGTTCTTGATATTGCCGAAAAACACGATATTCGTATAGTCGAGGACTGTGCTCAGGGCCACGGAGCAACTTATGGTGGCCAACCGGTCGGCACGTTCGGGGATATCGCTGCTTTCTCAACAATGTCCGGCAAACATATCGCCTCAGGTGCTCAAGGCGGCATGGCCTTTACCCGAGATGAAGACCTCTACTGGAAAGCGAAACGTCTGGCTGACCGGGGAAAACCATTTGGGCTCGAAGACGCCGGCGGGAACGTCGCCCCTTCCCTCAATCTGAATCAGAACGATCTCGGAGCCGCTATCGGACGCGTCCAATTACAAAAACTTGCTGAAATCGTGGAAAAGCGACGAAAAATCGTCTCAAAAATCGAAGATCAGATTGCAGAACTTGAAACCGTATCTATCGGCTGGCAACCTGAGAAAGCAAAATCTTCCTACTGGTTCCTGCGCATCACTCTGGAAACCGAAAAATTAACGGTAAACAAAGATGAATTCGTCGACGCACTCGCCGCCGAAGGAATTCCCGTCAACGCCTCATACCGCCACATCCCGTGCGAAGCACCCTGGTATGCGGACAGGCAAAACCGCTGGTGTCCCTGGGATTTCGCCAAACGCAATGACCTTCGCACAGAACTACCCAATGCCATTGCCGTAACAAACACAAACTTCAATATCGCGGTGCATGAGAATTATACCGAAAAAGAAGCCGAGGATATTGCTGCGGCCCTGGCCAAAGTGGAAAAAGCTTTCCTGAATTAGGTCTGGGAAATCGGCCCCGGCAAAATGCTTTATTGCTGACCGATTGCGGAGCGGAATTCAGGTAACCCCTTGATTTTCCCCTCAACGCGGAACAAAGCCCCGGCACCCTCGCCATCTTCTGCTTTGTTGTCGCCACCGGCCGTGGTAACATACAAGTCGCCGTAATCCTTGCCCCCAAATGTTACTGACGAGACTTTCTTCGCGGGAAACTCAATCCGCTCCAGCTCCTCCCCGTCGCGCGAATAACGAGCGATCCGCGAGCCTCCCCAGAAAGCCACCCACACGCAACCTTCCGAATCGACCGTCATTCCGTCAGGACCTCCCGATTCCTGCGGTGCCTGTAAAAACGTGCGTCGTTCCGAGATCTCTCCACTTTCCCGATCGTAATCGTAGAGATAAATCCTCCCCGTTCGGGTATCGGTATGGTACATCTTGCTGCGATCGAGCGTAAAGCCCAGCCCGTTCGAGGTGCCGACCTCCTCAACCACAACGTTGAGCTCACCATTCGTATCCAGGCGATAGAGCCGGCCCTTCCGCTTGTCAGTCGACATCGTTCCGCAGAAAACCCGACCTTCCGGGTCCGCAATCACATCATTGAAGCGGGAATCGCGTTCTCCCGGAATTTCCGGGATAATCGTTTCAAGAACGCCTTCGCGCCATGTTTTAACAGCACCTCGTGCCATAAATAAAAGCAGCGCGCCGTCCTGCTGAACGGTAAAACCTCCCACGACTTCGCCCTGGTAGCACGGCTCGTGTTCACCGCTCTGAGGATCATATCGAAACATCCGTCCATTCGGAATATCCACCCAGTACAACTTCTTCTCATCCGGATGCCAGAGAGGATTCTCACCGGTTTCACACGCGTAATCTGCGATCATTTCAATGTTCATTTTGTCCCGGCCAACGGTCAAAAGGAAACCATTATTCAGTTCATCGGTAAAGACCCGTCTGACCCGTATTCAGCAAATCGCGTCGCACCATCTCCATCACCTGTCTCTTGTAAGAGCGGGCACGGGCAGAATCATGGCCTCGTCCTTCCCGAATGACGATGTATTTCTGCAGTTCGTACAACAAATAGAAGATCTGCCTCACTCGCGCCTCGCGGGTCGCATCCCGCCGCCGGCCATAACCTTCCCAGAAAGCCGGTCGCGATATCCCGCAGTAATCAAGAACGGCAAATTCAATCTCCGGATCACCCCACAAAGCGCGATCCCAATCGACCAATCCCGTAACCCGGCTTTTGCTGTCCACGAGGATATTCTGAGACCAGATATCCATGTGCAGCAGCCTGGCGGGCTCATCTCGATCAAACAACTCAAGATTATCTTCCAGCAATCTCCGCAGCAGTGAACTTTCATCCTCATCGTAATGCCCCACATCGACAACATCGTCGATGAGTTTATTCCACATAACCTGAAACGCCTCCACCCAGCTATCCTGAGGCCGCATGGGTTTATGTGGACCAACGTAACCGTAACGATCGATACTCAACTCATGCGTCCGGGCAAGATATTCACCGACCTGACGCAGCACACGGGACTGATCCACTCCCCGCGCATCTGTAAGGGCACGGCCGGGAAGTCTTTCCATCAAGAGATAATCCCGACCGATCGTTTCTTTTGTATCGTCGAACGCAAAAATCTCGGCCACCGGCACTTCGGTTTCCTCACGAAGCCGAGAATGGATCTCCGGCTCCTGTCGCATCATATCTTTTTCGTAGAAGCAAAACACGCTCTCAGGTGAGGGCGCGATTCGCAACACCATTTGCTCCCCATCGCCCCGAACGTAGTACGATGTGTTAAATTTTCCCGTGCGAATGGGCTCGAACTCAAGATCTCCATGGATCCCGGGTCGGTGAACCCGCACAGCGGCTTCAAGCTGATCGCGATCAAAACGTTCCATCGGCTTCTTTCTTTAAATTAACCGAGGACATTCAGACGGGCGGTTTCTGTCCGCGCAATGGCGACACGCCGGCTTATTCGCCGGCATGGCGGGCCTCCAGCACAGCGGCGTGGTGACCTCGGTCGGTTTCGCGAAGTCTCTGGCAGTACGGCTCCAGTCGTCCCCTGGTGTGGAAGGGGCCTCCTTCACGTATCACATTCCACATGGGATCAACAGCCGATTCCGAAGTGGCCATCATGTCGGCCTTCCACTGTTCGAGCCTGGCCATCCCTTCATTAACGATTTCCGGACGCTTATCTGTCAGATCCTGAATGAGATGCGGATCTTCCGCAACGTTGAACAGCATCTTCGGCTGCAAATCCTTCAACCCGTCATGGTAGGTTCGCAGAAACTGCCAGTCACCCCATCGCACGGCTCGCTGACAGCTCCAGGCACAGTTGGCAGAAACCAGATAATCCCGTCCGTCTTCACGACCTTCCTGAAACGGCTCCGCGAAACTCTGACCGTCCCAATTCTCCGGGATATCGCTACCCACGAGGTCCAGAACCGTGGCGGACATGTCGGTCGCATAATGCAACGCGCTGTCCGCGCGCCCGGCCGGCACGCCGGGCCATCGGATCACGAGAGGCACGCGGGTTGTGTTCAGATCAGCCGTCTGATGGTCCCCGTAGATATTGAGTTCGCCCTGATTCTCACCGTGGTCGGAACTGATGATAATGGCGGTTTCGTCCAAAATGCCCTGTTCCTGCAATTCATCCAGAATCAACCCGAGATGCATATCCGCATACCGGATTCCGGTATCGTAACCATCAATCCAGCGCTTGAAATCGCCCATGGATGTAATCTGGGAAGGGACTCTCGGCAAATCCGGTCCCGGACCGAAACCTCCGATATCCAGGGCGCTGTGAGAGCCAAAACCCTGCATCTGTTCCCGAATGAGTTCTTCGCTCAACCAGTCATCGATCGGTTCATTCTCGAACGGATTCCCGAAATCCAGTGGCGTTCGATATGCGCAGTGAGGATCCCATACATTTACATGCAGGAACCAGTCATCTTCTCCGCCATGATTTTTCAACCAATCGATAGCCTGAGGTACGACATCGGACGCAATTTCGCCTCCGCCTTTGCCGGGGTTGTGCATCTCCCGAAATCCATGATAGAACCAGTACGCGCTGTGTCTCTCCGCGAAAGGACTCACGCTCACGGTGTAATACCCGCCATCACGAAGTCCCGTGATCCAGGATTGTCTTGTAGGGCCCCAGCGAAACCCCCTCTCCTGACCGACGATGCGCAGATCCGCATTGCTGCCGCCATGGTTTACTATCCCTGAATGAATGCCAAATCGTCCGGTGAACAGAGAGGCCCGCGAAGGCAAACACGGGGCATCGCTGACGTAACATTGATCGAATCGCACGCCATCGGCTGCAACCCTATCGATGTTGGGCGATGTATCCCTGAGGTAACCGTAGCAACCCAGATGGTCGGGTCTGAGCGTATCAATATCGTAGTAAAGAATCCGCATCGTGCATTCTCCTTGGAGTCCGAAAGACGTATAATTTAACAGCCCAGTCTTCGCCGCTCAAACGACAGCTTTTTTGATCATCCTGAAGGGAACAGACGTCTTTCCTTTTCAAACAATCGACACGCCCCCGAGGAAGGTCTGACCTGGAAGAAAGTGGGTGAGTAACGCAAATCTGGACGTGTCTCCTGGAATTTCTCAAGATGGGGACGCCCGCGTTCGCACCATTCCTGCATAAATTCACCAGACTCTTCGCTTCCCACCAGAGAGAACAGCGATCCGCCGAACCCACCTCCGAATCCACTCGCCCCATAGGCTCCCGACACAACAGCACATTTTTGCAGTGTATCCACAAGCGGCGAAATATTCTCAAGATTTAGATACGAAAGAGCGTGTTCTCGGTTGGTGACCTCGCCCAGTCTCGGATAATTGCTCTCCCGCAGACATTCAATGACCTCCGGCAGATGCCGAACGGCTTGAACGCAGGCCATTTCCCACCTTGCCAGTAATTTGTCCTCTCGATATGCCGCTTTGCTGCGCAATAAATTTTCGATTTTGTACCGTTCAAGCGACTGAATATCATCAATGACCGCACCGATATGTTGGTAGCCGCCATCTTTCCCGGCCCATTTTCCAACAACTTTCGCGACCTCATCGGCACGCCTTCTCAGCCGGTTGAAACCTTCGCGCGCCGATTCAGTTTTCGAAGCCGGCTGCGCGTAACAAACAACAACAGCAAGATCATCCGGCCAAGGGATATCTTCAATATGTCTGATGGGACGAAAGTCATTGATACCCAGGTATCCGCGCCGGCCCAGCAACATCGCCACGTGGTCCTGCGAACCGCCAAAAGTGCCCACTCCGGCACGTCCCTCAAGCAAAATATTCTTATGAACATTGTGAAAATCGGCTCCATTCTCGCAACAAGCCGCATATAAAGCCAGGTTTTGCAGAGTTCCCTCATAATCTCTGCCGGCTATTATTTCGCGGAAATGATCGCTGCTCAGCAGACCCGTAGCGGAACCATATGCTATCAGCGTCATCACCATGAGTGCGGACGAAGAGCTCATCCCCGAAGCCGGCGGCAGATCACTGCTAAAAGCCAAACGCGCTCCCCCAAAAGAATGGGCGCGGTCAAAATCCCTGAGAAGCCGTTGGAGCACCGACATAGGATACCGTCTCCAGTTCGTGTCCCCCTGACCTTCCGCGTGGTAAGGAACATCCATCGCCGAGACATTTGCGCTCAACTGCCGCCTTTCGAAAGAAATTCTGGCCCATCGATCGTCAGCTTCTACCATAGATATCACATCATCCGACCCGGATGCCGCAATGACAATAAAACCGCGGTCCACTGCAAAATTCGGCACTGGCAACCCGACGTAATCTGTATGTTTGCCCGCGGTAAACTCAAGCCTTCCCGGCACGTGAAAAACAGCCACACGATCCACATCCCCGTATTGCGCCAGGAAAGTCTCGTATGTGCGACGAACCAGACCTTTTTTCCTTTCAAGAACGGCGCCGTCATCCCCAAAAATCGGGGCGTAAAACTTGTCCTGATCAAGGGAATCTCGGAGTTGCTCGGTTGATATCATGTTTTTTTAAACCGTATCTAATGCAAAAACCACAGGCCAACGAAAAATTTGCCGCCTTTATCGTTCCGGCTGAGCCGGAATCGGATCTTCGGTCTCAACTTCCCACGCTAAAACTCGATCGCGTCCTTCGCGTACAACCTCCTCATATTCGGGAAGATCAGCAAGATTGAAAAGCTCCTCATAATCCTCGCCCAAATCGTAAAGTTCGTCAACATCCCCCTGATTATAAACGTACTTCCAATTATCCCAGCGCACGCCTCGACATCGTCCCCGCGAAATGGTTCTACACAGGTGGTGACCGGTGTCATCTTTGAGTTTGGCATATTCTTCAGCCGAAAGCTCGCCGGGTTGCACCGGTTGCCCCGGAAAACCATGCTCAAAGAAAAGAGCCTCGCGCACGGTCTCTTCCTCTCCCCGCAGCAACGGCGATAGATTATGCCCCTGCACTCCTTCCGGTTGTTCCACTCCGCACAGGTCGCAAAGCGTGGGGAAAATATCGACGTTACACGCCAGTGCATCTGTCGAACGGGCCGGGAACCGACCTCCCCAGCGTATGATCAGCGGCACGTGAACCAGCGATTCATAAACGTGGGGGCCTTTGCGTATCATCCGGTGATCGCCCATATAATCGCCGTGATCGGCCGTAAAAATCACGATGGTGGTCTCGTCAAGACCGGTCCCCTCCAGCGTTTGCATCAGTTTCCCAAACTCGTCGTCAATATAACTGACCATGCCCCAGTAGAGGCGGCGAAGTCTGTCGATCCCTTCGCCCGGATAATCGCGGTTGTACCGATCCCATTCGACGACCAGTTCCTGGCGATAGGGCTTGTTCGACATTTCCCCTTCCCGCCAGGCCGGCCGTGGCATTTCCAGATCATCGTACATGCTCCCGTAGGGTTCACAGACCATGTACGGCGGATGAGGATCGGGAATCGAAAGCCACAGAAAAAAAGGCCGGCCGCCTTTCTCCGCCTGGTCTTCCAGATATTTCCGGGCGTCGGCAAACAACAACCCCGTTATATCCTGGTCAGCGTCGAGCGGATTGTCGGCCATTGGAACCTGCATTGTTCCGTCACGGACCTCGCTCAGCCGCTCCCGAATTTGCAGAGCTGCATCGTTGAGATTGAGATGATGGCCCGTGTAAAGGTGATCGAAAAATTGCGGCAATCGGCTCTGCTCCCAAATGCCAAAACAATGATCTTTCCCGATAAGCGCGGTTCTGTAACCGCTCTCCCGAAAAGCGGTGGCCATGTCATCTTCCCGGCTCGACATAAACGCCCCGTTGTGGTAGCTGCGGTTCGTGTGGGTGTAACGGCCGGTGAAAAGCGCAACTCGGCTCGGCAAGCAGATGGGACTGTTGACATACCCCTGCCGGAAATGCACGCCCGTTCTCCCGAATGCATCAAGATTGGGCGTCTGGATCAGATCGTTCCCGTTGATACCGAGGGTATCATAGCGTTGCTGGTCCGTATAGACCAGAATGACATTCGGGCGCTCAGCGTTTTTTCTATCTTCAGACATATCAGCGGCTCCCTTTGCGCGCTTCCTTTAGCCCTGGCATCAGAGGTAGTTCTGCGTGCGCGACTCGCGAATTTTCTCCCAGGGCAATTTCCAATCCTCAGCCACCGTGTGCCTGTAGCGTGTGTAAGAGTGGGGGCTGTTCCAATTGGGAGCCGTATGCACCGTCGTCGGACGTGTCGTGGTGATCAACCATTCGAGAAGATCGCCGCGCAGTTCCCTGACCTTATCCTGATATTCCGGCTCAAAATAAAGATTTTGCATTTCCCACGGATCTTCTGTCAGATTGTAAAGTTCCCCGAATCCTGCCGGGTATTCTTCTTTGAACATCTCCGGTGGATAATACACGAATCGCCACTGGTCTTTTCGAACGCTCTTCGACCAGGCAAATTCTGTCACGCCGATTTTGTGGATCGGCTGGTTTTCGCCTTCCAATAGCGGAGAGATGTCTTTTCCATCGAAGGTTTCAAGTGGTTCAAGACCAGCGAGGCGGCAGAGAGTCGGAGCCATATCCACGGTCTCCACGACCTCATCGGCCTCATGACCCGATTCGAAATGGCCCGCCCAGTGCCAGATGAAAGGAATCCGGGTGATGGCATCGGCGCAGATTCCGGGGGCTTTCTCCATGATTCCGTGCTCGGCCGCGTAATCCCCGTGATCGCTCCCATAGACAACGATCGTGTTCTCGGCAATTCCATTTTCCTTCAGCCAATCGAGCATCAGTCCCACCGAATGATCGACCTGGCTGACGGCGCCCAGATAGCCGTGAAGTTTTCGGAGCCGACCCGCTTCAAAAGTGTGTGGTTCGAAAAGCGTCCAGTCCCGTTCCCGCCAGCTCTCAGCCGTCCTCGTGAAATGCGGGGCTTTGTGGACCATCTCGTAATCCGCATTGGGAGGCAGGTGGATGTCTTCCTCCTCGTACATCGACCAGAACGGCTCGCTGGGAGCCGTGCACTGATGCGGCCGGGGAAGACTCGCGTGGGCGAAAAACGGTTCATCATTCTCCAGGCAATTCTTCATGAACTCAATGGTCTGATGGGCAATCCACCCTTCCTGCGCTTCTTCGAATTCGAGCGGTGAGGGGCGGCCCTCCATCGACTGACGCCCTTTGTCTCCGAACTCCGTCAGCCGGCCATGGTCCTCAAGGTCGAGTTTTCCGCGTTCTTCGAGAAAAGCTGTGTATGCGTTGGAGCGGCCCCCGATGGAACAACCGCAGGTTTCGTGGTAATTGTCGGCCCCGTCCTCGATCCAGTACTCAGGACAATGGATCTTCCCGATCGCACTGGTGCGATAACCACTGCGTCGAAAATGTCCTATCAAATTCGGCAATCCGTTCGGGTTCGGCCCGCTAAGACCATAATAGCCGTGGTTGTGGCAATACTGACCCGAAAAGTACGACACCCGGCTGGGCGTGCAGATCGGGTTCTGCGTAATCGCATTGTCGAATCGCACACCCTCGGCTGCCATGCGATCCAGGTTCGGTGTTTTTACGTCAGGGTGGTCTTTGTGTCCCAGAACTTTCGCGTTGTGCTGATCGGAAATGATGAACAGAACGTTGGGGCGGGCAGACATTTTCTCCTCCTGTGCTGCTATACTTTCGGCCTTGTGCATTTCAATCCAGCCGATTTTTATTTGTGTGAAGTATAGAGCAGTACGTATCGCATGCAAACAAAAAGACCCACTTCTCTGCCCTGTCGCCCGGCCCATGCGCGGACCTGACTTCAGCCCCCGCCCCGGGGGAGCATGGGTTTAGCCCAAAAATACCGCTCCACGGCTCATTGCGAGCCCATCGTAAGATGGGCGAAATTTATCCGTCCTCTTCGGCCACAGTAAATTCCGCTTCGCCCGCGGTTGGCGGACTCAGCTGAACTCAAGTCTCAATCCCCGCGAGCGGACTGCACTTCAGCCGGAGTATGCGTTTAGCGCTGGTGCTGTCGGTAAGCCCGCGGAGCGGGCGGGGCAGACGTAGCCCGGGGCGAAATGAGGCCGCTGTTTGGCCCAGCGAGCCCCGGGTTACCGTTGGGGAGCAGCCGAAGGAGGCGGATCGCTTCGCCGGAGGCGAGCGCGGCAAGTTTGCCGCGGCGAACATAGTTCGCGCGCTCCGCCGGCACGCCTCTTAAACCCCTAACCCCGGGCTCCTCCCAACAACACGGGATCGCCGGGGCTACGTCTGCTCCGGCCCTACGGGCCTCTTTTGGAACGGCAGTCGACACGCCAAACGCATACCAGCCGGAGGCTGGAGTTCAGAACGCGGACCAAACAGGTTCCAGACGACGGGCTGAGCTGAGTTCGAGGCACACACTCGGGCAGAAAAAAACCCACCCCTGCGGTGGGGATCCTTATGTTTCAACCTACAGTGCCCGCGTGGATCGCCTCGCCGGAGGCGAGCGCAGCATATTGCTGCGACGAACTTCGTTCGTGCGATCCACTCTTCCCAGAAACTCGCTTCTTATACCCCGGGTTCTCCCGCGGGGCGGGATCACCCCGGGCTACGGCGTGAATTGTCGTGATAGAGCACCGAGTCGTAAACGGTGC
>JBKHIT010000097.1:0-11843 GCA_046538485.1 Candidatus Brocadiia bacterium | reverse complement strand
AACACTCAAAGGAGAAATTCCCGCCGGGTGGCGCACTTTCATCTTGCATCTAACCTTTAACAGATTGAATGAAACCTGACTTTTTCGAACTTGACGGTATGAAAAACGTGAATTAGAGTGACATTGTGGCTCGTTCGCGTTTGCCGCATTATTTTCAGCGAAATTGATTTGGGTGGAAGGACCAGGAATCAGCAATATATATCGATCAAAGAAACTTATATGGACAGTATTATCTTCAATATTTGTCATTTGCATTTTGGCGGCTCCTGGTCTTCAGGCTGCGAACCGGACACAGGATATCCGCAACAGGATTGATGATCTTTTTCAGCGCCTGCACTGGCCGATTGAGCCGCTTCCCGAGATAATACGTTGGAACGGTAGCTACTACGCATGCCTTCCTACGCCCATGGCATGGGGCCCCGCCTCCAATCTATGCCAGTCTTTAGGCGGACATCTGGCAACAATTACCAGCCGGCGCGAATCCCACATAGCCAAGCGCGCTATCGAGAAAAGTGGCTGGGACACCGCATGGATAGGTTATACGGACCAAAAGGAAGAAGGTACGTGGAACTGGGTTACCAGGGAAAAGAGCCAATACTCCGACTGGGCCGAAGGACAGCCAAATAATGCCCAAGGAAAATCCCACTGGGCACATATTCTCACCGATAATGGTTGGAATGACGCTATCGATCGGCCTTATCCGATACTTTGTGAGTGGGAAGAAGAGGAGCTTCGTAACTCCGTGTCTCCCGAGAGAAGCGCTCTTCCCTCAAGCTATACGCAACTATGCCTCCGTTGGCATCCCGTCCCCTTCGCAAAGAGGAAGAAATTTGCTGAGTATCTTTCAGGAAAACCTTTCAAAGGTCATGGCTGGGTGAAAAAAGTCCAAGGCGACGAGGCGTGGATACGACTATTTGACCCGAACCGGGGGCCCTCTCACGTATTGGTGAAATGTATAAATGATTTGAAGGGGTTCCGCGAGGGTCAAGAAGTTCGATTCTTAGGGGAAATCCAAACAGTTAAGCATCGACATCATTTCAAGGTCGATCAGTGTCCTCTTATTGTGCTCACAGCACCCGAAACCAGCGACCGGAAACTTGCTGTGAACGGAGATGACGATCTGCTCCTTGGCTCCACTCGTTTCGATGTAAGAACCGCTGGGTCTCGTAGTCTCACCCGAATGCTGAATGACCCCTCAAGCTGGAATGTAGATACCGGGCAATGGGACCATAAGCGGGGAGTTTTCAAGGGTTCGGGCGACAGTAGTCTTGTTTTCCAACCCCCACTTCCTCCGAATTTCGAGTTATCCTTCAAGATGGCAGTGAAAAAGGGGATGCGACCACGCGTTCATTTCAGCAATGCACTGTGGATTGGAAATGAAGGATATGACCGAGATATCTGTCTCTACCCGGATGGGAAACGGCAAGAAGGTAAGGGATTTCCCTACAAGAAAGGGCAGAAACTCCACATCCGCGTGCTTCTGCAAGGAGCGAACGTCCGTCTTTGGGTGAACGGTAAGCCGGTGGCCCGTGCCAAAAGGAATAGGGTATTCACGGAGAGCCTTCGGATTCAGGGCGGCGATGGCTGGAGCAAAGGGACGACATTGTATTCTAGTTTCCGTTTGCGTGCTTTCCCTCACCCCACAATAACCGGCAGAAAAGCAGATACAAACCAGGAAAGGAAAACGCGCACCCCGCTTTCCGAAAATAAGCGTAAGGACATCTACAAAACACTGCTCCGGGCAGAAGACCGGGCAATCAAAAAGGCGAAGACGAAATACCCGCTCGATCCCACTCAGGCTCTGAAAGTGGGCGACAGGTTTCAGTTGACCAAAAAGACGCCGTTGATGGCGGAACTGGAAGCGGACGACCCTATGGCTTCGCTGGAGAGGATGCGGCAAATAGCACCTGGCGCGTACATCAAAGTTGCGAAGGTTGCCAGGAAAGACCACACGCGATGGTACAAAGTAAAAGTGACGGAAACGCACAAGAACGTTGTAGACCACGGCTGGATCAACAGCTTGGCGTTGAGAGGACAGGCGAAAGCAGACAGCAAGAAACGGCTGATGATGCAGACAGAAATGGAAGACAAATTAACTAAAAAGTATGAGGCACAGATTGCTGGCAGATACGGTATTACTCAAAAGCGGCTTGAGGAAATCGCAATCGAAGGCTTAAAGAAAGGATGGCACACAAGTGCTTCTGAGTGAGCTGGCTTTTTGGGAGAAGAACCAAAAAAGCACGCTGTGAACATTCCATAAGCTCAGCGACAAAAAAGCAGGGAGTCAGACATGGTTGTTCCTTCGAAAAATTTGCCCACCCCATTGGCCATGGTAGTTTGTCGTTTGAACAAAGTCGGGACCAATGCATCAGCCGAGAGTTTTCTCTATACATCGTATCTCGCTGAAGCTGCCATCAAGCTGATGGGCCTCACTATGGCGGGATTGAAGCATATGGATGTTCGGGGGGCTAAGGCTGGAGATCAAGAAAAAAAGGAAACGCAGAAGAAGTGAATCCACTTGATTTTTAAAAGTCGCGCTCTTCAGAACGAGTGATTCACGACATTTGGAGGAGGAAATGTGAAAACTTTCGTATACGGAGCCTATGGCTCCAATCTTCACCCCATGAGACTAAAAAAAAGATGCCCGTCTGCAAAATTGCGAGGCACGTGCGACCTCCCGGGGTGGCGTCTTGTGTTCCGCAAGGGGAGCAAGGATGACTCTGTGAAGTGTGATGCAGAGAAAACAGGTAAAGCATCGGACAAACTGTGGATTGCCGTGTTTGATATTCGTAAGTGCGAAGAATCTAACCTCGACTCCGCTGAGGGACTGGGCCACGGTTACCGCAAAGAGACAGTTAACCTGACAGTGGCAGGAAAGAATCTGGGCGTGAAGATCTACCTGGCGGACGAAGATGCCATCGTGGACGATGTCCCATATGAATGGTACAAAAAAATGGTTCTGCTCGGAGCGGAGTACCACTCCTTTCCAAATTCGTATTTGAGATCTATCCAGGATGTGGAGTCCAAGCGAGATAATAGGCCTGAAGCAAAAGAAGAGTGGGATACGGTAAAACGGATGCAAGCTAACAGGAAAAGGCAGCGTTAAAAACGAGACGACCCAACCTCCCAGTCAGGCCGCCTCGCTCTCCCTGCCAAACTACCCTACCTCACCCAACTGCCGCTGGCAGATTTCCTCCACCACCATCCGATCCGAATCGGACAGACGGCTGAGCACCGCCAGGTCCAGGGCCGCCTCCAAATCATCCAGCTGAGTGTGCTTCCTCGCCACATCGATCAAACGACGGGTCGAGAACGTGCAGTAGACTTCATCGTTCTCCTGCGCCCGCCTCACACCCCCGGCCACCTTTACCAGCGCCCTGGCCATATCCCGGGAGAACCCCGGCGCTCTTGAGAGAATAACCTCTACTTCCCGTTCGGGGGGGAGATAGCCCATTCGCATAACCGATGCAAATCGGTCCAGAAACGCCGCGTTCAGCACCCTCGTTCCCGTATAGAGGCCGGTCTCATCTCCATGGCCCAGGGTATTGGCCGTGCAGACCAGCCGGAAGCTCGGATCCGGCTCGATGATCTCGCCTCCGTTCTGAAGCAGCACCAGCTTTCCGTGATCCTCCATCAGCTGATGAATACTGAACGCCACGCTGGGTTCCATACCATCGATCTCATCAATCAGGCATATCGCCCCCATCCGCATGGCCCGGGGGAGGAATCCGTAGTTAAATACGGTCTCCCCGTCGCGCACCGTCCATTCCCCGAGCAGGTCAGCTTCGGTCAGCCCCCCTGAGGCGGCCACTCTGACCACAGGCCAGTTCAGCCGGGCGGCAAGTTGCTCGATGAGGGTCGATTTCCCCACGCCGGTTGGACCCACCAGGAGCATTTTCTCGCTTGCTTTGAGCCCGGCGAGCACCTTCCGGCAGAGCCCTTCCTGGAGAACGTAATCCTCTTCTGGAGCGGGCGTCATCTCATCGGGGAGAATGTCGCAGGCGAATTGGAATCCGAACAGGCCCACCCGTTTCTTGAGGGAATCGCCATGGGGGACGATCCGATTATCGAGAATGTAGCTGGCCAAATCCTCGCTGACCAGGGGTGCCTGGGGGCAACGATCCCTGTAGCGATCCGGACTCATCTCATGAACCGACCGGAGATGGCTGAACAGCTCGTGGGCTTTGTGCCCGCAGAGTCCGCAGTAGATTTGCATGAGTAAATACCTCCCTTCTTGAGTAATGCGAGAGAGCCCCCGGAGATCATTTTCCGGGGGCAACCTTTGGTGAGAAAGTGATCTTGATTTCACTGCCCATCGGCCAGAACCACGGGACTGATCACCACAGTCGCGCCGATCTCGCCCTCGATTTCCTGTCCCCTCTCATCCGTTTTGAGCCCATCGATGCGGAAGGGACTCCCGGGATCACCTGTGAAGGTAATGCGAGCGGTTTCGTAGCCGGCGCAATCGAGAAGATCCAGCGCCTGCTGCAGGTACTCGAGTTTGGATATAACCTGCGTTCCCTGGCTCTCGGGCGGGATGACCTCAACGTAGTGCTCGGGCCACCGCCCGTCCTCACCGGGCGATTGGAAGATCTCGACGCGGGCGGAGGATCCGTCGGACTGCTCGGCCCTGAGTTCACCATTTCGGCGGATGAGACGGGCGGGTTTCCGTTTCTTCAGGTGCGGTTTGGGCAGCTCATACAGCCCCTCGGGGCCCAGATCCTCCGGGAGAGTCACCCGGGCCAGAACGGCTCCGTCGGCGGCGACGATCTCCCGGCCCTCCACGTGGATGCAGTTGAGCGAGTAGCGTCCTTTCTCGGGTGCCGTGTGGGCGTGGAGGGCTTTGAGAACACCTCCGGGGATGTCTTCGATCACATGCGCATCTTCCTGCTCCGTCTGATCCGTCTGAACTTCTGCTGGCGCTTCTGTAGTCATGAGAATCCTCCTGAGAAAAAGAGTTCTGGGTACATGAAAAAAGCCGACCTCCGACCGGCCGGCATCGCAAGAAATGAGATCTGGGTTCGGTCTACTGTTGAGCTTCCGGCTGTGGCTCCGTGAACAGCTCCGGGGCGATATCCTCCAGGGTTTTCGGCCCCCAGTCGATATCACGCTCTATGGGCAGGCCGAGGGGTCCCCGGGCCTCCCTGAGTTCGGAGAGGCGGAAGTAGCCCAGTTCTTTCGCGAAGCCGTCCACCAGACCGAAGAACAGAACGTCTCGGGTCTCCAGCCCCTGCTCCTCGGCCTCGGCGAAGGATATATCGTGGCGGTCATCTCCTGTTGCAACCGGCGATCCCTCGGTCACGTACCAGGTCCAATCGGAGTCGGGGGTAAAGAACTTCACATAAGCGACGGCCTCCCCGCCCATATCTTCCTGGGAGTATAGATCCGGGAGCTTCTCCCGGAGTTTTTTGGTCAGAAGTTTCATGCGAATCTCCTTTCATGACGTTGGTGGAGAAAATTGCTTGGGTTCGCCGCCTACCGTGAGCAGGACAGCCCAAACCCTCCTCCCCGGGACATCTGGCAGGGGAGGACGGCAAGGGCTCCACGCTGAGGGCGGGTGAGCTACGCGGTCGCCGGAGCCTCAACGCCCTCGTAGTCCCGCATCATTGCCTCGAACTCCGCCAGAACCTCAAACCTGCGGTCCGATTCCCTGGCCGTGGCCCGGGTGGGCCTCCGGTTTTCAGGCCGCTCCGACGGTATTCCTCTGAGTGGTGTGAGATACGCCATTTGCGTTTACCTCCTGCGATCTTGAGTGAATGAAAAAAGCCCCCGGAAAAGATCTTCCGGGGGCAACTTTTAGTGCTGACGGGTTACGCCTGGTCACATTTGTGCTTCCACTGACAATCCCTGCACCACCAACCGGTGACCGGATGGGAGGTGCCGTTCTGGATCGAATGCCAGGCCGCCCTGTAAAGACCGACCAGGCGGTTGAGTTCGCCTCCCTCCAGCTCCGGAACCTGCACGTCGATCGCCGGCTCCTTGGTCTTAAGAAGCACCACGTACCTTATCTGTGCATCTTCCACCCCGGGATAACCGAGTATACGTAGAGCTTCCCGGTAGAGCACGAGCTGGGAGGGATCTTTGGAGCGGCGACTGGAGGCGGTCTTAAAATCGGTCAGAACCAGCCTTCCGTCCTCATCCTGCTCCAGAAGATCGATCCGGCCCCAGACGGGCGGCAGATCCTCCCGAAGGGATACGTCGATCTTCTCCTCCACGGCCACAGGCGGGCCGATCCCCCTGGGATCCTCCAGATAAGTTTCCATCATGCGGTAAGCCTTGTCCCGGAGGGATTCTTTATTCTCGCCGTTCCCGTAGCGGACGGGCCTCTCTTCGGCCATCCACCGCTCGTCGAAAACCTCCATAAGGGTATCGGGGCCCAGTTGCTGACCTTCCAGGCGTGCCTGGTGATAGGCGGCCAGAGCCTCGTGGACGGCCCCCCCGAAAATCAGGGGCGCGGGCGTGAAAGCCGGGGGAATCTGAAGACGGCGGTGGAGATGATATTTCCTCGGGCACCGCAGGAACTCGTTTATCTGAGAGTGGGATATATGGATTTTCTGTGTGGTCGTGCTCAAAACTCGTCCTTTCCATTGTTTTTCAGGGAATCGATCAGAGTGGACGCCTGGCCGATGGAGAGAGCGCCGGGCTCGGCGGCCCCGAAACGATCGGTGAGAATGCCGCTGAGTTCCTGGTCGGAATACCCCCTGTCGCCCGCAATGGCATGAATAGCGCGGACCTGTGCCTCGGTGGCATTGCGACCATTGCCCCCACGGGACCCGGGGCTCTTCTTTGTGCTGCTGTTATCGGCTTGCTGGATTTGTTCCTGGATGGAATCTTCGAGGAGCCGGTAGAGCGATCGGAACTTCTCCTCCAGTTCGGACCTGGTGGCCTTGCTGCTCACTTCGATCTCCATCCCCGCCGAGAAGTTCTGACTGGAGTACTCGACGTCGGGCATGGGAACTTTCTTGCTGACGTTTGCGCTGAGTTTGATCATGGTTTTTCTCCCTGTGAAATGAGGTACATGAAAAAAGGCCACCCGGCGCGATTGCCGAATGGCTGTAAGTAGAACCGTCACCTGTGAGCTGCCCTTACGACCTGCAGCCTGCGATAATCCCCCGGTTGGCGGCACTCTGGTGGGAACCTCCGGTTCCTATGGTCAGGAAATCCAGGAGCGGAATTCCGATCATCTCTCCCGCTTTGTGCAGGCGCCCGGCGCATCGCCGATCCTGGGCACTGAAGGCGGGGTCGCCGGACGGGTGGTTGTGGGCGAGCATCACGGCGTGGGCGTTGGTCAGGAGCGCCCGTTTGAACACCTCCCTCGGGTGCACCACGTTTTCGTTGATACTGCCGGTGGCGACCTTCCAGAACCCGCAGGGGGCGTGCTTTGTATCGAGAGTCACCATACAAAGGGATTCTTCAGCAAGTTCGGAGAGCCCGAAGATCTTCTCGAAAAGCCGGGCGGCGCATTCGGGGCTGGTCACCCGGTTGTCCAGCTCCGGATAGGCCACTGTTCTCTGACGAGTTTCAGGGACAGAATGGCCGTGCCTTCTTGAGAATCTATGTTCTCAGCCATGTATCTATCTCCTTCCGTGAGTAAATAGTGTGATTTAGTCGGCCTTTTCGGCACCGATCAGTTCAGAGAACCGGGCGGTATCAGCTTCATGAAGACCGAACACGGTGTTCACCTGCTGAGCCTGACCTCCACGCATGTGAACGCGCACGTAAACCACCTCGTGGTTGCCATCGGCATAAGGATTTTCGTCGTCCTTATCTTCCCGGGGCTCCACGGTCTTGCGGGAGAGGCCCAGTCGCGTAATATCGTTCTCGGCAGCGAGCAGGTCTTTGAGATTGCTGAGGACCGCATCCACGAACCTCGTGTTGCCTTCGATACGGAGCCCGCAGGCGCCGTATTTGGGTCCTCGCTGCTGGTAGGGGATAGGGACCAGGTGCTCCATGTAGTTCTGGTCGTCTTCCAGTTCACGCCACTTTCTGAGTGCCTGTGCTTTTTTCATCGATCTGCCTCCTGTTGAGTGTGAGAAAGTAGAATTAGAGCGGGTCGGCTTTGGAAATCACGGGTACATAAAAAAAGACCCCGGCTGGGTGCGAAACACTTACGCACTTTGAGCGGGGATGAGGGGTTGGACCGGGGGAAGCTACTGAGTTCGCTTTTTCGCCGGAAGGAACCTCCGGGCGAACGTTCCTTCCATTGATATTATAACGCGTCTGAGGGCGATTTTTAGGGGTTTGAGGGGTGCATGGACAAGATGACACGCGATTGAACGTTTGATGCCACCGGGGCTGATCTTCAGTGGAGGATGATTTTCCGGGGCAACGGGTGGTGGAGAATTGGTTACAGGCCGAAAACACCTCCCGAAAAACGCGTCTGAGCCCCATATATGGGAGCCTATTTGGCACAAGTGGCTTCTGCGTCACCTTTTCCGATGGTACGTCCCCTTTACCGCTTTACCGTATTTACCCGAACAGTCCCCTTTTACCCGAACAGCGTCACGTCGCAGAATCAATCATCACTTCTTGTTGGTTCTTTCCCCTCATCCTCTTTTTCCCGTCCGGAATCTGGCTCTTTTCCCTTGTCTTCTTTTTGGTTCCCGACACCTGCGGGCTCCTTGTCGTTTTCACTGCCCCGTTGTCTATCAGGCTCCTTCTTAAGCCATTCCATCAGTTCAGTGGGGGCGAGTTCGTACGCAGTTTCGCTCGTACCTACCCAACAATGCACTTTGCGCAACCGATGGGACTTTCCCCAGTACAGGTTTTGCCCTCCTACAAAACCCCTATGGTACCTATGCTTCTCAAAAGCCAATCTGCCTTCCCGATCAAATTCTATCTCTATCTTCCTTTTGTCGAGAAAAATTCCAATCGCTCCGAGCTTACCGTCTGGATATTCTAAAATACTCAGAACTTGATGATCAGGCAAAGGCAAGCCAAACATCTGGCTGCCTTCCGGAAAACGTCCGCCACCCCCCTCTCTGGATCTTGCCTCAGGAATCCTCTTGTACCAGGGCTCATCATTCGTATCATTGGAATCTCGAATCATGAAGCTGTGACCCAGGTACCCGACAAATGCACCGACAATAAAGATGACAAAACACAGGAGGTAGATTTTGCGTGACATTATTTCAATCCTTTCCGTTCAAACATCTCGATCAGTGCATCCATATCTGATTTCCCATCCCCATTGGAATCTTCTTTCTGAGGATCAAGGTCGTAATCATCTCCCCATCCCGGAACTTCAATATGGTGAAACCACCGGTTTGTCTCATCCCAATCGCAGATGCCATCATCGTCTGAGTCATCTTTTGACTTAGAGTTGCCGTCGTGATCTGTATCGGTCCCCAGGCCCGCAGGCTGATTTCTTGCAGTTATACTCCGTAGTGTGATCGGGAACTCTACAGCGTCTGCCGCAGCCACACCATGTCCTTGAACTTTCATGTCTTTACAATTTCACTTATCTAACGGGCCCGTGCTGTTATCAATGCCCTGTTTGACAGTGCATTTCCCCTGAAGAAACTCCTCTCGACTGGATTTCTTTAAACCACACGCCCATTCAGCCCGGCGCATATCCCCGGTTTCATCCCATTCCAGTTGAATGCCGTAAGCAACAACATGATTGACCCACTGATAAATGTGCCTAAGCCAGCCGTCAGGGTAGAACGCAACCTCCACAATCTTATTTTTCCGCGAACCATTCATTGCCTTTTTTTGTGAAACATTAATTGCTTTGAAAGCACCGTTTTCGGCCAGACCAAATGTAATATGGCGTCCCATAGAGTCTTCCCACTCCTGCAGCTTCAAATTCCCGTTTGTATAGCTTTCCGATCGTATGAGTTGCCAGCCAGGATGAATCGGCGTTGTCTTATCATCCGATGCCCACCCCCACTGTTTGCTCCCGAGTAAACATACCAAAAAACCTGTTATGAAAGCTGCGAGAGCAACACCGATCGCAAATCCCACCTGCTTTCTATTCGCCATCCTCACTGTCCTCCTCTTAATCCCTGTCTTTCGAGCATCTCAATGAGCGCTTCGATGTCATTGGTTCCGTCTTCATTCGTATCCTCTTTGCGCCAGTTCAGATCATAGTCGTTGGCTAAGCCGGGAATAGTTATATGACGGAACCACCTGTTCTTCTCGTCCCAATCACAAATGCCATCCGAATGCCCTTCGGCGCTGCTCAGAGCTTTGAGCTTGTCGGAAGGCTACCGGTTGGGGCAACACCTGCGGGGCGGGTATGTCGGCACACCATGGTCAGACCCCGATACCCAGGTCCTCTGTTCCCTACTCCCCCTCTGAATCCTGCTCCTCCGCATTTTGAGTTCCGTTTTTTGGCTGATCGCCTTCATTCCCGGAGTCCGGCTCAGATGCCTCTTGTATTTTGTCGCCACGTTCCTCACGCTCTGCTGGGCTCGATATTTCTCGCCCTCGTGGCCTAAGATACTTCTTCAAGGGAGTTTTCACGGTCCCATCCCGATTCCATGCGAATCCAAATGCCTCCGTCCGTCCCTTTCCCTCTCTCCCGGTTCCCACCAATATTGTGTACCTTATCTCACCAGTATCATATCCTCCGATGATAAGCTTGTGGTGATCCCCAAATTTAATTTCTACTGTGGGTCTCCCCTCATCAGGATAGCCAACGTACCACCACTTGTTGGCGTAAGCCGAACTGGATCCCGCCCCCGGGCGAGTAGGGGACAGCAGGTCGGCATCCTCATCTGACCACGGCCAGGGATTCCCGGCACATATGCCTTTGACCTCACCCACAAACCGGAAATACCTGTCGTGATACCGTTTCAAAGACCGGTATTTAACACCCAGCAGCACATTCAGCACAATTGACACAACCAGCACAATAATCAGAACCAGCGTTTTCTTGTTCACCATCATTTATACCCTTCCCGCTTGAGTTCATCGATAAGATCCTGCATGTCATCGGTCCCGTCTCCATCGGTGTCCGAATCGTGCGGATCCAATATGAAATTATCGTAGGGCCACGTGTGATCAATGAATGCAAACCAACGATTCCGCTCATCCCAATCGCATATACCATCGCCATCCTGATCATACGCGCTCTCGGGAGTATCAACGCTCCCGTCGTGATCGGTATCGATCCCCAGGCCCTGCTGCTGATTGGTTCGCCCGTGGACTTGCGTAGCGCTGCGGTTTGTATGTGCTCCATAGACCCAATCGGGATATATTCCACCGAAAAACGATGCATGTATTTTCCACTTGACCCGATCTTCATAATCGTCCACTCCCGGATCCAATACTCCCACAGCGTAAGTTTTATCACTGAACACATTGACGCCAAATACAACCAAACTATGGTTAAAATCAAAATGTAATAATGGATGATACCGCATCAGAGAATGGACCATCTGATTCCACCTAATATCCAGTTTCTCATATCCCTCCTCGTTTTCCCCTTCATATTCAACCGTCGCAGCACCAGCCAACGCCCAGCTTAAATCTGCCGCTCCGTGCTCATCATACCGCTTCCACCCCTCATTCGCCCCGAGCTGATTGTTTTTCGGCCAGTCAAGCACTGTCCGACCACGGGCATAGGAAATATAATCCTGCGTCAAATTGCCACCGTAGTAATGATTGATCATCTGGAGCGAGGCCCGAGCACAGTATATTTTGCACAATCCGCAGCTGCATGAAGGGGGATGCGGTTTGTTCCACTTATCCGTTGGTAATGGAATCGAAAGCATCGTCGTGTCCTTATGCTGCGGATAGCATTCCAACCCCATCGGTCCCAGCGTATTTATGACGGACAATTGCACCGTATCTGCGCACACGGGGCTGCCATCAGGCTGTCGCAGCTCCAGAGTGGC
>JBKHIT010000035.1:0-48672 GCA_046538485.1 Candidatus Brocadiia bacterium | reverse complement strand
CGGGCATCAGCATGGCTGCCAGTATCGATATAATGGCGATAACAACCAGCAGTTCGATGAGAGTAAATGCGAAGCACTTACTCTCATTCCCTGCCCTGAGCGCATCACAGAGCAGTTCAACTGACTTGAACCCCTTTCTCATGGCATCTCACCTCCTATTGCTAAAGTAAACTGATCCGCGCGGATTCATCAGTTGCAGAGTACCTCAGCCCAAAGGAGCGTCAACGCCTGTTTTTCCCCCTTCGCCAACCGGCAAAAAGGAAGCGCGCAAGACACATCTTTGCCCGCAGCTGAGATGCCCGTTTTCAGCTGTTTGAGACCCTTTTCCACAAAAAACACGCCTGAGGCGAAAAGACTTCAGAAGCGGTGTAAAAACCGGGGAACGAGACATCATGGCAGAAATTGACATGTCTTAACGGACGGGATCGTCCGCTCTCGGGGAACGGAGACTCGAGTTCAGCTGAGCACGCCAACGGCGCGCGAATCTGGACTTGAGGCGGACAAATGCCGGAAAATGCCAGCACGCCTGGAAATTCTATAGAACTCGGCCGCGTGCTGGAAGTCCAGTCCGCTCATGGAATTGCGTGTTGTCAAAAGCCCATCTGCAATTTACACTGAGCAGAGGAGACATCGGCACTTTCACTTACAACTCGTGAGAAGGGCAAAAATGAGGTGCAAAAAGGGAGAATTTGTAAAAGGGGCTTACTTTCACATCTACAATCGCAGCGTTCCGCATAAACAACTTTTCTGCAGTCACGATGACTACGTGTATTTTTTGGAAAAATTCAAATCAGCCGTTGACAACTGCCCTGCTTCCGTCTTTGCGTATTGCCTGATGCCAAATCATTTTCATTTTCTGATGAAACAAAACAGTCGTAAACCTATATTTGAAATCTTCAGCAGTGTGAATAATTCTTACGTCCCGCACTATAATCACAAGTATTCCTCAGACGGACATCTCTACAATGGAAGATTGCAGCACAAAAAAGTGGATAACGAGAAATATGTAATTTACCTCTGTCAGTACATTCATCACAATCCTAAGAAAGCCCAGATTGTCGATATTTTATCAGATTGGCAATATTCCAATTATCTTGAGTGGGTCGGGTTAAGAAACGGCGCTCTATTCTCCGATGAAATTCTGAAAGAGTCCTGGCTGACTGCTGATGAATACAGGGCGCAAACACAATACTACCAGACCAATCTTGACGACGCGGAATTTGCAAAACTGCTGTTGGATGGATGAAGACTCGAGTTCAGCTGAGCTCGCCACCGGCAGGCGAAACTGGACTTGAGGCGGACTATTCACGGAATATCCCAATGAGCACGGAAACGAATCGTGCCGCGTGCTGAAGTCCAGTCCGCTCTCGGGGAACGGAGACTCGAGTTCAGCTGAGCACGCCAACGGCGCGCGAATCTGGACTTGAGGCGGACAAAATCTGGAAAATGCAAATGCGCCTGGAAATTCCACAGAAATCGGCCGCGTGCTGAACCCCAGCCTGCGGCTGAAGTCCAGTCCGCTCAGTTGATCCTCAGTGTTAGCGCTGGTTCGGTCCCCGCTCCCTGTTCCCCTGCTCAACGGCTCCGTCGTTGCGCGTACGTACAAAAAGCAGAAGCGGTTTTGCAACCGCTCCTGCCAATTAAAGACTCAACCAGCTCTTTATTTAGTCGTTCTCCTGAAGGCTGGCATAATCTCCCGCGTAAACGTCGTCGTCATCCGTATGTGGGTTTGGATGATCTTGGCTACTGTTACTATCCCCTTGCGCCCCAATCCATTTTGTATGGGTATCCGCAAACAAACAGTTGGCTCCATCATCCCCGTGATTTGCGGACGGGTTATTGCTGAGAGTGCTTGTGTCTGGCTGATCATTAACAAAATCCCCGACAATCGCGCCCATGACATTGGTCGCGTAATCATCGTCAATGGCGTATTCAGGACTGACATCGTCGGGATCGTCAAACTCACCAGCGTCCCCGTTACTGGCATCAGGTTCACGCGAACCGGACGGGCAATCGAGCTGATCCGCGGAATCGATATAACCACCGGCGAAGAAGGTTTCCCAGAGATCAATCGATTCCTGTTGCCAGTCATCAATATCTGTTACCACCGGCAACTGATCATAATCATTTCGGTAAAGCGTAATCTGCGTCCCAATGCCGTGCAGGTTATTAATGCACGACGTCCGTCTGGCAGCCTCCCGCGCTCTGGAGAGAGCCGGCATCAGCATCGCCGCCAGTATTGCTATAATGGCGATAACAACCAGCAACTCAATGAGTGTAAATGCCTTTCTCATGGCATCTCACCTCCTGACTAAAGTAAAATCCGCCTCACTTACAACGGCGATAGTGTACCGGAGCTCAAAAATAATGTCAAGGGATATCAAACGACCTGTAAAAATATCACATAAAGGCAGGAAAATATCTATTCTTTTAATTACTTTCAAAATGGCCGTTTCACGCCCTAAAACGCCCATTGAAGCTTAAGACACAGGCTATGGAAATCAAATGCTTTCGATGAAAAAAACAGGGAAGGGGGCCGTAAATGGGATTTTCGCAGGAAAAATATCATTTGGGCCGACCGCACCGCGTTTCTCACTCTTTGCGTCGCACGTCGCTGCCGAAGTGCTACGCACACGCATTAAACGGGAGAAGATGTACGGGTTCTAAAAAAGTTACAGGCATGCCGCCGCGTCGTGCGGGTGCGGAACGGATGCAAGATCGCTGGAACAAACTAAAAAAGCTTACACCTGTCCCAGCGTCCGGATTCCATTGCCCCGTTTCGGTCTCCTTCCGATTGGATACATTCGGAGGCTTCTGTATACTTGGTTGTATGATATTGCCGTAATCAAGAACAGGAGCGCCTTTAAATGCCTGCACCCGATCCCCGCCAGAGCGGACGCCAGCCCGACCAGCAAACACCCGGACCACAACGGCAACAGAAAAAGCCCTTTCCATTCTGGTACATCTTGCTCGGGCTTGCCATCCTCGGCGTTATTTACTGGGCCGGCAAATCCGCCGATAGAGTCGAAATCCCCTACAGCGAGTTCCGGCGGCTCGCCAGAGACGGAAAAATTAAGGAATGCGTCCTCCGCCCCGACGAGATCAGCGGTCATCTGCGAAGGAAAAACCCCGACAGGAACGAGCAACCAATCAGGTACACAACAGTCGACGGGCAAAAACACACCGTTAGCCCTGAGGCGGAACCCGTCGAGTTTACCACCACCTGGTCGCACAAAGACGATGAGATTTACGGGATTCTGTCCGATGCCGAACCGGAGATTAAATACCGGGAGAAGACGGACAAGTGGCTGAACATGCTGCTGATCTGGGTTCTCCCGATCGTCGGCCTGATCATTCTCTGGAAGATCCTGTTCTCACGTATGAATGCCGCGCGCGGAATTATGGATTTCCGCCAATCCCAGGCCAAACTCAACATGCAAAAAGAAGGGGACGTCACATTCCAGGACGTGGCCGGCATAGAAGAATGCAAAGAAGAACTCCAGGAAGTCATCGAGTTTCTCCGCCACCCCAAGAAATTCACCCGCCTCGGCGGCAAAATCCCCAAAGGTGTGCTCCTTGTCGGCGAACCCGGGACCGGGAAGACTCTGCTCGCCCGGGCAGTGGCCGGGGAGGCCGCCGTGCCGTTCTTTAACCTCAGCGGTTCGGACTTTGTAGAGATGTTTGTGGGCGTTGGAGCGGCGCGCGTGCGGGACCTTTTCCAGCAGGCCAACAAACAGGCACCGTGTATCATCTTCATCGACGAACTCGACGCCCTCGGCAAAGCCCGGGGAGCCGGCATGATGGGCGGGCATGAAGAACGCGAACAGACGCTCAACGCCCTGCTGGTACAGATGGACGGGTTCGAACCGACCAAAGGGATCATTCTCCTCGGGGCTACCAACCGACCCGAGATGCTGGACCCGGCGCTGCTGCGGGCGGGGCGGTTCGACCGGCAGATAAATGTCCCGCGGCCTGATCTGAAAGGACGCGAAGAAATACTTCGGCTTCATACCGAGAACGTAACAATGGACGAAGATGTGGATCTCCGAAAGGTGGCCGCCCTTACGCCGGGGTTCGTGGGGGCGGATCTGGCAAATCTCGCCAATGAAGCCGCACTGCTTGCCGCGCGACGTGATAAGGATTCCGTCGGATTCGACGAGTTCCAGGATTCTATCGAACGCGTCGTGGCCGGGCTCAAACGCCAGAACATGGTTATGAACCCGGAAGAAAAGGAAATCGTCGCTCATCATGAAGCGGGACATGCTCTGGTTGCTTGCCTGGTACCTGGCGCCGACCCCGTGCGAAAAGTCAGCATGATCGCCCGCGGAGCAGCGGGCCTGGGTTACACCATGCAGATGCCGATGGAAGATCGATATCTCCTTCGCCGCCACGAGTTGCTCGACCGGATGGCTGTTATGCTCGGGGGGCGATCGGCGGAAGAGGAAGTCTTCGAAGAAATTTCCACCGGTGCTCAGAACGACCTGGTAAAAGCTACAGATCTCGCCCGGAAAATGGTTCTTGAGTACGGCATGAGTGAGGAAATCGGACCTCTATCATTTCCCAGGCAGGCCGGCGGCAATGACCAGCAAATGCCTTTCACACGAAAACCCTGGAGCGAGGAAACCAACCGTGAAATCGATAAAGCCGTCCACAACCTTGTCCAGGAGGCTCATTCTCGAGCGCGCGAATTGATCAATGAAAACATGGACGCACTTCAAACCATTGCGGACAATCTCAAAGAAAAAGAGGTCCTCGAGCGTGACGAATTGTCGGAGCTGCTGGAAGAGTTCGGGATTACTCTCGAAGAACCCGTGCCCGAACACCAACGCGAAGAATCGTCCAATGAGCAAGAGGGGGAAAAAGAAGACGAGGCCTGAGGGGCCGCCGGACATATTCGATCCCTGAAACTCGCCCGCGGACTGGAGTGAGTTCTGAGTTCTAAGTTCTGAGTTCTAAGTTCTGGGTTCTAAGTTCTGGGTTCTAAGTTCTAAGTTACAGGCATACGGCAATTATCACACGGAGGCACGGGGAACACGGAGAACGGCGGGACGGATGGAAGCTATGAAGCGAGGAAGTTTGGAAGCTGCGAAACGGCAAACGACAGAGGTCAGATGTCAGCGCCGGCGGACGGCGCGGGATCGGTTGGACAGCGACGGCGGTGGCGTCGAGGAAGTTGTGAAGCTGCGAATTTTAGAAGGGGCTCCACGTATCCGGGATGCCACGCAGAGGCAAGGGGTTATCGGCGAGTGCGCCCTGCCGTTCATTGCCCTGAAAGGGCAATATATGACAGCCCAGGGTGCAGACGGCTGAAGGTCGTCGGAGCCCTGGGATACAGTGTCCATTGAGAAAAAAGTGGGCTGAAGGCCCACCACAACCCTCCGTGATGAAAAGAGCCCCTGAAAGGGGCGCGTGAGAGTGTAGCCCCCGGCGATCGCCCCCCACATGCGGGTCGCGTCCCGGATACGTGATGCCCGGGTATGGGTCGGGCACATTTCCCGAGGCTGGCAACTGCTGCAATCCGCGGGAAATGCCACCGCGTGCCGCCCCCCCACCAATAAAAGTTTTTTGACATCCGCCCCTCCAAACGAAATCATAGGAACCGGTCCCCGTGCCTTCTGTTTCGGAAGGAGAACTCTCCGTGCCGGACGAATCTGTGCCTTCAGAATCGGTCAGTGCCGCTGTGCTCGAATTTATCCGCGAACACCAGCTCGCCGAGAGCGGGCAGACTGTGCTGGTGGGGTTCAGTGGCGGGCCGGATTCCACGGTTCTCGCGCTTATCCTGAAAGAACTGGCTAAAAACGGACAAATCAAGCTGAAGGTCGAACTGGCGCACCTCAACCACCAGCTGCGGGGGGAAGAATCCGATCAGGATGAACAGTTTTGCCGCGAATTCGCCCACCGGAACCATCTGCCAATCATAACGGGAGAAAAGGACGTTGCCTCCGCCCAGACACCGGGCGAATCCCTCGAAGAGGCAGCTCGCAGGATCCGCTACCGTTTCCTGACAGCAACCGCCAGGAATCGGCGAGCCGCCGTCATCGCTCTGGGTCACCACGCCGATGATGCCGCTGAAACGGTTCTGATGCGGCTGCTCCGGGGTTGCGGGCTGCACGGACTCGGAGCGATTCCGCCCCGGCGTCCCTCACACGTTGCACCCGATATCACGGTGATCCGGCCCCTTCTGACGTTGCGCCGGGACCAAATCCTGGATTATCTCAAAAACCAGCAACAGGATTTCCGCTCGGACAGTTCCAACATCGACCCGACCTATTTCCGAAACCGGGTCCGGCACGAGATCCTGCCACATCTGAAAAAGAATGCCGATCACGATATCTCGCGACGGCTCGCCCGTCTGAATTCACTGGCTTCTTCTGTCGAACGGGAGTTCCAGAAGCGGGTTGATACGATATGGACGGAACTCGTGCGGGAGCGCACCGACGGGGCAGTATCGCTGGATGCGGAAAGGTACGCGGATTTGAGCGTCAGTTTCCGGACCCGTGTGATTCGCCGTGGATTGGAAACAATTTCTGAATCCCCTCATTTCCTCCCGGCTCTCACGAGAGAACATTTCGATGCCGCAGCCGATCTCGTCGACCGGCCTGTGGGCAAGGAGCTGACTCTCCCGGGGGGTTTCATCGCCCGCAGGGAACACGGCGCGATCTACCTCCGACGCGAAGAACGACCCGCACTGGAGTTTCGGACCCGGCTCGACGTCCCGGGGCAAACCATTGTGCCCGATCTCGATGTGATTATTAAGGCAGAAATCTTTGATACCACGGGCCGATCTCCGGAAGAATTTCTGGCAAGCGATGATCCCTGGTGCGTCCATCTTGCTCTGGACAACCTCCGGTTGCCTCTCACGGTTCGGACCCGAGATCCGGGCGACCGTTTCCGTCCCCTCAATGCGCCGGGTGAGAAAAAACTGAAAGACGTTCTCATCGACCGAAAAATCCCCCACCACAAACGCGACCGGATTCCTCTGGTGGTTGACGATACCGGCCGAATCATCTGGGTGGGGGGGGTTGAAGTGGCAGATGCCGTCAAACTCACCGGCGGAGAGGACCGGATTTTGCGCTTGATAGCGGAAGATGCCAATGCGCCTGGAATCTCCAAATAAATCACACCGCGTTCTGAACCCCAGCCCCGCAGAGCGGTTCTGAAGTCCAGCCCGCTCGCGGGGAACGGAGACTCGAGTTCAGCTGAGCTCGCCATCGGCGCGCGAAACTGGACTTGAGGCGGACAACGGCCGGAAAATGCAAACCACGCTCGAAAATCCCAACAAATCACACCGCGTTCTGAACCCCAGCCCCGCAGAGCGGTTCTGAAGTCCAGTCCGCTCTCGGGAAACGGAGACTCGAGTTCAGCTGAGCTCGCCATCGGCGCGCGAAACTGGACTTGAGGCGGACAACGGCCGGAAAATGCAAACCACGCTCGAAAATCCCAACAAATCACACCGCGTTCTGAACCCCAGCCCCGCAGAGCGGTTCTGAAGTCCAGTCCGCTCGCGGGGAACGGAGACTCGAGTTCAGCTGAGCACGCCAACGGCGCGCGAATCTGGACTTGAGGCGGACAACGGCTCAGACACGTCAAGATGCGCGGAGATTCCACCCAATCGGACCGCGTTCTGAACTCCAGCCTCCGGCTGAAGTCCAGTCCGCTCATGTGCCATGCAAACGGGGAGGGAATCCGGGATGAACGACACCCCATTGTGCAAAAAAACCAGTTGGCGAGCAGCGTTCATTGTCCGTGTTGTCCACGCAACGCAAAAACGCGGTCGGTGAAGATATAGTATTTATGTTTTTTGGAATGCGATGCACCGCCGGCAATGATAAGTTCGCCCTCGATTTCGACGGCCGCGCCCCAGCCAACCGGCACCGGCAGGTCGGGTCCCCGCCGCCATTTTTCTGTTTTTGGCGCATAAATCCAGGAGGAACCTGGCCGGTCCGGGCCCCACCCGCCCATCAACCACATCTCCCCTTTGTATGCGGCGCACAGCGGGGCGTTGGGCGCCTTCTGGTCCGGGATCCCCGGCACTTCCGACCACTCTTTTGCATCCGGATCGAAACGGAATACCCCGTTGCGCCCGGCGCAGACGTAGATTTTATCCCCGAGAGTGCATCCGTTCGCCTGCCGGACGGTCCCCGGCGCGTCGGGTTCCTCTCGCCACGCGGTCTCGTCGGGGCCGATACTCAGGCAGGAGCGGTAGGTCTTTTTTTGTCCGGCGCCTCCCACAACATAGATCCGATTCTCGCACACACTCACAACCGGTTCGGCCCGCGGCCGGTCAAGCGGCGGCCCATCGCGCCATTTTCCGTTTTTCGGATTGAAAATTTTTACGGTATCGGTGGAAATGCGTTTTCCTTTTTCCTTAAAAAACCCGCCCACAACCCAAATTCCACCGCCAAAAGCCACCAGCCCGTTGTAACACCGCGGCCGGTCCAGCCGCCCCACGACCGACCAGAGATTTCGTTTCGGGTCGAAGACAAGAATCTCGTCGAGGAAGGAATGTTCGGCCGGGTAGCCGTAACTGGCCATTCCACCCGCGATGTAGAGTTTGCCTTCAAGCACATCGCCCCAGATATCGTGATTGCCGAAAGGTAGTCTCGGGAGGGGGCGCCAGTCTTTTTGCCAGGCGCGGGGGGGCGGCGGCCTGCGGAAGAACGCTTCACCGCAGACGACCCAGATGCCGCCTTGATGATCGACCCGGATCGCTCGAACGGGTGCGTCCGGGAGGCCTCTGGTTTCCCAGGGTTTTACGAGGACGCCCTTTTCTTTTTCCACGCTCAGGTGTTTGATGGTGCCGTCTCCGAAACCGGCCAGCGCTTCCCCGTCCGGGCCGACGGCAAGGGAGAGTATCTCGCTTTCTACAGTCGTCTCACTTTTGGCCCTGCGCCATCCGTCTTCGGGGCTTCGGGGGTCAAAACAGACAATCCTCCGGGTCGTCGCCGCCCAGATGAACCCGTAGTCGTCGCTGATCAACGAATGCCAGCGGGCCTCGGGAGCGCCGTCGGCCTTTTTGAAAAGCTTCCATTCATTCGGCTGTGTAGTCAGAAGCGCCCCGATTCTACGTTCGGGAGAGTCGCTTTTGGAGATGAGCGCCCATTTGTGACCGAACTGATCGACCGTGCGCGGTGCCGGGTTAAGGTATTCGCCCGGGACACCCGGGACATTTTTGAGATTTCCTCCGGGGGTCTGCATTTTAGAGGCACCTTCGATCCAGACTCGGCCCATCCGGTCGACGAAGAGGCGGCCACGGCCGGCGAGTTTCCCGAGGAACGCGGGGATCAGAATGCGCCCCTGTTTGCCGAGGATATTGTAGGCCCAGAGGTCGCCGGCTTTGGAGTAATAACACCCTCCGAAATATGCGCCCGCGACATCACCGAGATCGCCTTCATCGAGTTTCCGGATTTTATTGTTCTCCCGGATGACCAGGGCACCTTTTTCGCCGCCGGACAGGAAACACATCGCCCCTCCCGGCGTCTGGCTGATCCTGACATAGCCCCCAGGAAGGGTTATCTGGCCGACTCGGTGGAAGGACCGGGGTTGACCGGCCCCGGCATGCGGCACAATTCCGAGCACGAGGGCGAGGGACAGCGCGGCGTAGCAACTGGCAGTTATTTTTTTCATGACGGGTTTTTTTGACCCGGGGGCAAAAAGAAAAAGGCGTCGGCCGGCAGAGAGAAGCCCGCGGACGCCCATTTTCAAATTATAGTGGGAGTTTCAGTCCTCGTTGTCTTCTCCCCAATTTTCCGGTCGCAGGCTTCGCACGGCGGCTCCGGCCTGCCACATCTCGGATTCCCGGATTTCTCGCAGTTCTTCCGAGAGTTTTTCCTGGTAGTCGGGCTGGCTGTTAGCCTCGAGCACAATTTTGGTCTCGGTGCCGTCTTCCACTCGTTTGTAGAGTTCATCGAAAACCGGTTCCACGGCCTCGCGGAACTTATGTCGCCAGTCGAGCGCTCCCCGCTGGGCGGTGGTGCTGCAATTGGCATACATCCAGTCCATACCGTTTTCGGCGACGAGCTTAATGAGGCTTTGAGTGAGCTCTTCGACGGTTTCGTTGAACGCTTCGCTGGGGCTGTGGCCGTGTTCTCGCAGGCAGTTGTACTGGGCTTCCATCACTCCCGCGAGGGCTCCCATGAGCACGCCGCGCTCGCCCGTGAGATCGCTGTGGACCTCATTTTCGAACGTTGTGGGGAAGAGGTAGCCTGAACCGATGGCGATTCCGACGGCTTTGCATCTTTCTTCGGCGCGGCCGGTGGCGTCCTGTTCGACAGCGAAGCTGGAATTGATGCCGCTGCCTTCCAGGAAATTCCGTCGTACCGAAGTGCCCGAGCCTTTAGGGGCGACCATAATGACGTCGACATCTTCGGGCGGCACGACGCCGGTTTGATCGCTGTAGACGATCGAGAAACCGTGCGAGAAATATAGGGCGTCGCCGGTATTGAGATGTGGTTTAATGGTTTCCCAGAGCAGCATTTGCGCGGCATCCGAGACGAGATACTGGATGATTGTGCCCCGTTCGACGGCCGCCTCTATCGGAAAAAGGGTCTCATCGGGCGTCCACCCATCATCGATGGCCTTCTGCCAGTAATCACCGTGGTCGGGGGCCTGTCCGATGATGACATCGAAACCGTTGTCTCGCATGTTTTTCGCCTGTGCGGGCCCCTGCACGCCGTATCCGATGACGGCGATTGTTTCGTCTTTAAGCACTTCACGGGCCTTTTCGAGCGGAAATTCGTCCCGCGTGATAACAGTTTCCTCAACTCCCCCAAAATTGATCTTCGCCATCTGTTGTCTCCTGATACTTTGAGTAAGACGGTGAGTATTTTGTCAGCAGAAAAGCGTGCAATAGAATAACGGCCCGATTACGCGCACGCAAGCGGGCCGCTGCTGGTTTCACGGATTTCGAGAAAGTTTCAATCTTCGCCCAGTTCCTCCGCCATTTCGTCGACCTCTTCGGCGCCCTCTTCGCGGAATTCATGATCATCCGGGAGAAGGATATCGAGCAGACGATAGAATTCGCCGGTATGTTCCTTCTCCTCATCGGCAATATCCTGAAGCACTTTGGCAGCCAGTTCGTTGTCAGTTGCATCAGCGAGAGCTTCGTAGAGATGAACAGCTTCCTGTTCAGCCGCAAGGGAGAGCCGAATGGCGCGGGCCAGTTCTCGTTCGGTCATTTTACGATCGGGTGTTATTCCGCTGAACGGGTTCAGAAACTCTGGCATAATCCTCTCCTTTTCTTAAAAGAGACTCGAATTCCATTTTTCTGAGTAATATCACTTTGCTTTTTGACGTACAACATGGTAAAAGCTTTATGCTCAAATAAAGATTAGTGGCTCCCAGTTCGCGCGCAAAAGACAAGCAGAAGCGAAAACCCACTGGACGATTACTCTGACTTAGTGTACATTGTGAGAGTGGAAATTCAAACGCCGGAGCAACAAATTGGTTTTCTACATTGCGCCCGGTAAAATCCGGCAGGAGAGTAGCGGGGCCGCTTTGAAGGCTCTATTGGGATAAGTTTGATTTTTTTGCCCAAAAGCGCTTGACTTTGTTAGACTCAACCGTATAATTTAACTCGATTGTCACGGGACTTGCATGATACGCGACTGCGCATCCCGGGGAAAATCATGACGCCAGGAGGTAATTCATGAACGCATTCGCAAAAGTATTGGTTGTGTTTGTGTTGCTGTTGAGTACCGGCTTTGCGGTCTCGCAAATGATGCTCTATCAGAAGCGCACGCAATGGCGAGGCAAGTATGCAACCGTGAAAAAGAAGTACGATGAAGCGGAGAAGAAAAAGGAGGAATACTATAAAGAGTGGCAGAGCACCTTAAACAGCAAAGATCAGATGAGGAACTCCCTGAAACGTGAAATTGCCAACCTTACAGACAAGGTTGATGCGGCAAACGATCGGATCGGGACTCTCAGTAAAGATAAAGAAACACTCAATGATCGCCTGACCGACAGGATCAGCCGGGTAAAAGATCTTGAGACACAAGTGGGGCAAAAAAATGGGATTATCGACCAGCGGGACGCAACAATTGGTAAACTCAAAAAAGAGCAACAATCGCTGTTGAACCAGGTGGCAAATCTCGAGTCGACAGTAGCCGATCGGGACAAAAAGATCGATGCTCTCGATGGTGAAATTGCCAACCTGAACGAAGAAGTTGCAAAGGTCAAAAGCGAGCGTAACCAGTTTGAAAGTCAGCTGGCCGAACTTGAGCGCCGTGGTATCCATACCGGTCGGAAACCCCCGCCGATTATCGACGCCAAAGTGGCTCGGATTGATAAAGATTTGGGCGCTGTCGTGTTGAATAAAGGCAAAGAAAGTAAAGTGAGAGTTGGTTTCCCGTTCATCGTCTACCGGGACAAAAGATTTATCGCCAAGGTTTACGTGATGGACGTTCAGGAGAACATGAGTGTCGCCAGAGTCGATAGAACTCTCGGCATTCCCGCTCCTCTGCAAGTAGGCGATAACGCCACCACACGCATCCGCTGATTAAAAAGGGAAAAGTCACATGGGTGACAATGCCTATTTGATCGCCGTTCTGATTGGCGCATGCATCATGTTAGCCCTTGGGACGGCGTTTACCTGGTTGGAAATCCAGGATTACGAAGCAAAACAATCCGGGGCCGCCAGAACAACGCCGTTAGAAACCGAACAGGAAAAGAGCAACGCTGATCGCTCAAATCCCGAAAAAGTAGTTCAAGCTTTTCTCTCGCATGTCCGGGCAGATCAAATCGCTGAGGCCTTACAATACGTCGCCTCCGAAGACCGGGGAGCTGTTCGAGAAGAGCTCACCTCAGGGCTGCCGAGGGTCCCGGAAAAGCCAGAACTTAAGAGTTCGGTGGAGGGAACCACTGCAAAGATAGAAGTGGTAAATAGCGATAAAGAACTCGGCCTGGATCTCATATCGAAAAAAGGAGAGTGGTGGATCGTTCAATGATGATCCATCTGGCGTCTGCAGAGCCACGGGAAAAACCGGTGCAAAAGCCGGTAATTTCGTGGCTTTTTTTGTTTTTTTCCGATTATTCACAATTCCCCTTAAGTCAAACTGGATTTTGGGGCCGACGCTCGCGTATAATAAATGTAATAAGGCCGGTTCGCATGTTTCCTGACGACTCGTTAAGAGGATGAAAGTGGGTTGGGAAAAGGGTTTCTCCCTCAAGAAAATTCTAAGTTTTGCGATGAATCTGGGCGCTCCAGATCTGGGTATTGATCTGGGCACAGCCAACACTCTTGTTTGTATCCCCGGAAAAGGCGTCGCACTGATGGAGCCTTCGGTGGTCGCCGTTAAGACAGGTGGGGCGCCGGGCGAAGTTCCGATGAATGGACGGGCCGTCGGAAACGAAGCAAAAAAGATGTTGGAAAGAGTCCCGGAGAATATCCGGGCTGTACGTCCCCTCAAAGACGGAGTCATTGCTGACTTCGAACTGACGGAAATTATGCTCCGTTATTTCATCAAACGCGTCCAAAAACACGGCTGGGGCGGACGCCCACGCATGGTTATCAGCGTCCCCAGCGGCGTAACAGCTGTCGAAAAAAAGGCGGTTCGAAGTAGCGCTATCAACGCCGGGGCCAGAGAAGTTTATACCATCCCTGAGTCGAAAGCCGGGGCTATCGGAGCTGGGCTACCTATTGGCGAGCCCATGGGTACAATGGTTATCGATATCGGAGGCGGGACAACCGAGGTGGCTGTCTTGAGCGTGGGAGAAATAGTCACACTCGAAAGTTTCCGTGTAGCAGGCGACGGAATGGATGAAGCGATTCGAGAATATGTTCGGGATGTCTATGGCCTTGACATCGGTCTGCGAACGGCTGAAGAGGTCAAAATTGCAATCGGCTCTGTCGCTCCACTTGACCAGGAACTCAAATGCGAGGTCAAAGGAAAAGACATCGCTGCGGGACTGCCCCGGAAACTCGAAATCACCAGCGAAGAAGTGCGGGAAGCCCTCAATCCGCCCATCCAAAAAATCATTGAGGCCGTGCGGAGTTGTCTCGACAATACGCCTCCTGAACTCGCCAGCGATCTGCTCGATACAGGTATCACGCTCGTCGGAGGTGGATCGCAACTTACCGGACTGGGCAGTTTGTTAACCGAACAAACCGGTCTTTCGGCCAAGCTGGCCGAAGATCCCATGACGGCCGTGGCCCGCGGGACCGCGAAATTGCTTGAGAAAATTGACGAATACGGGGACGTTCTCTCCAACAATCAAGAATAAGTATTTGCAAATACCCACCGGATCATTAAAACACATCGACCCCTTTATCTTTCAGGTATTCTTTAAGATCCGGTATCTTAATTTCGCCAAAATGGAAAACACTCGCGGCCAGTAATACATCCGCTTTCCCCGCGGTAGCCGCTTCGTAGAAGTGTTCCATTGCTCCAGCACCCCCACTGGCAATCACCGGCACTTTTACGCGATCAGCGATACCTCCAGTCAGCTCAATATCGTATCCGTTTTTTGTGCCATCCGTCTGTTTACTTGTGGGAAGTATTGTGCCGGCGCCTCGGTCTTCTGCCGCTTTCGCAAACTCCAGAGCGTCTATCCCTGTCGCCGTCCGTCCCCCATCGATATACACTTCATAACCAGATGGGAGTTCTCCGGACGCGTCGGCGTCAACCGCTACAACAATATGCTCTGACCCGAATTCTTTGGCAGCTTCTTCGACAAGATCGGGACTTCTGACGGCAGCACTACTCATACTCGCTTTCTCTGCTCCCGCATCCAGCGCACCCTCGATATCATGAAGAGATTTAATTCCCCCTCCAAGAGTGAGCGGAACCGTGCTGACTTCAGCGACCTCGCTGAAGTCTCTCAGCATTGTCTTTCTGTTTTCGACTGTCGCGCTGATATCAAGAAATGCCAGCTCGTCGGCGCCCTGTTCGCAGTAAGTTCGGGCACACTCCACCGGGTCGCCTGCATCTCGCAGGTCTACAAAATGGATACCTTTAACAACCTTACCCTCTTTCATATCCAGACAGGGCATTATTTTCACGGGTTCAGGCACTTTTTTCTCCTTTTTGAAGTAATATAGCCAGTGAGCGTAACTGGAACGCACCTGCGTGTCAAATCTGACAAGTCCCTTTGCACGCATTTCCTTGTTCGTCCGCTATATGCACCAAAGTTTGCATGCCTGGCACCCCTGAGCTATAATCTACCTCGTTATCCATTCGGGAACTTTTTTCGAACCGTCAAACCGGTCATATTAGTGAGTAATGCAGCTTTGAATGAAGACAGAAATCAGGATGCCGTCGCCTATATCAGCACATTCCCTCCTCGACAATGCGGGATTGGCACATTCACAAACAGCCTTTCTTCAGCCTGTCTGGGGCAGATGGATGGACGTCTGCGCTCCATGATTGTGGCAATCGACAACCCGAGCGCAGAATACGATTATCCCGACATGGTCAAACACAAAATCGATCAGGGAGCCCGCGTCGATTACGTTGAAGCCGCCGAATTCGTCAATTACAGCAACGTCGGCGTGGTCTCGCTCCAACATGAATTTGGAATTTTCGGAGGTCCGGACGGTGCATATGTTCTCGATATGCTTCGCGAGCTACGCTGCCCCGTCGTCACAACATTTCACACCATACTCGATCAGCCGTCAGATGGGCAACAGGAGGTAATGGATGAATTAATTGTCCTGAGCCAGCGCCTGGTAGTAATGAGCCGTAAGGGTGTGGGATTTCTCCAGGATATCTACAATGCCCCCGATGAAAAAATCAAATTCATCCACCACGGTGTCGAACAACTCCCGCTTGTCGAACCCGACCTTTACAAAGATCAATTCGATATGGAAGGACGGCAAGTTATTCTAACTTTTGGGCTCCTCAGCCCGGGCAAAGGCATTGAATACATGATCGAAGCCCTTCCCCCGGTTGTGGAAAAGCATCCTGATCTGTGCTACATCGTCCTCGGAGCTACCCATCCGGAAATCAAAGAGCGAGAAGGCGAAAGTTATCGGTTGAAACTCCAGCGAAGAGCCCGGGAACTCGGACTTCAGAAAAATGTCCTGTTTATCGGGCGTTTTGTGGAACAGGAGGAACTCTGCGAATTCTTGAAAGCCGCTGACATTTACGTCACCCCCTATCCGAACCGTGAGCAAATCACAAGTGGAACTCTTGCCTATGCACTCGGAGCCGGTAAACCCATTGTTTCCACTCGTTACTGGTACGCAGAGGAACTGCTGGGGGATGGACGTGGCATTCTTGTGGATTTCCAAAACTCCGAAGCGCTGAGCGACGGGCTGCTACAACTGCTTGACAATCCCGATCGACTCAGAGATATCCGGGCTGAAGCCTACGAATACAGTCGTAATATGGTCTGGCCGGAGGTCGGACGACAATACATCGACACTTTCCGCTCGGCTATGAGTGCGGCGCGGGTGCGTTCCGCAATGCCGGATACCACTATGCGGCATTTGCTGCCGATCACAGGTTTGCCAAGACCAAAACTGAACCATCTCTCCCGCCTCACTGATGATACCGGGCTTTTGCAACACGCCCACTTCTCCGTGCCCAATCGCCAGCATGGCTATACCACCGACGATAACGCCCGGGGGATGGTTGTCGCGGCAAAGTATCTCGATTTATTTAATGACGACGAAGCCGAACGTTTGCTCAACATCTATCTCAGCTTTGTGCATTACGCGCAAAGAGAAGATGGCCTTTTCCGCAATTTTATGAGCTACGATAGGCAGTTCATCGAAGAAGTCGGAAGCGATGATTGCCTTGGGCGAGCTTTGTGGGGGCTGGGCTACGTGATATATCGTGGAAATCGCCAGATGCTGCCTCTGGCTACCGAACTGTTCGAAAATTCTGTGGAAAACCAAAACCTTCTTGAAATGCTGAGCCTGAGAGGTAGAGCCAATGCAATTCTGGGATTCTACTATTACCTGCAACGTTACCCCGAGGCCCACGATATCGAGCCAAAAATTGACGCCCTCGCCGGCAAGAACCTGGCCGCTTTTCACGCTCACACCGAAAACGACTGGCTCTGGTTTGAGCCGTACATCACGTACGATAATGCTATGCTCCCCCATAGTCTGCTTCTCGCCCATGAAATAACAGGGAAAGAAGATTACCTCGATGTTGGGGTTCAGAGCCTTGATTTCTTGCTTGGTAAATCCCAGAGCGAAGATGGACATCTTTCCTTCGTCGGCAACAACGGCTGGCATCAGAAGGATGACGAACCGGCGCAGTTTGACCAACAGCCTATAGACGCCTGTGGATTGGTAGAAGCATGCAAAACAGCTTTTCGCGCCACGGGACAACGGGAATATCTACGCCACATGCGAACCGCGTTCGACTGGTTTTTAGGCGTCAACGACCTGAGAGTCCCCCTGTATGACTTCAGCACGGGGGCCTGCGCCGACGGTCTTACCGCGGAAGGTCCGAACCAGAATCAAGGAGCTGAAAGCACTCTTTGTTGCCTGCTTTCGCTTCTAACACTTACTGAAATATACTCCGAACAAGATAGAATCATGATCCGTTCTCGGCGCGTGGCAAAAACCGGGAAATAGTTTTTAAATAACTTCTTTGAATTACAAAAACGGAGTCGAAATGGCCGACAAAAAACCCATCATCATGGTCAGCAGCTGGCCGCCGAGAAAGTGTGGAATTGCAACGTTCGCAGAAGAAGCTCTCGAATTTATACAAAAACAGGAACCGGATCGACCCTGCTATACAATATCTCATACCGACGGTGCCGGAGATAATGTCTTCCCCATCATCGATATGGACCGCGAAGACTGGTATAAACCTGTCGCTGATAAGATCCACGAATTGGATCCCTATGTCGTCCACCTCCAGCATGAATATGGGCTATACAACTATGTGGACGAAAATGGGGAATCCGACTTAAATCATGGTTTTCTCCGGCTGCTCGAAGAAATTGAAGATGTCCCCCGAGTCGTAGAGCCCCATACCGTCCATGGTCGGATGAAAGATCACGAAGAACAGTTCGTCCATAAGCTCGCACCACGCACAAACATCCTGTTCCTCAAATGTCGATATCAAAAATGGCGATTAGAATGGAACTTCTCGGCCCATAAATGGGACCTGCCGCGCAATATCATGATCATTCCTCACGGAGCCCGACCTGATCGCAGATACGCCATCGATGAAGTCTCTGCGCTCAAAGATGAGTTAGGTTTGGGACACTTGAAAGACAAACACGTCATCGGACTCGTGGGATGGATCCAGCAGAATAAACGCTGGGATATCGTAACTGACATGTGGGAAGATATCTGTGATACCATACGGGAGAAAACGGGCAAAGAATGGGTGCTTCTTGCAGCCGGAGACCTCCGCGATCCCCACGATATTGGCGCTTATGCCGAATATATGGGAGGTGTCAAGGTTCTGGCAGAAAAAGGGCTTGCGGACTTCTTCAAATTCACACCCAGAGGCGTCGTCTATTATAAAGTGATGGCCATCTGTGATTTTGTGCTGTTGCCTTCTCTCGACGAAACTCAGTCAGGAACCCTCGCGCGTATTATGGCCCTGAATAAACCGTTCGTCACCACCGCCCCACTTGAAGGACTGACGGCTCAGACACTCGAAAGCGAAGGCGGACTGCTGTTCACAAACAAAGACATGCTCAGGCAAAAAATAATTCGTCTCGCAACGGATGAGGGGCTGCGGTGGGAATTGGGACATAATCTTTATCAATATCTGATGAACGTAATCAGCTGGGAGGTCGTCGCACGGCAGTATTTCGAAGCCTACGAAATGGCCAACGCCGAGGTCCACGAAAACCAAATCGTGGATATTCGCCCGGAATTCTGACGCACACGGGTTCACTACGCTCCGGAGAGAATTTTTCACTGCTGATCAGAGGAAAACGGCAGGAAAGACCGTATTGAAAATGCGAACTCTCTGGCAAATAAGCGATCTGCCGGTAAAGAATGGGCCAGTTCGTTGCACCTCGTAAACCAGGGCAGCACCGATGCAGATTCGACATGTAACGACGGCTTTTCTTCAGCGTGCCGACGGTAAGATATTGCTCGGGAAACGAAGTTCAGATGTTAACACATACCCCGGCAAATGGGCAGCCATAAGTGGTTCCGTCGAAGAAGAATCACCGCCAGAAAGAGCCCGTATCGAAGTTGAAGAAGAAACCGGCATCTCTGGAAAAGATCTGCACGACGCGGTGCGGGGGCTGGCCGTCCGCTTCCCGGCGTGGGATATCGATATTTTCTGGGTGGTGCACCCGTTTTTGTATGAATGCCACAACCCGGAATCTGTTCGCCGGGATTGGGAACATGTACAATTTGAATGGGTGGAGCCAGAAACTCTCAATGAAATTCCCACTGTCCCCAAACTCGTCGACGCCTGGACGTCAGTGGCTCGTGCAGCTGAAAGCTCTGGTGAGCGCCGCAGCGAATCTATTTTCCAGACCGTGGAAAACGACACGGAACACGGCGCCGAACAACTCGGATTGTGGACTCTTGCGGGGCTACGAGCAGCCGTCAGTGAAATCGGACCTCAAATTCAAAAGGATATGCGTCCTGTTTGCCGGCTTGCCGCGCAGCTCCGCCCGAGCATGGCAACACCTCAAACCGCGGCACTGAACGTGTGGGAAGTTATTCAGGAAAATAGCAGTAAAAACGTCCAGGGTAAGAAGGGACTCGTCCAGGCATTGGATAGGCTTATCCACCAGCGCGAAAAGGCATTGCTTCTGGCAGGCGAGAAAGCCGGGGAAAGAATTCCGGAGGGGTCACACGTGATTTCGCTCAGCTATTCCTCCAGTGTTCTCCTTGCCCTCAGTGCAGCCCGTAGAAAAATTAAGGCCCTGACCGTTGCAGAATCCCGACCCGAATGTGAGGGCCGCGAACTGGCGCGCGCAGCGGCCGGTTTTGGGATTGAGACATCTCTTGTGACAGATGCGGCAGCCTGCAGCGCAACGACCAGAGCTGATGTGGTCCTTTGCGGTGCCGATTCCCTGCTTTCAGGTGGTTCCTTCGCAAATAAGATTGGTACGTTCGCTCTTTGTGCAGCAGCTCGTCTTAAAAACATTCGAACCTTTGCAGTAGCCACAACTAGCAAATTAACACCCGCGGGATTTGAACCAGAACTCCAAAAAGGGCCGGAAGACCAGATCGGCCCCGCCCCCCAAAATGTTCGCCTGGACAACCCTATTTTTGAACGGGTCCCGGCGGAGGTCGTGACAGAAATTATTGTTGAATCTGGCGTTATCTCCGGGAAGAAAATGATCCGCGAAACCAACCAGCTGGGCAAACTGCGGGAAGAACTCTTTTCATAAAAGGAAACCATTGTTCGACCATAGAATCGGAAACCACTGGATTGAAACCAGTTCTTTTCGGTGCCATAATAAATATGTCGAATTGTATGGCCTTCCCTTTTTGCGCGTTGCAACAATTCGGTTCGAGATCTTTGGGATTTAGCGGAAGGAGACCAACAATGGCCGAGGGAATGCTCAAAGTTGTGCGAGTAGAATGGACGGAGAGTGGTGAAAACGGGATGCCGCCCTGGGACGAGCTTGAAGAATTACTCACACGGGAACAAATAGATTCGATCGAAGCCGCTTTCCCAATTACCAAAGAAGAGGACGGCAAAAAAAAGATTGACGTTGTTGTTATCGGAAGCGTCTCGTTCTAAATGCGCTGCCCAAATCCATGTGCGGTTTGTGGACACAAAGCGTGATGCCTGTTATATTGTACATGCGGAAGATATTGTCACCGAAATGGGATATCATAACAATTTCGGCGTTGGAGGGTCAGTTCAACTGCTGGTCTTCCACGGACTCTGCATGATAAGAAAATCCTTATTCTCGGTTTCAAGCTGATTTTTAATCGCATTGCAGGAAACCTCATTGATTGCAGCGTCTTAAAATCACATCCGCCGTTTTATTGCCAATTTGTTATCTGTATTTTTTTGAAAAGAGGGTAGCAAACCGAATGATTGCAGTGAAATTAACTGAAGCGATTAGGTTCGCCCATGCAGGTATCTTCCCACCGCTGGCAGAGGCCGGATTCAAAATTCATGGAATTTCTCTTTATATCGGATGCATTCTCCTGCTTCTGTGTGTTCAGATGAGCCGCATGTTTTTCCCAAAATCCGGAGAATCGAAAGTCAAAGGCAGCAAAACCCAAAAACTCATCGCGCTCATTGTTGTATGGTTTGTGGGTTCCCTGCTCGCGATATTTTCCAATATTCATTGGTAAACGAAGCTCACCCAGCCGGGACCGGCATGTATAAGCAGATGGGGAAAAGAACCTTAAAGACAGTTGAAAAACCGGCCTGATGCAAGTAGACTTTGTTGCGGGGGGTGGTTTGGCTGAGGGAGGTTTAATCAGATGCGTTGCCCAAAATGCAAAAATATTGAACTTGAGGAATTGGAACTTTCTCAAAGTAATGTAATGATTGACCGGTGCCCGACCTGCTGGGGACTTTGGTTTGATGGCGGCGAATTGGAACAGGCTTTAAAGATGCCGGAAACGGCAATCTCGGAGCCCCAAGAAGGTGAAGAAACCGCTCTTGATTGCCCGCGATGTGGCGGACAGCTCTTTTCATTGCATTTTCCCCACACAGATATAACAGTGGAAGTATGCGAAAATTGTCGCGGGATGTGGCTTGACGATGGAGAGTTCCCGAGAATACGAGCCTGGCACGAATCGTTGAGACAGGGGGAGCTTGAAAAACTTGGACTTGAAGACGTTGAGTCGGAAGAATATCTTGACGACTTCCTCACCGACCTGGAAACGGCTACGATGCCATGCCCGCATTGTGGGGAACCTACTTTACGGGAGATCGTTCTGGAAATGACGGGTGTTGTGCTCGATCACTGTACGAAATGCCATGGGATCTGGTTTGATGGAGGGGAATTGGAACAGGTCATCGAAGAGGCCGAGAAGGATTTAGAGATCCCGAGTAACGCCCAACAAACCGAGAGATTCTGCCCCCGCTGTGAGACGCCTCTGTATTCCTTTAATTATCCGGAAACAGAGGTGAAAGTCGATGTATGCACGGGATGCCACGGCATGTGGTTGGACAGCGGCGAGTTCAAACAAATTCGTCAAATGCGGGAGATCGTTGAATACGTATCGGAAAACGATGGGGATGAGATTACTCCGCCCGAAAATGAAGGCACCCTGACACGTTTCTTCCACCGTGTGGTAAGTTTCCTCGGATCCTAACCCGGATATTTCATAAATCCAACGGCACAATTGTTATAACGACACGGGTGAGAGCGACTTAGATGCGGTTTTTCGACATTTCTCATGGGCACAGGGTGTACTTCGGCTCAACAGAAAGGATGCACCCTCCGGGAGCGTCGCCAGCACCGTATCTGCTCTGTGAGGCTGTTCTTGAAGTCTAAGAACACTCCTGCCTTTGCCTTCCGCGCATCTACAGCACTGGCGACGCTTGAAATATCCGGGCTAACGGTCAGCTACCCTGTCACGATCACTAATGCATCTCCGCTTCCACTGTGCCAATTCCCGGGCGATAAAAATTAAATTGAACGTTGGGATGATCTGCCAGCAGTGACATGGGAACAGCTGAGTCGGCCAGATGCTTCGAAATCATAAGTGTTGTCAGGCGCATTCCGAAGGGATTGTCATGAGTCCCCGCCTGCCAGATTGACACCTTTTCCGCCTTCCAAGTCTCTACGGGACCAACTGTCGCCGCCTGAGTCGGCACGAGCGAAACATTTCCCCCTCCTGACGTCCGAGCATTTTGAATAACCGTCATAGGATGCAAATCAACAATTCGCGTCTTCAACTCGCGGTATTTTTCGGGAGCAGGAGGTTTTTCCTCATGAGGCTCTACACGCGGAAGAGGATCGTTGAAAGCCCAATGTTTCACCTCTCCCTGCCCTCCCTGCATTACCACACAACGGGCCTCATCAAAACTGCGGCTGTACGCCTCCAGATCTCCGGTTGGAAAATGCAGGTTCGCCTCCGGCATCGCCAGTTTATCATCAATACGGCCGAAACACAGTTCCATATCCGCTTTTGCAAACGACAAAGGATGGGATGTGGGAACCGGTTGTCCGTCTTCGACCCATTCATCCATCCCCCAGAAATGAGCACTTCCCAGCTCGATCTCGAGTTCGTTTACAAGTCTGGCCACCAGCGGCAGCTGCTCTGTCGGCCCAATCGGACCGCAAATACCGGCTGGTTCGTCGGGCGATGCCTGGCGCCAGGCATCGATATATTCAAGCGCTTCAGCCAGATAAAAATCCTCGAGGGTATCGTAAAATACGACTTCAAAACCGGGCCGTGAGAGTCCCAAAAGATCTTCCGCTTTGAGATTTGCTGCATCGTCGATAATCTGTTGATCAAGAGTGGTATAGTCCCACCACTGTGGAGCCACTTTGCTGATTGGTCTTGCCATAAACGTTCCCTTCCTTTCACTCAGATTGTGAAAATCATATTTGCCGCAGTGTGTTGAGAAATTTCTGTCAGTCGAGTGATTTCTCGTATTCCGGATCTTTCCAGTAACTGTCGCCGAGCAGCTCGGCCAGTGGATCGCTTTCACGTGAAGCAAATCCCAGGTGTGAATGACGCCGCCACCCTTCCGCATATTCAAACCGACCGGCCTGCTCGGCAATCTCCGCGCACATATCTTCCATCGTTGTAAGGTATGCATCCAATCCCTGGCTCGCATCGAGCCATTCTTTCTGTGTTCGGTGTTGAGACAACATTTTCCGCTTAACATCCATCACCGTTCCCACATCAACGTAGCTTCCCGCCCGAACACGCCGGCGCAAACCATCGCGGAGCCCGTAAGGCAAAGCGTGGTAAATGACAGTGTCCCCCGCCCACACTTCAACAGCCGGGCTGGTCGGGAAATTGCGCATGCCACGCGCAAAAGCGCCTGTAACAGCCAGGCGGCAGGCATTTTGATGGTCCTCCATGTAATCCTGCGGCGAAGGACACAACAATATATTGGGTTTCACCTGCCGGATACGTGCAGCCACTGTTTGAAGAGATGCTTCATCGTAGAAGAGTTTCAGATCATCGGCAATAGGAGGATATATCCTGGCTCCCGCCACCCTTGCAGAATCGCGCGATTCTTCCCAACGCAACCTCACAATTTCTTTGTGAGAATGAACGGCCGTCCCACAATTCCCCGTGGCAAGGTTCCACATGTGTATTTGGGCTCCTGCCTGCTTCAGTAACAAAAGTGTCCCGGCCATCATAAACTCAATATCGTCCGGGTGAGCACCGATTGCCATCGCAACCAGATTATTGTCTCCGGTCAAGTTTTCATCGGAATTCTTCTCTGTTTTACTCATTTCTCACCTCAGCTTCACGAGATCACCGATCAGAAAGGCTGCCAGCAACTCGTCCGCAATCAACATTATCCGCAGGGATCATGGACCAGTTTTCCCGAACATTACAAATGTCAATGATATGCAGATAGCTGTTTCAGCTTTTCAAAAACGCGCCGCTATAGTATGACACCTGTGCCTGCGGGTCAAATCCAACTTCGTTTGATCAAAATGAACTCGTTGTAATTTGTGTTGATTCAAAATCTCATCCCGATTACCGCCACAGGGTGAATTCCGGCCGGACTCCCACTTGCAAAGAACTTGAGTTCGCCCGAACTGTTCTATCCGTTCCCCTTTTTCCTCACGGGCTAAAAACCCGGAAAGAGAAGATCATGCGTTACAATCTGCAGGAGGATCAAGAGGAGACAAAAAACGTCGCCAGCTACGGGGCAAAACCTAAATTCGAGTGCAAACCCTCGAACAATCTCCATTACATCAAAAATGCACTGCAACATGTCCAGTCGGACACCACCGGCCAGGAAAATCTCTCACAAACACTGGAAACGGTACTGAATCGCTACGAAGGCGCTTCTTTCAAAAACATCCTCATCGCAGCCATGACCGATGAAGCGGGCAGCGACCTTCTGAAAAAACCGAATAATATCGAACGCCTGATCCACAGAATGCGGCGTGCTAAAGCACGATTTTTCGTGTTCGGCTACGAAGGAGCTTTCTGCGCACGGAAAAAGCGAGTCTCTATACCTGTAACAAATATGAAAGGAAAAGACCTCGCTCAGTGGAAAGCTTACGCTCAGGCCACCGACCAAAACCTGGAAGAAATGACCGTAACCGGCTGGACAGATGGAGGTCCCGAATGCCCGGCTCCGGAGCTCTGGTGGACCAAAAGCTGGCATAACTGGAAACATTGGGGCGGAAGTATCAGCAATATCCCGTCGGGATTCGGAATGTATACCCTGAACCGTCTCGCCCTCGCGACCAACGGTATTTACTTCCTGCTGAGAATCGAATCAGATTACGATCAGAAAAAACTCTACGGGAAATTTAAACCGGACATCTGCTCGGTCGCCCATTACAAGGACAGGATGAAACGGAGCGTCCTGCGACGTAAGCTCCACGCGACATGGCTGGAACTGGAAACCTTTCACCTGAAACATCACCTCAATTCTCCGAAAGAAGTCGAAGTGACCATGAAAAAGGCCCGGGGCGGCCGCACCTACTGCGCGAGACGCATTCGAGAACTCCGCGAACAACTTCAGAACGGCAAACCAATCGCCAATAATTACGGGCGCTGGGAAGCCCACGCCATGGTTACACTTGCCGAACTCTACAGAATGCGTTTCATGCTCGGACAGTATTACGAAAGTGTCGCTGAAAAGTGGAATGAAATCGGCCACACCCTCCACGGCCGTCAGCGCCTCGAAATCCATAAAGGCCGAGCGCCCAGCGACTTCAAAGGCCCCGAACGCGCAAAACAGGAGTTCGACGCCGCTCGCGATAATATCCAATACGTGACTGAAAAATACAAAGATACCCCCTGGGAAGTAATCTCAGAACGACTCCGCAGGGGGCTCCACCCGTGGCGCTGCGTACTCGGCAAAAAACCAAAACCGAAAAAACGCGACAAAACGGAACCAAAAGCCAAAAAACCTGTAATAGGACTGTAAGAAACCAGCAGGTGCCTTGCCGTAAACTGAGCCCGGTTTCCATCTGTTTTCCAATCCAGGCATCCGATTGTCTGAATCCCCCCCGGTTGCGCACCACGCATCCAGGAATTACCCTACGCCTCCGTCGACTCTCGCCGGAGGTCCTATGACAAAGCAAAATCGCAAAACCCGGAGCATCTTCTTGCCCCCAAAGCTTCGCGAACGGGCGCAGCACCACGTTGAGGCCGGAGGCTGGCAAGCACAATGGGCGGACGCTATTGAATTAAGTGCCCAACCCTGGCTTCAAATGAGCGACGATGAACTCTGGTCGCTCATGTTCGGCAGCACCCTCCCCCGCTCATGGCACGTGCTCTCGGATGGACGTTGCCCCGCCTGCCAGAAATCTGTCCCCATGTACAACTGGCGCATCGATCCGCTGATCCATCCCTGGAAAGTAATATGCCCGCACTGCGAATCGGCCTTCCCAACGAACGATTTTAAAGCATACGATGATTCTGGACTCGATTCGGCCGGCATCTTTCAAAAAAACCTCGCCGATAAGTCCCTGCTCTATAATATCGAACATCCTGAAGCCGACGATCCAAAACGAAAATGGGGCGTGGACGACGGCTGGGGGTGGAGCGATGGAGATCGCACCTGGCGGTTCATCGGCGCTTTCCTCATCTACGGACAATGGAAAAAATTGGTCCTCGCGGGAATCGTCCGCCTCACCGATGCTTACGTCATTACGGGCGATAATGGCTGCGCGCGAAAGGCCATGATCCTCCTCGACCGGATCGCTGACCTCTACCCCACTTTCAATTTCGGGCGCGAAGGCATCCTCTACGAACGTCAGGGCGACAGAGGATATGTCTCAACATGGCACGATGCGTGCGAAGAAACGCGCCTGCTCGCCCTGGCCTACGACGCAATTTTCGAAGCCGCCCGCGAAGACCAAAAGCTGGTGGCATTCCTGCGTCAAAAGGCAGAAAAGTTCGATATCCCCAATCCCAAAAATAATTTTGAGCAAATCCAGGATAACATTGAAAATCGCATCCTGCGCGATGTCGTCCAGAACCGGCATAAAATAGACACAAACTTCCCGGGGGCTGAAACATGTTGCGCCGTTATACGCTCGGTGCTCGAATGGCACGAAAAGCGGGACGATATTCTCCGGGAAATGGATCCTGTGATCGAAGAGGCCACCTGCACCGACAGTGTCACGGGCGAGAAAGGTCTGCCCGCGTACGGAAGCTACGTAATCCGTAAGCTCGCCACCTGGCTGCAACGTTACGAACGCATCGAACCCGGCTTCATCCGCGAGATGCTCGAACGGCATCCTGCCCTGCGAAACACCTGGCGTTTTCACATCGATACCTGGTGCATGCAAAAATACTACCCCACCTGCGGAGATGCTCTGGCCTTCGCCCGCCCATCCCCTCAATACCTCGGGGTGAACCTTTCTCGGCCTGATCTACAACCGGACCACGGATATTCGGCACGTGCCCTGGGGGTATCCCCGTTTACGTTCCTCTGGCGGTTGTATGAAACCACCGGCGACCCCGCCTACGCCCAAATCATGTGGCTCGCCAACGGACAAACCACAGATAATCTGCCCTGGGATGTCTACGCCGAGGACGTTGCAGAAGTCCCCGGCGCCATAGAAGCACTGATACGACGCGAAGGTTCACGAATTTACCCGGGAAGCATCGATATGAAACAGTGGCACCTCGCCCTGCTTCGTACGGGTCGGGGCTCCCGTGAACACGTCGCCTGGATCGATTATGACTCTGCTGGCAATCACGGTCACCAGGACGCGATGAATGTGGGGCTTTACGCTTTTGGACTCGATCTGATGCCGGATTTCGGGTACCCGCCGGTACAGTTCGGCGGCTGGAACTCGGAACGGGCCAACTGGTATCGCAAGACCGCCGCTCACAATACCGTTGTGGTCGATGGACAGGACCAGATCGGGGCCCGGCAGCGCGCGGAAGGTCGCGGCGGTATCGGCGGCGAAACCACTCTCCAGGCCCACGGCCGCTGGATCCGCGCTGTGAGAATCGAAGCCGCCAATCAATACGAACAAACGTCGCGTTACGAACGGACGCTCGCAATGGTAGAAATCAATGAAGACGCGTTCTGCCTGCTCGACATCTTCCGCATCGCGGGCGGTCAGGATCACGCCCTTTTCCGTCACAGCCACTTTGCCCGAATCCAGACAGATGGTCTCGGACTGGAACCGGCCGAGGATTATGGCCGCGATACGATAATGCGTGGTTTTCAAACCGACCCGAATCCTGATCCCGGATGGAGCGTAACCTGGAACGTGGAAGATCGGTACGGACTGAGTAATACAAGCGAAAAAGTCGTTCTGCGCCATATTGGCCTGACCACCGATGCTAAAGTTTCCCTGTGCGAAGGCTGGATCATCGAAGGGGGCTATGACAAAAACGAGGAAGCATGGATACCGCGCCTGATGGTGCGCCGTCGCGCGGCAGAGCCGTCCCTGAGTTCGACCTTTGTCTCGGTGGTGGAGGTCCACGAGGGTAAACCCGCGATGTCGCAGGTACACCGTCTGGCAGTTCGCGGCGCGGATGGCTGTGAAATGGGTGACTCCAGCGTAGCCGTGGAGGTCAAGCTTCGCGACGGACGCCGGGACCTGTTGGTTTTTCTCGATGCGCAAGAGAAGACCGAGGCGAAGGTGACCTGGAATAGCACCGATATAACTCTCGAAGGGGAAGCCTGCTGGCTGCGACGATCGGGGGCCGGAGCGGTCACCCACGCCGCGTTGATGCGCGGGAGAGAATTGCACGCCGGCGAATTCGAATTGATCGCAGCGCACGACTCAGACCTGACGGAACTCACTCCCGGGACATGAGCCGTCAAATGTCTCCAGGCCACGACATGGCCATCTTTTTGTCCTACCGACTTACCCCAAGGTGACACCACGGACTCTCACTCGATGGATAGCCTTTGGATCGGAATGCCATCAAATCCAATACGTGTCACTTCCAGATTGGTTGATCCGAGAGTTGTTGTTTCCATTGCTGCAAAACTGATCAAAATGAGGAAGGAAAAGGTTCAGGGTGCATTTTATTTGATCGGCGGAATGCCGGAAACGTCAACCTACTGACATTAATCCCCAAAGTCAAATGTGCGACTGGGGAAGCGGCAGCGGGATGGCGACATGGCTGAAGAGGGCGCAAGCGCTCCTGTCAGGGCGCTCTATTCCAAATCCTGGATCTCCTGGACCTCCCAGCTGGCACCTACCCACAGACCTGTTACCTCGGCGTTGTCAAACTCGCTCTGAAGGTAAGTCACCCCTTTTTCAATATGCTCAATCTGGGCAATTTTGCCGGCTGGATTGCCGGCACAGTCATAATGCCCAGCCAGGGCGATCCCGACCGATTTGTGTTTTTCGACGGAAATACTGGCTCGCTCGATAATAGAATGAACGAGCGTCAAATCTTTCTGTTCGGCAAGGATCAAATTCGGCCCCGGTTCGGTTATCGAATCGACGTGGGGCACACTGAACCGTTTTTGAAGGTAGCGGATTACCGGCAACTGAACTCGTCCGTCCATGCAATTGATCGCTGTGCAGAATTCCATGCCTTTTATGTCCTTTTACGAAGCTCAATGGTAACTAAAAACCCTTCTCCTGAAGAAGAAAGGATTTGGAACGGATGGGATGTTTCAACATGCAACCCTGCCTAAGTGTACTGGCTCAGCGTGAATTGGACAATTGCCCCTTTGATTTTAGGAGAAATACAACAAACGGAAACGATGGAGTCGAGGGCTTTCTGATAGCCTTGAGCTTCCCCGAAACAAAGGCCAATGCCCGCTCGGGAACGGACGCGCCGCTTGAAGTAAAATGATTGACCTCCGATCGAACGACATTGCCCGCTCGGCCCTCGCGGGGCTGGAGGGTTCTCTGTACCCGCTCCACTGTCTGCTCATACGCCGTGGGACGTTGATTCACCGGTTTGAAGCCATAGCCTGCCTCATTTTCTCCGAACGTTGTCATTTCGACGGAATCACCTTAGTATATTAGCATTCACTTAAGGAGTTCACACGATGGATGATCCGCAGAAAATCGCGCGTATCTTCAAAGCTCTGTCGGTCGATACGCGGGTGCAGATACTGCAGCTTTTGAAAGAGCAGGTCCTGTGCGTCGGCGCTCTGGCGACCCGGCTGGATGTCTCCTCCGCGGCGGTAAGCCAGCACCTGCGAATCCTGCGGGATGCGGAGCTGGTGGTACCGGAGAAACGCGGTTACTACGTCCACTACCGGGTCAATGAACAGACCCTGGAGAAATGGCGGCAGGTGGCCGAGGAACTGCTGACGCCGGAGGAATAGGACCTATATGGTCCGTTCCACAAACCACAGCGGAACGGACCAATAGGCTCGTGCAATTTATATTCCTATCCGAAACGACGCCCCGGAAACCCAGCCTGGCGTTTGTGTTCTGATCATCACCATGAGGTAAGTGTTTATGCGCGTCGGACCGTTCAGATTCAACCTGCAGGAACTGGCCGGATCGATGGGGGATTTCGGCACGCTCCTGCCCCTGGCCATCGGTTACATCACCGTCTGCGGCATGGACCCCGCCGGTCTGCTGGTGATGATGGGGGTGGCCAACATTGCCACCGGCCTGATCTACCGCCTTCCCATGCCGCTTGAACCCATGAAGGTGCTGGCGGTGATGGCCATTGCGGGAGCGTGGGCACCGGAAAAAATCTATGCCGCCGGAATTGTAATGGGATTGGTATGGCTGTTGATGGGGGTAACCGGCGCCATGGAACATGTGGCACGCTGGACGCCCAAAACGGTGGTGTGGGGCATTCAACTCTCCCTCGGCGTGTTGCTGAGTCTGAAGGGATTGGAAATGATGACCGGATGGTGGCTTCTCGGTGGGGTATCGGTGCTGATCGTTCTGCTACTCAGGGAGAACCGCTACGCCCCGGCGGCCATTGTGCTGATGGCGCTGGGGATTGTGATCATGGCGTTCCGGGGGAAACTGACCGGATTGGCCGGGGTCTCACTGTCTCTCCCTCCGCTTGTGTCCGTCGATTTTGAACTCCTCTGGCCGGCTTTCCGGGATGGAGGACTGGCCCAGATCCCCCTCACCGCCACCAACGCCGTGATCGCCACCTCCGCGCTCATCTCGAAGTACTGGCCCGAACGCAACGTCACCGAGCGCCAGCTCTCCTTCAACATGGGGGTGATGAACCTGGTGACTCCTTTCTTCGGGGGAATGCCGATGTGCCATGGGGCGGGCGGGCTGGCGGGGCAGTATTATTTTGGGGCGCGGACCGGCGGGACCAATATCATCGAGGGGACCATCGAGGTTTGTCTGGGCCTGTTTCTGGCGGGCAGCATTGCCACGCTGTTCGCGGCCTTTCCCATGGCCATCGTGGGGGCCATGATGTTGATGGTGGGCGTTGAGCTGTTCAAGTTCGCCGGAGAACTTGGGCTTGATGGGCGTCTGATCCCCGTCGCTGCAACTGTTATCGGATCGGTGGCACTGAACATGGCGGTCGGCTTCGCCGCGGGTATAATCCTCCACTATCTGGTTCTGGGACGCCCGGAGGTATCCAACGATGCCAGCTGATCAGGAACTGATGCAGCGGGTGGCCGATGGTGATATGGAGGCCTTCGGTGAGATCGTGCGTCGTCATCAGGACAGGGCCTGGCGGATCGCCTACAATTTTTTGCGGAACAAAACGCAGGCTGAGGACGTGGCGCAGGAGGCTTTTCTGAAGATACTCAATTCGGCGGGGTCCTATAGCGCGTCCGCAAAGTTTACCACCTATCTCTACCGTATCATCGCGAACCTGTGCATCGACCACCATCGCGCAAAGCGTCCCGACCCCGGGGGAAACCTGCCGGAGCGCGAAGACCCCTCCAGGGGACCGGACGAGGAACTGGCGGTGAAGGAACGCAACAAAACCCTGCGCCGGGCGCTCCAGGAATTGCCAGCCCGACAGAGAATGGCGACGGTGCTGCGCTACTACGAGGATCTTTCACTGAGCGAAATTGCGGATTCAATGAATACCACCTACAGAGCCGTTGAGGGCTTGCTGGCACGCGCACGGAAATCGCTGGAGCCCCGACTGGAGAGATTATAAAACCGAGTTGCCAGAGCTCCCGAATGGCGGTGACGCCTCATTCCGACGAGTGCCGCGCAGGACGGGGGGAAACTGAACGCACCGATTAGCTCCTGTCCATTGATGCTGATGTTTCGTTTTCCGGGGGGCGCACAGTGATTGCAATAATCGGGATAAAAAGCAAAACGGTGGCAATCAGGAGCGGGGAAAAGAGCCTGACTGTGAGATTTATGCGGAGTGCACAGAGAATGAGGGCGAAGAGCCAGTGTTGAGCCCTGGAATCATCCAGACACAGGGCACGGGCCAGCAAAACCGCAATGGGAATCATGAGGACGATTTGCCCGGGATCGGCTTTTTACCCGAAACAGTCTGAACTTCCGGCTAACTGTTGTCGTAAAGGCTTGACCGTGCAACGATTACCGATGACAGATCATCGATCACCCTTGTTTGGTGGCCAGGCCCAAACGAATTGTTGCGAGTTGAGGGTTGTGAGTTGTGTGCAGTGCTGCGTCGACGTCCATTTGACGCCATTCCCTCATGGTCCCAGAGCGCCGATGGGTACCACGGCGACGCCGTCCTCGCGGACGTAGCCCATCCCTCGTCCGGTTATCACCCCCATCACCGCTGGTTCGCCGCATTTCTCCGTATCGATCTTGGCAACGAAATTCCGAAGTGACTCCGCCGCCTCATCCACCCGGCCCGGCCCCAGTTTGATTTCAAAAGCCCCCCACTGCCCGTCGGTCCGTTCGACGATGGCGTCCACTTCACATCCCTGTTCGTCCCGGTAGTGATAAAGCTGACCGTCCATAGCCCTTTGCCCTTCTCTGTGATGAACTCACTGTGGTATACCGCAATAATCCCGTTGCTCTGCCTCCACTGATGTTAAACTAAAATATGCGTAAAAAGCAAACTAAGAAATGCGTTAGATGCAGACTCATCTTTGCGTGCACTGCAGACTAAGAATTGCGTTAGCCTGCGGGTTACACTGCGTCAGGTTGTCGCAACCCGTGGAAAAACGGGTTTTTGCCGGGGGATGACGCCGGGGGGCTCGTTAAACGGGGTAGAAGACGGGACACGGGACATCGGTTACGGATGACCGATCACGGGTGACCACTGTTCGTTAACCCGGATGTTTTACGAGTCATCAATGTGTTACTGCGACTGCGGGACCAACCCGGTGTTTTGTTATACGTCAATAACCCCCTGTGCCAGGAATGATCGCCTATCAGACGCAACGGACCTCTGAAGACTATTTGTCGCTATTGTGGTTTACCGTGACTGCTGTTGGTGGAAAAGTTTTCTGTAGGTTTCGTTTGTCTCCATCAGATGCGCGTGGGTGCCGGTATCGACCAGCAATCCATCTTCCATAACCCCCGCTCTGTCGGCCGTACGCAGGGTGGCAAATCTGTGCGCGACAATCAGCACTGTCCTGTTCTCCAGCAGCCGGGTCATTGCCTTCTGTATTAGGGCCTCGGTGTATGCGTCCACACTGGATGTAGCCTCATCGAGGATCAGTACGCGTGGGTCGGTCAGCATCGCCCTCGCAAAAGAGACAAGCTGTTTCTGTCCGCCTGACAGCTTTACACCTCTCTCTCCGGCCCGCGTCTGGTAGCCGTCCGGCAGACCGGAGATGAACTCATGGGCATGAAGCTCCCGTGCCACCCGTTCCACCTCTTCGTCGGCCGCGTCCGGCCGTCCGTAGCGAATGTTCTCCTTCAGGGTCGTGTCGAACAAAAAGACATCCTGAGGCACAACGCCCACCTCATTCCGCAAAACATCCGGGGGGATATCCCGGATGTCAACGTCATCCAGCAGGATGCGGCCCTCATCCACGTCGTAGAGCCGTGTCAGGAGATTCACGACCGTCGTTTTTCCTGCACCGGTGGGCCCGACCAGCGCGAACACTTCTCCCGGTCTTATACTCAGATCCAGGTTTCTTATGACGGCCCTGTCCTCATATCCGAAAGTTACGTTTTCCATGCTTACGTCCCCGCTTGTCCTCTGCTGTGCAAATCCATCCGGTGGCTGTGCGCTTACTTCCAGAGAGGGCTTCACGCGCATATATTCATGGATTCTGTCAAGTCCCGCACCGGCCTCCTGGAACGTGTTATAAACCTGGCTCAGGTCGGCCAGGGGGGCAAAGAATCTCCGTACGTAACCGAAAAATGCCATCAGAACGCCCAGCGAAATTGCTCCTCCGATCACTGCATTCCCCCCATACCACAGCACAAGGCCTTCACCCACGACCCGGCTGAGTTCCATGGTGGGGAAGAGGAGTGCGAACAGCGATACGGCCTTGAAATTTGCTTTCAGGTTCTCCCAGCTCAGGCGACTGAACTGCCCCGTATTCACCGCTTCTCTGTTCAGTGCCTGGACCAGTCTTATGCCAGAGAGGTTTTCCTCGATGTCGGCGTTCAGTGCCGCAAGCTTTTCCCTGACCTCCCGGTAGGCCGATCGCATCTTTTTGCCAAGATAAGAAATGGTAAACACTATAAACGGAATCGTTACGAAGCTAACAAGTGCCAGGCGGATGTCCAGTATGAGCATTATGACGACGATGCCGATGAGGGTGAACAGATCGTTCAGCAGATGGACGAATCCTGCGGACACGAGTTCGGAGACGGCATTCACGTCGTGGGTCAACCTCGCCATGATATCGCCCGTTTTGCGCTTGTGGAAAAAACTCATGGGCTGGCTCTGCACATGCGCATAGAGATCCTGCCGGATATCTCCGATTATATTCTGACCAATATAGCTGGACAGGTAGTTCTGCCAGTACGAGGAAAACCAGAACAGGCCATAGGACAACACCAGGCCGAGAAAAACCCAGTTCAAACCCCTCAGGTTGCCCTTCAGAATGCAATCGTCGATGGCAATTTTCACCAGAAAGGGACCGAGAAGTATGGTGCCCGTGACAACCAGCATCGCCGCGGTTGCCAACGCGAGCGTGAGAACATGGTTGCGGAGATATTTCCACACCATGTCCACCGCTCGCCGGTCGAGAGTGGCAAGGTCAAAGTCCTCGTCGGTCCCTGATTTTATCCTTCTTCCGAATCCGCCTCTCATGGATGATCAGTGGTCCTGTTAAGTTAGCCCGTATCGTCAAGAACGCTGTCATATACTTCCCGGTAAAAACCACCGTCCCTGCTGATGAGGTCCTTATGCCTGCCCTGCTCGGCGATCTCACCGTCCCGCAGCACTATAATTCGGTCCGCATTTTCCACCGTCCACAGTCTGTGTGCTATGACGAAGGTCGTTCTGTTTTCCAGGACGGCCTCCATCGCCCTCTGCATCATGTCTTCGGTTGTGGAGTCCAGGCTCGATGTCGGTTCATCAAGTATTAGCAGCCGGGGCTCCGTCAGCAGGACCCGTGCCATCGCGAGTCTCTGCTTCTGGCCTCCGGACAGGCTTACGCCCCTTTCCCCCACGGGGGTCTCATACCCGAGTGGCAACGATTCGATAAACGCATGGATCTGCGCCGTCCTGGCGCACTCGATGATACGCGCCATATCCGCCTCCGGTTTGCCGTAGGAGATGTTCTCCTTGATCGACGCCCCGAACAGGAAGGTGTCCTGCAGAACGATCCCTATCTGTTTCCTCAGGCTCTCGATGCTGACTTCGCTGATGTCGTGTCCATCAATGAGTATTCGGCCCCGGTTCGGATCGTAAAAACGGGGAAGCAGGTGAATCAGCGTGCTCTTTCCGGCTCCCGTCGGTCCCACTATTGCAACCGTCTGGCCGGGTGAAACCTCAAAGGATATGTCCTTCAGAACGTCGTTCCCCTCGCTGTAGGAAAAGCATACCTTTTCATAGCACACCTCACCCTCTATATCGGGCAACGGATAAGCGTCGTCAGCCTCCTGCACGTCGGGGGGAGTGTCGAGCACCTCAAAAATCCGCTCACCCGCCGCCACGGCACGGCTGCTGCGGTTTATCATCATCCCGGTCTGGCGAACCGGACGCAGCAACAGCGCGATGTAGCTGACGAATCCGGCCAGAACGCCAAACGAAATGACATCGTTTATTACCAGCCTGCCGCCGTACCACACCACGAGCGCCGTGCCCAATCCCATCAGAAAGTTCGCATAGGGCATCCAGAAGGACGAAACTCTGGCCGCCTCCAGATTCGTGTCGATGTAGTCGCGATTTCTGCTTTCAAAATTTTGTCTCTCCCTCTTCTGCTGGCCGAACAACTTCGTCACCTTGATACCATTGATATCTTCCTGCATGGTCTCCGTCAGTCTGGCAAGGGCCTTTCGCACCTTTCCGAACATCGGGCGCACCCGGGTAGAGTATTTGTACATGCCCAGCACCATCAGGGGCAACATCATTACGTAAAGAAGAGCCAGCCGGAGTTCCCACATCAGCATAACCCCGAGAATGCCGACTATGGTCAGGAGGTTGGAGGAGATAAAAATGCTCCCGGTGGAAAGAAAACCGTGCAGCTCATCGGCGTCCGCCGTCACCCTCGACATCAGATCGCCCGTGCGGGAGCCGTCGTAGAAGGAAAAAGAGAGTTCGTTCAGGTGCTGATAAAGGGAGGTGCGAAGGTCGTGGATAACGTTCTGTGCAACGACTTCAGCAAGGTAGCGCTTCAGGAAATCAAAAAGCCCTTTGAACAGAACCACCAGAACCATGCTCGCCGCCAGCGCCCACAGCCTCTCCGATCGCCCTTCCATTATGTGATCGTCGACTCCCTGCCTGATGATCCAGGGAGGCACAAGTCCTGCGGCCGTCGACATTATCACCAGCACGCAGGTCCCAACCACCGTACCCCAGTGCCGGCCGGCATAACGAGCCAGTCTGAACAGGGTGGGCCAGAGCGGAGGGCCAGGGCTTTTGTCACCGCTCTTTTCGCGCTCACGTTTTGCAGTCATCGACTCGCATCCGAACGAATCCCCGAAACAACGCACCGGCCGCCGTATCGCAACGGCTCAAGACCGTAGAACTGACGTTCACATTTAACCTGTCTGAATGCTTTCGCGTCTGCCCGAAAGAAGCATCCTGGAAGGCATTAAACTGTGATATCACCGCCAAAAACCTCCGAAACAGATCTCAGTCACGAAACGACACGGGACTATGCACACAGCGCACGCGTACCGTCAATACACCGCCCCACCGGAGAAAGGCTATCTCCCCAATGATCGCGGGTTGGCCGAGAACTATTTAAGTATAAGCTAATATGCTGAATCGGCCAGTGTCAACCTGACCGAAACCTATCGGGGCCTTTCCCTGTTTCTTCCGCCATCCCCAATCCGGAATCGGGGGGCGCCGGCCCGGCTCGGCAATTCCCGGTATCCGTTTCATTTTCAAGAGGCGCGCTTCCGTGGAAATTTGTCTTTTTGGCGGGGGATGACGACCGGACGCCCGTTACACCGGGTAGAAGGCGGACCAGTGGTCGGTGATCGAATAAGCAATCCTCCCGTTTCGCTGACTCCGGGCTCGCGCCATTCATCGACTAATTAGAAAAATCCGATTTTCTGCATGGGATGTCCCGTGCCCGTTCGTTAAACAGGGTAGAAGGAGGCGGAAACAATGAGATGCCATGACTGTTATCGCCATATTGATGCCTATATGACCGGCGAGCTGGATGAAGACGCACGGGAGCAGATGGAGAAACATCTGAGCTCCTGCCGGGAATGCCGCGCGGCCCTCGATGATGCGCGTCGCATACAGGCTGCGTTCGACGCCGAGAACACACCCCCGATCCCCGAGGGATTCCACGAATCGGTGATGGCGCGAGCCAGAGACGAGAATGGCGGGAAGGAACGGCCGGGAATTCTGGATCCGTTCGGCCATCTACCCATGCTGGAGACGCCGCTGCGCGCCGCTGTGGTTGCCGCCGGGGTGATTCTCGCCCTGGCGATCGGCATCCTTGTCGGACGTGATCTGGCCGAGGTCACCGCCGGCCCGCAGACGCAGATGGCGGGGCAGGAGAAAACCGATACGGCCAGCAACCTTGGTGCGGAATATCTCGGGGAATATCCACCTGAATCCGTTTCCCGCGCGTACGTAAGCCTTACAACAACCACAGGAGAGCAAGACAAATGAACACATGGGAGAAAATACGTCCGGTTATACTGACCATCTCAATTGCGCTGAACGTGGCGTTCCTCGGAACCTGGGCGCTGCACCTCTACCGAGCCAGACGAGTTATGCACCGACCACATTCCACTCCCATGAGGAGAGGACCGGAACGTGACCGGGGGGGAATAAGGTGTCCGTTTCACAAAGAACTCGGAGTGACGGAAAAGCAGTGGCAGGAGCTTGAACCCAGCCTGCGGGAGTTCCAGGAGAAAGCAGAGGATAACGCGCAAGACATCCGCAAATACCACGACGCGCTTATGGACGAGCTCCGTGCTCCGGAACCTGATATGGAGCGAATAGAGGAATATCGGGAAAAGATAGCCGAGGGTCAGAGCAAGATGCAGCAGCTCGTAATAGAGCGACTGCTGGAGCAGAAGAAGGTGCTGACCCCCGAGCAGCAGGAACGGTTCTTTGAGAAGCTGAAAAAGAGAATGGGATTCCCGGGGGGACGCCGCATGTCACCCGGGACCAAGAGCGATGCGGGACATTCGTTGCTTCCCTTTGCCGGAATGATACCGCTTTGCCATACCCGGCGGAAAATTCGATCCGGGCGTGCCTGTCTGTGCGGGCTGGCGAAACCGCACCGAATACGATGAAGCTTTTCACCGCCGCAACTGCGCCGCCCGCGGCGCGGCGGCCGCGTGCGGTGGGTCGTTTCGGGAAGGCCCGAATGGAATTTCAAAGCCCAAAAAGGACGCAAAATGGAGCAAACAACCCCAGGATGCCGTTTTCAAATCGATTTGCGGGCGAAAACCCCCCGCAAATTAAAACCCCCTCAAACCTGCACAGAAGGAAATCACCTGATGCTGAAGCTTTTTCGTTTACATATTCTCCGAATATTGACGCTCGATGGTGCCATCGCCCTCGGATTACTTCTGATGGGATGCGCCGGGAGTGACCCCTGGGGCCAGCGCCGGATGGTGTCCGATGGGTCCTCCCGCGAGTACCGCCCCGAAAAAGATATCCTTGCTCCGGCCAGAGAAGCTATGGAGGGATCCGCGGCGGCCGCAAAGGTGGGGAAGGAACCCCTTGACCTGGCCGAATGTATGGTCGTGGCGCTGGAGAACAACCCCCGCACCCACAGTGCCTGGCGTGCTGCCCGGGCCGCCGCCGCGGAGGTCGGGGGGGAAAAAGCGGATTATCTCCCTCAGGCGGATTTCACATCCGGCGTCACCCGGTCCGACCGGGCGGACATTACATCGTCCACGAGCAGCCAGACAGGACCGACCACGACGTATGACGCGGCTTTTGGCGTACGATATCTGCTCTTCGACGGTGGTCGGCGCGCGGCCGGGGTGAGTGGGGCGAAGGCCCGTCTCCACGCGGCCAATTTCCGTCACAATGCCTCCCTCCAGAAGATCGCGCTCGAAGTCGAGGAAGCCTACCACAAATTGTTGGCCGCCCGGTGGAAGGTGAAGGTGGAGGAAGAATCTTTGCATCAGAGACAGCGGCACGTCGAACTGGCCCGCGCCCGAAAGGAGGCCGGCGTCGTATCCCGGGCGGACGTGTTGAAAGCGGAGACCGAACTGGCCGACGCGCGTCTGCAGCTTGTTCGAGCCAAAAGTCAAGTGAGAGTGGCACGGGGGGAACTGGCCAGCGTGATGAACCTTGAGGTATCGGCCCCGCTTCGGGTAGAGGATGTACCGGAAAAAACGCGGCAACGCGAGATGGCAGCGGTTGAAAAACTTCTGACGGAAGCGGCGGGACAGCGTCCGGAGCTGCAGGCAGCCCTCGCCGACGTGCAGAAGAACCAGAGCGCTCTGAAGGCCGCCCGGGCGGGATACTGGCCCAAACTGTCCGCCAGCGCGGATTACGGATGGAGGGATGAACACTTCGCACCGAACGAAGAGGAGTGGTCGGTGGGACTGGGGCTGAGCCTCCCCCTGTTCACCGGTTTCGAGCGATCCTACCGTATCCGACGCAGGGAGGAAGAGCTTCGGAAGGCGGTCTCCGATTACGAGGATGCCCTCCGCGGGGTCGCACTGGAGGTATGGACGGCTTACGCGCGGGTCCAGGAGGCGGACGAGGCCATAGAGGCGGCACAGGCGCTGGTAGCCAGCGCGGAGGAGAGCCTGGAGGTGGCCCGCGGAGAATACAGGGCAGGCACGGGCACCATCATCGAGCTGATCGATGCCGAAACGGCGCATACGGCCGCCCGCAACCAGCTCGTGCAGGCCCGCCTTGACTGGTATGTGGCGCTGGCCCGCCTGGAACGCGCGGTCGGACGGAGTATTGCGGGTGATCGGTGATTGAAGTTTTGAGTTTTGAGTTCTGAGGAACGCGGCCCGAAAGCACCGGCAGATGCGGAGTCAGGTATTGAACGAAAAATAAAACGGAAGAAGTGAATACATGAAAGGTACAGGAAAAAAACTTTTGATTGGTATAGCTCTGCTCATAGTGGGGGGCGGGGTGATCGTCTCCATTTCGTCTATGCGTCGGACCGGGAGCGGTTCGGGCGAGTTGCCAACGGCCAGGGTGTCCCGGAGCGATTTCTCGAACACGGTGCTGGCCACGGGCGAGGTAAACCCCAAGGTCGGGGCAAAGGTCAAGGTGGGTGCCCGCATATCGGGCAAGGTGGAGAAACTCTACGCCAATATAGGAGACGAGGTGAAGAAAGGCGAGACTATAGCCCTGCTCGAACGGGATGAACAGAAGTCCGTGGTAAAACAGAACGAGGCTGAACTTGAGAAGGGCCGGGCAAAACTTGCCGCCACCGATAGACTCGGTCCCATTGAGATAGAGAAGGCAGAATCGGAGGTTGACCGCATGGAAGCCACACTCCATCAGGCAGAACGTCATCTGGAGAGGCAGAAACAACTGGTTTCGAAGGATTTTACCTCCGAGGAGGAGGTCGATCGTGCCGAGGAACAGTTGCGCGTGGCCGAAGCCCAACTGTCTGCCGCCCAAAAGACGCTCAAGCTCGCCCACAGCAGTTACGAAGAGGAACTCAAACAGGACCGGGCTGAGGTGAGACGCGTGGAAGCTGCTGTGGCCAATGCCGAAGCCAGACTGCGTTACGCCACCATTACGGCACCAATATCGGGCGTTATCGGGACCGTCACCACCCAGGAGGGAGAAACGGTGGCCGCCGGACTGAGCGCTCCTACATTCGTGGAGATCATCGATCTGGAACGGCTGGAAGTGGACGCCTTCGTCGATGAGGTCGATATCGGAAAGATTAAAGTTGGACAGGAAGCACATTTCTCTGTGGACGCTTTCCCTGATCGCACCTTCGACGGTTACGTCCGCGCTATCTATCCCGACGCCGTTATTCAGGACAATGTGGTCTATTACGACGTGGTGATTGAGATCGAGGACGACTACGCCGGCCTGCTGCGCCCTCAGATGACAACCAATGTTACGATCTTTCAGCAAACCAGGGAAGATGTGCTTTCAGTGGCCGCATCCGCCGTTCACCGGGAGGAGGGACAGCAGATTGTCTACGTGATGGACGGAAAGACCCCGCAGAAAAGAACGGTGGAGACCGGCGAGCGGCAGGACGGCGACATCGAGATACTGAATGGCCTCAGAGAGGGCGAGGAGGTCCTCCTTGAGCTTCCCCCCAATTAAAAACAGAAGGAGTGCTGCATATGATTAATATTGAAGAGGTTTACAAAACTTACGGTAGCGGGGAGATGACAACTCCCGTGCTCAAGGATGTAACTTTCTCTATCGAGGCAGGCGAATACGTGGCTATTATGGGGGCCAGCGGAACGGGTAAGTCCACGCTGATGAACATCCTGGGCTGCCTCGATAAGCCCACACAAGGGCATTACCGGCTGGAGGGAACGGATATGATCAGCCTTGACGACGAAGGTCTGTCCCATGTGCGAAATGAAAAAATCGGCTTCGTTTTCCAGACTTTTCACCTTCTGGAGCGGACGACGGCGGCGCAAAACGTAATGCTGCCCCTGATTTATGCGCAGCGCTATCCGGACGACGCCACAGAGCGGGCCGAACAGGCGCTGACGGAGGTCGGACTGCAGGACCGCGTCAGCTATCGCCCCAATGAGCTCTCGGGGGGACAACAACAGCGAGTCGCTATAGCGCGGGCCCTGGTCACTGATCCCGATGTAATTCTGGCGGATGAACCTTCGGGGAATCTTGACAGCCAGAGTGAACTTGAAATACTCCGCGTGTTCCAAAAACTTCATGCCGGAGGACGAACTCTGATCGTGGTAACACACAGCAAAAAGGTTGCCGAACACGCAGAAAGGGTGATTGAACTGGAAGACGGTAGAATCGTCGGTGATCATGCCGTTGAACAGCGGCGTGATGCGAGCCAGGAACTGGAACAGACGCAGGCAAAGGAGGTGGCAAAATGAGGATATTTCGACTCGCCGGAGAAGGACTGCGCGCATTGGGTGCGAACAAACTGCGGACTTTTTTCATGATGGCCGGCACGATGGTGGGGATAGCAGCACTGACCATCATTATGGCCATAGGAGCCGGCACGGAGGAGAAAGTAATGCGTCGGGTGGAGAAGTTTGGGCCGCGCGCGATTATGGTCTTTGCAGGGGGGGGCAAACCTTTACCTCCCCCTGACCTGTCTGTGACGACGCTCAATTTAAAAGATGCGCAAGCCCTCCGAGAGGTGGACGGCGTTGAGGCTGTATCTCCGATGGCTGGTCATAAACGAATGACCGTTAAGCATCGCAGACGCCAATACCGGGGACAGTTGTGGGGGATGGATACCAATTGGCATGAGGTGTTTCAATGGCAGACGGCCTCTGGAGATCCTCTGTCTGCCGCTGATGTGGACATGAAAAGGCGCGTCTGTCTCTTGGGACAGTCAACCGCCAGCGAACTGTTCGGAGGTGAAAACCCTCTCGGGAAATATGTGTATGTTGCTAAAGTGCGGCTGGAGGTGAAGGGAATCCTCCAGAAACGGGGCAACACCCCTGGGGGCGGAGATTTCGACAACCGTGTGGTGGTCCCAATCACTACCGCCATGCGCCGAATCATGAATGTGGACTACCTGGCGGCTATTCGGGTAATAGTAAGCCAGGAAGCGATTGCCCAGGATAAAGGACCGTGGCAGGTTGTCCAGAGGGTCAAAGAGATTATGCGTCGCAGGCATCGAATCGGCCCGGCAGAAGATGACGATTTCCGGGTGGTTTCGGCTGAAAATATTCGAAAGCTGGTCGCCGGCACTTCGAGGACTCTCTCCATACTGCTGGTGGCGCTGGCAGGACTCAGCCTGTTGGTGGGCGGGGTGGTTCTTATGAACATCCTGCTTATATCGGTTACCGAACGCACGAACGAGATCGGCCTGAGGCGCGCCCTGGGAGCAAGTGAGGATGATATATTCGTGCAGTTCCTGGCCGAGTCGCTCTGTGTTACCCTGTTTGGAATGATCGTTGGAGCCGGTATCGGGTGGATGGCGTGCATGGTGCTCCCGATGGTCAGCGGTCTTCCCGTGGCTATCACGTGGGAGCCGTTTGTGCTCGGCCTTATCTTTGCCCTGCTGGTCGGGGTGGTCTTCGGGGTGCAACCCGCCCGGCGCGCCGCCCGGCTCAATCCGGTGGAAGCCTTACGATGAACCTTCGGGGAATCTTGACAGCCAGAGTGAACTTGAGATACTCCGCGTGTTTCAGAAACTCCATGCCGGAGGACGAACTTTGATCGTGGTAACACACAGCAAAGAGGTCGCCGAACACGCAGAAAGGGTGATTGAACTGGAAGACGGTAGAATCGTCGGTGATCATGCCGTTGAACAGCGGCGTGATGCGAGCCAGGAACTGGAACAGACGCAGGCAAAGGAGGTGGCAAAATGAGGATATTTCGACTCGCCGGAGAAGGACTGCGCGCATTGGGTGCGAACAAACTGCGGACGTTTTTCATGATGGCGGGCATCATCGTCGGTGTTGCCTCCCTAACAGTCGTAATATGCGCGGGTCAGGGGACGCGAGATAAGGTCATGGCCCTGGTAGCCCGTCATGGCCTTGATACGTTGATGATCCGCCCGGAGGAAAGCGGCGGCCGGGGCGGTGACCGCTCATTAGTTTCTCTAGTCGAGGACGATGCCCAGGCCATTGAGACTTCCGTGGGAAATGTGAAACAAGTTGCTCCGGTTCAGAATCAGAGAGGTCAGAGGATCGAATATTTGGGGACCTCCCTCTCAACAATGGTATTTGGCGTTACCCCGGCTTGGGCAGATGTAAGGCGGTTTGACGCTGTCAGCGGGGAATTCATAACCAATGAAGATCTGTCGCTTTCAAAGAGGGTCTGTCTCCTCGGGCAGACGGTCAAGAATACGCTGTTCGGCGATGCTGATCCCCTCGGACAAACTATTCGCGTCGGCAATGACTCCTTCACCATAAAGGGCGTTCTCATAAGAAAGGGGGCTTCTGCGAGCGGAAAAGACAGAGATGACAGAATCGTAATTCCACTCACCACGGCCTCCAAGAGGCTTTTTGGCCGGACGTATTTGGACCAAATCGTAGTCCAGGTCCGGGACGTGGGGGATATTCATAGAGTCGCCGAAGAGACACGCGCGTTGCTTCGAAACCGGCATGGAATTCGAGCCGGCGTTGAAGACGACTTTTCCATTCGAGAACCTGAGGAGTTAATAGAGACGGCCTCAGGAACTTCCACAACCCTCATTGTCTTACTTGTGGCAATTTCCGCAATCTCCATGCTGGTAGGTGGCGTCGTGATTATGAATCTCATGCTCATGTCCGTATCTGAAAGGACGAAGGAGATTGGCCTCCGTCGGGCAGTAGGTGCTCGCAAACTCGATATCGCCATGCAGTTTATCGTTGAAACTCTTTTGATCGCTTTTACCGCAGAATTAGCCGGGATCGTATTGGGCATGGGTATTGCCACGGCTCTTTCTGTTGCGCAAGTGATGCCCATCAAAATCACCTGGCAACCATTCATCCTGGCCACACTGTTTTGCGGCGTTATCGCCCTGGCTTTTGGATTCTACCCTGCCAAAAAAGCGGCAAGAACAGAACCCGTTAGAGCGTTGCGAGGATAGGCTGGCATGGGTTACATCAATACTTTAGGCGGAACAACATTGATAGAATTGACTGAACTTGAAAAGATATATAACAGTGGGGCAGTTGCCACACAGGTGCTCAAAAGAGTTTCGTTCAGCATCCAGGACGGCGAATACGTGGCTATTATGGGAGCCAGCGGAACGGGTAAGTCCACGCTGATGAACATCCTGGGCTGCCTCGATAAGCCCACACAAGGGCATTACCGGCTGGAGGGAACGGATATGATCAGCCTTGACGACGAAGGTCTGTCCCATGTGCGAAATGAAAAAATCGGCTTCGTTTTCCAGACTTTTCACCTTCTGGAGCGGACGACGGCGGCGCAAAACGTAATGCTGCCCCTGATTTATGCGCAGCGCTATCCGGACGACGCCACAGAGCGGGCCGAACAGGCGCTGACGGAGGTCGGACTGCAGGACCGCGTCAGCTATCGCCCCAATGAGCTCTCGGGGGGACAACAACAGCGAGTCGCTATAGCGCGGGCCCTGGTCACCTATCCCGATGTGATACTGGCGGATGAGCCTTCGGGGAATCTTGACAGCCGGAGTGAACTTGAGATACTCCGCGTGTTTCAGAAACTCCATGCCGGAGAACGAACTTTGATCGTGGTAACACACAGCAAAGAAGTCGCCGAACATGCAGAAAGGGTGATTGAACTGGAAGACGGCAGAATCGTCGGTGATCATGCCGTTGAACAGCGGCGTGATGCGGGTCGGGAATTGGAAAAGACCCAGGCAAAGGAGGTGGCAGAATGAGGATATTTCGGCTCGCCGGAGAAGGACTGCGCGCATTGGGTGCGAACAAACTGCGGACTTTTTTCATGATGGCCGGCACGATGGTGGGGATAGCAGCACTGACCATCATTATGGCCATAGGAGCCGGCACGGAGGAGAAGGTAATGCGTCGGGTGGAGAAGTTTGGGCCGCGCGCGATAATGCTGACAAGTGGTGGCCCCGGCGGCGCTCCCGGCCCTGATATAAGCGTTACCACCCTGAAACTCAGCGATGCAGAGGCGATCCGTGAGCAGATTGATGGACTCGAGGTCGTTTCTCCCACCGCAAGGAAAGGTCAGATGAACCTCCGCCGGGACGGGCGCACCCAGCGCGCCTCGCTGTTCGGCGCTGAACCCTCCTGGCATCGCGCCTGGGAATGGTACGCGGCAGAAGGGGAGGGCATCACCGCCAATGACATCGCAACGATGGCGCGTGTTTGCCTACTGGGCCGGAGCACAAAGGAGGAACTTTTCGGAGATGACCCTGCCGTGGGTGAACGCATCTACGTGAGCAACGTCAGCCTCGAGGTGAAAGGTATCCTTGAGGAGCGGGGTACCACCCCCATGGGCGGTGACTTCGACAACCGTATAATCGTTCCCCGTACCACGGCCATGCGACGCATACTCAACGTGGATCACCTGGGATATATCCGTATTCTGGCCAACAGTGCCGATGAGATACCCCGGAAGACGCAGGAAATAAAAGAACTGATGAGGGAGCGGCATCGTATTGGGCCGGCCGAGGAGGATGATTTTAGCATCGTCAGCTCCGAAAAAATTTACGAGATGGCCCGTGGAACCTCCCGTACCCTTACCCTGCTGCTGGTCGCACTGGCAGGGCTCAGCCTGTTGGTGGGAGGAGTGGTGCTTATGAACATCCTGCTTATATCGGTTACCGAACGCACGAGCGAGATCGGGCTGAGGCGTGCGCTGGGAGCAAGTGAGGATGATATATTCGTGCAGTTCCTGGCCGAGTCGCTCTGCGTCACCCTGCTTGGAATGATCGCTGGAGCCGGTATCGGATGGATCGCATGCATGGTGCTCCCCATGGTCAACGATCTTCCCGTGGCTATCTCCTGGGAGCCGTTTGTGCTCGGCCTTACCTTCGCCCTGCTGGTCGGCGTAGTCTTCGGGGTGCAACCCGCCCGCCGCGCCGCCCGGCTCAATCCGGTGGAAGCGTTACGATGAAACTGTCGCGCAACATTATACTGTCCTGCGAAATTCTGGCGGCCCATAAGCTGCGGACACTCCTCAGTACGATTGGCATCGTGATCGGCGTGGCCGCAGTGATCCTCATCGTTTCCCTCGGACGCGGTGCGGAGGAAGAGATCATTACGCGGATAAAGAACATGGGAACCAATTTGATTGTGGTGAATGCCGGCCAGACCCGCATCATTGCCGGCCGCAGGCGGCAGATGGAGCAGGTAACGACCCTGAAAGCCAAGAATGCCGAAGCCATACGCCGGCGCTGCCCGGCGGTGGCAAACACTGCGGCAGCGGCAAACAAGAATATGAAGGTCCGCTGGGGCGGGGAAGAGCGTAAAACTGAAGTAGTGGGGATGGAGCAGCAGGGATTGTATATTCGAAATTACAGCGTGGCCCGTGGGCGACCTTTCGATGAAAGCGAAGACAGGGCGCGCCGGCGGGTTGCGGTGATCGGCCCTACCGTTGTCGAGGATGTTTTCGGCGATGGCGATCCGCTCGGCGCCCGGTTGCGTATTGACCGTGTGCCCTTCGAGGTGATCGGTGTCACCGCTCCGAAGGGAATGGATGCCGACGGTCAGGATCAGGACGATATTGTAATAGTACCACTGCAGACGGCCATGAGGCGTCTGTTCAACGTGTCGCATCTTGACAGCATATACGTTCAGGCGATGAGCGAGGATAAACTTGAGGAAGCAGAGAACCAGATCCGCCCTGTTTTACGCGAGCAGCATCGCCTGAAGGAGGGCCAGCCGGATGATTTTACGGTACAGAACCAGTCCGAACTGCTGGAAACCCAGCAGGAGACATCGAGGGCCATGACCCGGCTTGTGGGCAGTGTGGCAGGCATCTCCTTGCTGGTCGGTGGCATCGGGATCCTGGCGGTTATGTTGGTCTCGGTCCGCGAGCGAACGCGCGAGATAGGCCTGCGGCGGGCCGTCGGAGCGATGCGCCGGGATATCCGCAACCAGTTCCTGTTCGAGTCCGGCCTTCTGGCGGGGACCGGTGGTCTGGCCGGCGTCCTGATCGGGGTCGGTGGCGCCTGGGCGGCCTCGGCGTTCGGCCAATGGAACGCCGTCATTTCGTGGCCGGCGATCGTGGTCGCTTTCAGCTTCTCCGCGGCGCTTGGCATCATCTTCGGACTCTACCCTGCACTTCGCGCGGCGGGCCTGGAACCCACCGAGGCGTTGCGGGCGGAGTAGGACACAGAAAGTGAAGGAAAAGAGAAAGACAGACATCATATGAAATACCAGGAATTAAGTGTATTGAGAAATTAACAATTAAATATGAGGAGGTTTATCTATGGAAAAAAAAACAAATAATGCAAGTAAAGTTGTTTTATTGCTGGGAGCTATGGGTTTTTGGGTAATGGGGGATAATTATGCGGCCTCTCCTATGCTGGTAGATATAGCTCAGGAGTTTGGTCTGGATATAGGCACAGCCGCTATGGTAGTAGTGGCCTATATGATTCCCTTTGGATTATTTACAGTTATTTTTGGCCCTCTGGGGGATAAATACGGCAAAGTGAGGATTATTGTACTGGTTCAGCGTGAATTGGACAGTTGCCTCTTCGATTTAAGTAGAAAAAC
>JBKHIT010000034.1:0-51115 GCA_046538485.1 Candidatus Brocadiia bacterium | reverse complement strand
TTCTACTTAATATCGGCATTTATGCGGATTTGGATGTGCTTATGTTGGGACTAGTGACATTTGTTACCGGAGACACACAATGAATTTCGTCTTCATCATGAGACCCACTCCTTTTTCAGAGCTCATCGAACAAGTAAAGAAAAAAACGAGCATGGCATCCCTGCGGGTGGGAGATGCGGGCATCCCCAATAAATTGGTCAAAAGGATTGGGCTGCCATGGGGTGGTCTTGGGCTTTTCACAAATGTTGGCTATCAGCAAAGGCTAATCGAGGCTGGTTGTGACGCCTTTATTGCGGGGGAATCTGATAATCTTGGGCTCCGTTTTGCGACCGAATGTGGTATCCCGATTATCGAAACCAGCCATGAAATCAGTGAGAATCCAGGGCTGGAACATTTTGCAACAATCCTTTCAGAAGCCTTTCCCGCTCTGGATGTTTCCTTTTTCAACGTCGAGTGCGTTTGGGAAATGGCTTAGCATTTTACTTTCACATGTCATATTATGAGCGCCAACCCTAGCCCGGATTTTACGGATAATTGGAAGCCATTCTTGCCAAATCAGGGTAGAATCTTTATTGAAAACCGTTCACAACCCTTCTCAGCCAAAAATCCGGGCTAAAAAAACGGCGTATAAATCTGACAACTTAAAATCAGTGATCACCAACGAGGCAAACGCTACTTTGAGAAACGGTTGGCCTTAACTGCTTTTTCACAAGTAAGATACAGAAATCTTCCGGCACAGTAGCACTGACCGGACAGTTTGAACACTTCTTGTTGTTGTAAGTTCTTACACCTGAACGGCATGCGCCGTTTTATATAGCCTGCATCCGTAAGATGCAGGCTAGACCATAATCTGTCAGAAACTTTTTCAGCAAAGGTACCCTCATGCCTCAGCCTTCTGACCGACCAAATATTGTTGTTCTTTACGCTGATGATCTCGGGTTCGGTGATATCGGATGTTACGGAGCTTCCGCCATCCCTACCCCGAACGTCGACCGCCTTGCGGAGGATGGCCTGCGTTTTCAACAGGGGTATGCGACTGCCGCCACCTGCACTCCTTCTCGCTACAGCCTTCTCACAGGATCTTACCCATGGCGGAATGAAAATGCTCATGTCCTGGCCGGCGACGCGCCCCTCATCATCGGTCCCGACGAACCAACCATTCCGTCCATGCTCCGAGATGCCGGCTACGCGACGGGCGTGGTTGGGAAATGGCACGTTGGTATTGGCGATGGGAACCCCAACTGGAATAACCCTCTGCCCAGAGTACCTCTCGATGTCGGATTCGATTATTCGTATATCATGGCCGCTACAAACGATCGCGTGCCCTGCGTGTATCTGGACGGGCGCGACGTGGTTGACCTCGATGCTTCGGACCCTATCGACGTAACCTATGGAAGCTCCAATCCGTACCCGGACAAGCCCACAGGCCGAGCGAATCCGGGAAAACTACGCATGCGGCATACCCACGGCCACGATATGACAATCGTGAACGGTGTGGGGCGGATCGGCTACATGCGCGGTGGCACAAACGCGCTATGGAAAGACGAAGAAATGGCCGAACGTTTTCTGGGGAAAGCTGTATCTTTCCTCGAAGACCATCAGGATGAACCGTTCTTCCTCTACTACGCCGTCCACCAGCCCCACGTCCCGCGGTTGCCGGCGCCCCGTTTTGCGGGGACGACAGGACTGGGGCCCCGCGGCGATGTGATCGTCGAGATGGACTGGTGCGTCGGTCAGCTACTCGATGCGCTCGAAGAGTTCGGTCTGGCTGAGAATACCATCGTCATTTTCTCCAGTGATAATGGGCCGGTCCTGGACGATGGTTATGACGACCAGGCGTTTGAACTCAGCCGCAAGCACGACCATCGTCCCGCCGGCCCTCTACGAGGCGGCAAATACAGCATGTATGATGGTGGAACACGGGTGCCGTTCATTCTCAGGTGGCCGGAAAAGGTCGACGCCGGGGAAACGCAAGCGCTCGTCAGCCACGTGGACTTTTACGCTTCCATCGCCCGCCTGCTTGAACAACCTCTCCAGCCAGAAGCAGCGCCTGACAGCTTCGATGTCCTGTCCGCTTTACTGGGTGAAGACTCACAGGGACGCGAGGAGCTGGTGGTGGAAGGAATCGGAGCGAAAACCGTCATCCGTCAGGGCGCTCGCGTTTTTATCCCGCCCCATGAAGGCCCCCGGTATATGGGCAACACCGGCAACGAAACCGGGAACAGCATCTGGCCTCAGCTCTACGACCTGTCCGATGATATCAGCCAGATCTACAACCGCGCGTTTGAGAATCCGGATGAAATTCAACGTATGGGACAAAGGATGGAAGAAATCCGGGCAGGAAACGCCACCCGGCCCGATGCTTGATGAGCCGCATGATGGTTGCGAAGGCAATGAGATGAGCGGACTGGACTTCAGTCCCACTCTGCGGGGTCTGGAGTTCAGAACGCGGAGGAGTGTGTTGAAGTGTCCCTCGTGTTTGCATTCTCCGGGAGTTGTCCGCCTCAAGTCCAGTCTCGCCCCCGATGGCGAGCTCAGGTGAACTCGAGTCTCCATGGCCACGAGGAGAAAACATTCCATCCTTGCGATGGGGATCGTTACATTTCGACCTATGCAGCGGCTCCCATACTGTCCGGTATGCTCCGACGCCAAATGCTCTGTTTTCGAGCACGGTGACGGTGATATGATTATGGCCCGATTTCTCGCTCTTTCCTACTCGCTTTCGCCGGACGTCTTTTCGCTTTCGTAGTACCCCGCCAGCCGATTGGGAGTTTGGATCCCGCATCCGGCGGCGACTTCACGACAATAATTGCTCAGGCCAACAACGTCAGCGCCCATATTGAGGAATTGATACCCCATATCGATTAATTCCTGACGGTTTTCAGGGGTGCCCACTGCACCCGCAAATTTACCATGCTTGCGCGCGATTTTCGCAACCCGTTCACGGGTCTCCTGCACGAGTGGATGATCCATCTTCCCCGGGTGTCCGATGGCGTGGCTGAAATCGCCCGGTCCGAACAGAAGGACATCGAAACCCTCCAGCTCACAGATCGCATCCATTTCGTCCAGCGCTTCAGGATCTTCGATCTGAAGAATAATAAAACGCTCCCGGTTCGCCTGTCTCACGTAATCCTTAAAATCGACATTACAGAAAGCCGCGTCCGCGTTCCCTCCATCGGCTGCCCGGCGCCCGATCGGCTGGAAACGACACATGCGAATGACCTCTCGGGCATCCTCGACTCCCATCACGTGCGGAACCATGATCCCGGCCGCGTCAAGTTCAAGAGGCAAAATGTAGTCGCTGTAACTCCCGCGTTTTACCCTGCACATCACATCGACGTTGTAACCTTTCGCTGCAGCGATCTGAGCCTCGACAGTCGCGAGATCATTTGGCACGTGTTCCATGCACGTCCAGATGCAGTCAAACCCGAAGCCTGCCGCGATCTGGGTCGCGCGAATGTCCGCGAGGTTCAATTTGAAACTATTGACGACTTCACCGTTCCTGAGTTTTTTAAGGACCCGGCTCGGCCTCATCCTGAAATCCATACGGAAAATCTCCTCTCTTTTCTGCGACTTAAACGGGGATAATTGTGATCATCTAAATTCAGATCAACATGTTGCCGGTCTCTAAATGCCTCGCCACAACGGGCCGAAAATCCGTTCCGGCAAACGTGACCGTATTTACGAACCAAACCACTAAGAACCCGTCACGATCACCGATTTTCAGAGTGCAACGATTTGTTTCGTCCGATACGATTCCTTGGCCGCCAGAGCGACCTGTAAATTGACTTTCGCCTCCTGCAAAGTTGTCAGGTGATCCGGTTGGCCTTCCGCGGCATCCATCATCATATTCGCCTGGAAACGGAATCGTCCTTCGTGGATTTCCATCGGAGTCATTCCTTCCTGAAAATCCGTCGTCTCCCAGTTGCCCGAATCATCATCGGCAAATTTTAATTCCGCGTGATCGAGCAGCAAGTTTCCCTCCGTGCCGACCATGTCAATTGTCGACACGTTTGGTTTCTGAAACTGGTTGATGTTGATCTGAGCCATCTGGCCGTTTTCGAATCTGATCGATATCAGGCATGAATCTTCACACTCCACGCCTTCCAGCTCAAGGCGGTCATACATTGCGGACACTTCCGTTGGTGTGCCAAAAAACCAGAGCAAAATATCGATAAAATGGCTCGCGCAGTCGAGAATTGCCCCGCCGCCCATGTCTTCATGGGCGTAATAAATGTCCCGGTAATCGGGACGGTATTTGGGATACTCCTGCGACGCGTTCATGTAGCACATTCTGGTCTCGCCGATCCTGCCATTCTCGACCTGTTTTCGCATTTCCATCAGTTCGTTGCTGCTTCGTCGCACATATCCCACGCGGGCAACGACACCATTTTCCTCAACAGCTGTCAGAAGATCATCCACACCTTCCAAGTCCACTGACAGTGGTTTTTCCACCATAAACGAGACGCCGGCTTCCGCGCACCGTTTCGACAAAGGGACGTGCAGATTAGCGGGAACGCAAATGACAGCAAGGTCAAAAGTTGGCAGGTTGGCGTTCTCCAGCCGTTCATAACCTTCCTGTATATCGTAAGCCTCCATGACCTCCTCAAGCCGCTCCGCACGAAGTTCAACAACCGATAGAGCCGCACGCCCGGTCTTCAGGTAGCCGCGGATATGTCGTTTGCCAATTCCACCAGCGCCTATGATCAAAACCTGCTTTTTTCCACTCATCCTGGATTAAACCTTTTCTGCATGGAGTATTCGAATCGGGATCCTCAGTACTCTCGCACGTAAGTTCGGTGAAGCATTTTGGAGTGCTGTGGCTTGTACGCGTTCAGTGTGCGTTAAGCCGTCCAGGTTCACAATGTCATTGCGAGGCGTTTCGCGGCAATCTCGCTGTTAGGCCAGAAACACGACATTGCCGCAGGCCGGTGGCCCTGCTAATGACATGCGGCGGACACGGCCGCCACATACAGGCGGCAGGGCTCTGCTCCACTATTTCGCCGTGTATCCGCCATCAACGGGTATATTCGTGCCCGTGATGTACGACGATGCGTCTGAGGCCAGGAACACAATGGCGCCCATAAGGTCAGAATCATTGGCCAGTCGCCCAAGTTGCGTTCTCGCGGAATAATTCTCCACAAAATCGTCCGGGTGATCGGAGCTTTTCAAACCTCCCGGGGAGACGCAGTTTACGCGCACACCGTATCGGCCGAAGTAGCTGGCGCAAAATCGCGTAAAATTAATCATACCACCTTTGTGGAAAAAATAGTCGGGGTACCAGCCGCTCATATCCGTTCCGTCGTAATTATGATGTTCGACGCCCACCATTCCCATCATGGAGCCGATATTGATAATCGACCCGCTCTCATGCTCGATCATCACCTCTCCCACTGCCCTGGTAACAGCGAAAAGTCCGGTCGCGTTCACATGCATGCTTTCGTCAAACCGTTCCACGCTGTCATCCCACCCTCCCGTCATGGGGCGGGAGACAGCATTATTGACCAGCACGTCGATCCGTCCGCTCCGTTTCAAGACTTCATCGCGAAGTGCCACAATCGTTGACTCATCTCCCTGGTCAAACTGGAGGGCCGTCACATCATTCCCTTCATCGCGAAGTTGCGAGGCAACTTCTTCGAGTTTGTCCAGATACCGGGAGGCCATGTACGTCCTGGCACCGCTTTCCGCCAGAGCTCTTGAACACTGAAGGCCGTATCCACTCGCACCGCCGGTCATCAACGCAACGCGTCCGTCAAGAGAAAACATATCCAGCACACTCATGGCATTTCTCCGTTCATTCATTTCCGTGTTCGGCGTAAGGGCGCCCGGGCAAACGTGCCCTCGCAAGAAACGCGTCCGCTTTTTCACTGTCTTTGTAAACCCGAAAGACACAACGCGGTTCGGAACGCGAAACCATGTCACAGACGGCGAACAAGCCAGCTTCATCCATCAAAGGTTTGATCCAGCCCATGCAGTGGTCGCAGTAAAGTTCGCACGGTTCCGCATCATTGTCGAGAACCTTCGAGAGACTCGGACATCTATCCATGCGGAATTCGAAATAATCTTCGGTGAGAATCAATTCTCCCACGCAGTTTTCTTCCTCTTTGATCCGGCTCCAGTACTTGTCGGCCGCTTCCAGTCCGCCCTGTCGAAATTGCTCACCCAGTTCGCGGATTTGTATTTTTCCCAGCTCATGCCAGTATTGCACCAGATTTGAACGACCAAGTCCATCCAGAGCTTTAAAGACCTCATTGTAATAACGCACGAAATGGTCGCTGGGTATCATTTTTCACACCTCCGGATGGTCTGGGTGCATTCGCCCTCGCCTGTTACTTCAGTCATAATCTCAAACGGCGTATTTTCAGACCATGCGTCATTCATAACAGCCGTCTGTCGACAGAAAGCGGGATCCGGTTTGATTCCCCAACTTTTCAAATACGCAATCGCCGGACATTTTTTAACATGCATGGTGATTTCTTTTCCGGCGCGCTCGATTTCGATCTCACCGCCCTCGCGTTCGAAATAATGCTGCCAGTGCTCAACGAGTTGCTCCGGATCACCTCGTTGAAGATCTTCCCAGATCGAACGGTAGACGCTACGGGCCGTTCGGCGGAAGGTCTGGTCCAGAAACTCAATCCCATAATTCTCCCGGAGATATTTGATCGTCCCATTCAATGTCCGGTGGAAGTCCATATGAACTTCACCGCTGTCACGGTATCGCACGCTTTTCCTCTTGTTTCAAAATATAGCTAATCTTTGGCAGTCGGCTCAAGCCAAAGTTTTTTTGGATTCTACAATACATCAGTGAGCTCAATCTCCCGGCCATCCTTCTCACGGCTCTGAATGCCGGCGATGACCATCCGCATCAGTTCTTCAGTCTCCTGGTATGGGAAAGGTCGTTTTCCCGTTCTCAGATACGTCACGAACGTCTCGAGTTGTGTTTTGAACGAATAGAACGCGTCTTTGATTGCCAGCTGGTCGAATCCGTCCGTGCCGCAGATCGTGAGAACACCGAAACTACGGAGCATATCCTTGCTGGCGACGACCACCGCGTCGATTCCACGCTCGTGCTTGAAATGAACCACGTTTCGTTCGTAGGTCCCGGTGTTTCGCGCCGAAAGGTAACCCGGGCCGGTAATCGGGAAGATCGACTCCAGCGCGTGTATGCCATACGTCGACCATTTTTTGCCGGTGGTGATGGTAACGTACCGGAGTTTCCCCAGATTATGCGTGCTGAGCCTGTATGGCGCGAATTCTTTGGCATAACGCATTGAACTGGAACTCAGTATGGGATATCCCTGCCGAATCCATTCATTGAAAACGGCGAGATCTTCCGCGTTATCCACCATGGGTTTATCGAGAAAAAGAGGCACACCGGCTTCCACAAACGGTCGGGCCCGCTCAACGTGTTCGGAGCCAATATCGGTGGCGATAATCACAGCATCAACAGCACCGATGACATCCGTCGGGTCTTTCACAACGTTCGGTATGCGGCAGCATTTTGCCACGTGCTCGGCCGTAAATCCGCCGTCGCCCGTACAACAGACGTGAGTCACTTTCGCATTCGGAATGGTCAGAGTTTCTTTCGGTTCTTTTTCAAGGTAATCGGGGATCGTTGCAAAGGGACATTCCTCGATCATGCATTCCCGCTCATAGCCATTGAACATGGCGCTCCAGGAATACGGATGTCCGTTGCCCGGCGTGCATCCGAGCATCGCCAGACGGATTTCAGCGCGATCGATAAGCGGTTCGCATTTTTCTGTCATTTTTCTCTTTCTCACTCATCTCTGAATTATGGGATTTCCAGGAGTTTCCGCCCTGCATTCGCCGGACACGGCGGTACTGGTGCAGCTGGGCTTCCTCCCGACTCACCAGGCGGTCTGCAATAAATATGCCGGGGTTTGATGACCAAACCCGTTGCCCAAGAAAAGCTATTCTCAATCCTCAGGTTACTTATTCGACACCGCTTCGCTTAACTCTGCGTCGCCCCCTTTGGGGGCTTTTATATTGTGGGCACCGATCTGCCCCGGAGCTTGCGCGCCAGAAGACGGCGCGACGCGCACCGGGCTATCTCTGCACCGCCCACTTCGTGGGCTTGCTTATGTTGATTTGAGTCCCTGAAAAACGGACGATCGCAGACATAGCCTGGGGCGCGCCCGTTGTTCGGGCAAGCCCCAGAACTCGGGAACGCCACATAATTTCCAAACCCCGAAGGGGTAGCGCAGAAGTTTCGGAGACGAATACGTTCGCGCGTTTGTTTCCGTGTCGCGTTTAATGTGTGTTTTTCAGCATCGACCTTTTGCGATTCTCGTATTTGCGATGGGTACGTAATGACAGATTGGCACGTCCGGCCATCCAGATTATCAAGCTTTATCCACCCTCCGTCGCCAGTTTTCTCCAGCGATCGTATCGTCTCTCAAACAAATTTTGTCGTTTCTGGTTCGGCTGGAAACATCCTCCATCCCTCAGATCCACCCTCCGGCCTATTGCCATCATTGCCGCCCCGAGGAGACTATCCCCGTTTCCTCTTGTCACCGGACTTCCAAGAACGTCAGCCGTCATTTGCATCCAAAGGTCGCTCTGGCTTCCCCCACCGATGGCTTTGAAGCGAGTGTTTCTGGCACAGCGCATCTCTTCGAAAAGAAGTTGTTTCAAGCTGAACGAGATTCCTTCCAGCACGGCGTAAGCATTTTGATCCGGTTTCTCAAACCTCCCCTTCCATGCATCGGCTGTTCGCATTCGATTGGGGAAGAAGAAACCGGATTGTTCATCGACGCGCGGAATTGTTTTGCGAGCAGCGCGGTCGAAGTCTTTGATATTCTGGTCCGGCATGATCTCATCGCGTGCCCAATCCAGTGCCAGGCATCCCTCGTCGCGCGTCGCGAGTTCATAATATCCTCCCCCCGGATACGGTCCCCAGCAACATTCTTCGCTGTACGGTCCTGGTTCCTCGCCCGCATATCGGTACGCCACAAGTGCTGTCCCAAGGGTTACCACGACCGTGTCGGCCGTGCATCCGTTTCCCCACGCCCCGGCCGTTTGATCGTTTCCGGCGAACACAATTTCCCGGCCGTCGGGCATCGCGAGCCCTTGCCCCGTATCCACCAGTTCTTCGAGCATATTTCTTTCAACGCCACAGATACTTGTTGCATCTCCCCGCCACCCACCTTCCCTCAACGAATACAGCCCACCCATTGCCCCGATGTTGCGGTCAATTGCGTGAGTGCTTTCCGCGAACGAACGGCCGACAAACGATGGTAGCGTGAGAATACGGTTCGCGGGATTTAGAACGTCCGGTTTATGTTTCTTGCACCACAACAACTTCGTCAGTGTGAGCTGCGGAATAGGATTCGGGAAACTGCAGTGCGTATGGAAATCCTGTCCGATTCGTTCAACGAGTTCTTCGGATTCCGCCTTCGCTCGCGTATCAATCCAGCTTATCAGAGGTATAGGCGTTTTGCCGTTAGCATCGACAATCGTAAACGTCTGCGCCTGACTCGTGATAGCGATTTTGCCGGCTTTATCTGCGTGGATTCCCGTCGTCTCGGATATGCCGCGAACCAAATCCTCCGTTACTTTTCGCACAGCAATTGGATCCATCTCACAAAATGTCCCATCGTTCCGGATATACGGGACTTTCAGCGAATATTCGCCCATGCGATCCAGGTTTCTCGAAAAGAGGGCTGCTTTGAATGAAGTCGAACCGCAATCGATGGCGAGAATACACGGTACATCGACCTGTCTGTTTCGAGTGTTTGCCATGTGTTTCGGTTCAGTACCCTTTTTCCCAGTGAGGCTCGATGTCAGCGGCAACTTTTTCGGACACCCACACGTCCGCTCTGAGTGTCTGGAGAATCGATTCCGGTATTTTAGGGGTTACGGGCCCATGCAAAGCCAGGCGACTAGCCATCCGCTGCCAGGACGCGAATGACCCGTCAACCGTAATGGCATGAAGCGAAATGCGATGTTTGGCTTCGATCACCTGAGCCGGGCCGATGGTAGCCGCCTTCGGTGGCACAGCGCACAAATCGCCGCTCATTCCGAAACTCCCGTGAAGTGAGTTCTGAGCAATGGTAAACGGGCTGAGCGTACAGATGCGTGGTCCCATCTGCTTCCACTCTTCCAGAGGGGCGTCGAACTCCGGCGCGTCAGGTTCAATAAATGCCAGATGTCCCGTCCATCCCGGCCCGCTGTAACAACAATCGGCTCCCCCCACATCTGAGATCATCTGACCGTAGTCATCGATATTATTGTTGGTCGGTCCCTGAATCTGGTCTTCCGGAGGTCGTATTTCCGGATCCAGTTCGGCGTAGAAATATTTTTTCATCGAGTACATGAAACTGTGGGGCCAGGTTTCCGGGGCAATATCGCCGTCTTGGTTCGCGTATTCGTCCATGTTGAACGTGTACAGATTGTGGCAATCGATTTTGAACCTGTTCAGCATATGGGCCAGACGACGGTAATTTGCCCACGGCTGAGGCGTGATCAGCACACACTTCTCGCCATTTTCCGACGCGGTTTTTATCCGTTCGAACATATCCATCATCCATCGGAACTCAATTTCAGCCCCGGACATGACGGATATCTTGAAATCGGGATTTGGGTGATCCGAAATCTCCGACGATTTTATTTTTCGAACGCGCCTCACAACCGCGAGATCCCGGAACGGCACACATTCAGCCGGCTCGAAAGTGAAATCTGTCATTTCCAATACTCTCCTTTTTATACGCTTCTCAAGATCGTACCCGCCGCCAACCGACAATCAAATATCATCGGGAATTATTTATCCGAACAGAAACCGGATCGTATTTTCATAAGCGATCTTTCGTCTCAAGTCCTCTGGAAGCTTGCGAAACTCCCGTATCTCGGTCCACGGGGCGCAAGGCAGACTCATCTCGATTTCTTTGCCTTTATCGTTGAAGAAGCGGCTGATGAAATAATAGGCGGGGGTATCGGTACCCCACATCATCGTATCCGGATATGCTTCTGCAATTTGCTGCATAGCAACGGCATGCTCGCGATAATCCGTCGGGAACCGTTCTTCTTCCACGGCAACAGCCGGATGATTCTGTTCGGCCAGTTTACAATGGATGTGGAAAGCCGAAAAATCTACGTAGCAATTCCTCAGCCCCGCCGCTGTTTCGAGCGCACTTCGATCAAACCGGCACGTATGAGCGACACTAAAACGCACTTCGGGATGTGACTTCACCACATCAAGAATTTCAAACACATTTGCCCACGGATCTCCGGGCATAACGGCGCTGTGGATCGTCATCGGCAGATTCCGTTCCGCTGCCAGATCCAACAGGCAACTCCCTTCGTTGTTCAGCTCGCTGATATGTGATTGCAGGTAACTCGTCGCCGTTTTCAGACCAAAAAGCGGATACTCCTGACACAAATCGTTCAGCAAAGAGACCTGAGCTTCGGTTTGCCGTCCGGGATCAAAAAAAAGAAATGGCAAAACACGACCAGCAAATTGCGGGAACGCGTCATAAATCTCACGGCACAATCTCCGGTTTTCAACTTCATACGGGAAAGAACTCGGGTTTTCGGGATCGTGTTCGAACTCACCGTTCGCAAATGAGTGGAGTTGGAAATAAGACGTGTAAATAAACGGGAAACAAACCGCATAATCGATGTTCTGCGCATCCATCCGAAAGACCAGATCTTCGGCCGAAAGTGCATAGGGAAAATCTCCGTTGAGAAACGATACCGGGTCGATGCCCACGTGCGTGTGAACGTCGATCAGGCCCTCTTGAGCGCAAACATCTTGCATAATTTCGTTTTTTGTCACACCGTATCCCCTTCGCCACAGGCATCTTCCAGTAAATCCAGTGCTTTTTCGACCATCTTCGCTCCTGCTTTCGGCTTGAACAGGCTCAGGTCGGCCTCATATCCGCTTGCGCCGGGTGTCGTAATATACCCCTGAAGTTCACCATTGGCCAGACTGGCAACAAAAACGCGGCATGGAGCTTCACTTTTCACCTCGAGCGCGTATTCAACGAAACATTCTCCCGGGAACCCGACAACTGCTGTATCTCCTATTCGAAAGACCTGCACTTCGGCCCGGCCATACACCTCCTGAATTTTTCTCAGTTCTCCGGATTCCTGTGCCCGGGCCATAGTCAGCCGTTCCTCGGCGCCGAAGACCTCGCACTCCGCCGTCCTGACCTTACCACGTTCAGCGTCTTCCCGTTTGAGTCGCTCGAACTTTGCGCGCACATCTTTCAGGTGTTTCTCCGCATCGGCTACCGATGGAAATTTTTTGGGCGGCAGGTGAGCCTCTCCGACCGCACTCTCCAGGGCCAATTCATCCGTGTAATCGCCTTCCTGCAGTGAACCAAGAGCCGAGCATATTTGCTGTCCGAGGCGCGTCCCCAGACGTTCAGCTTCCGCAAACGTCTGTTCTCGAACGTGGTAGCGGGTGCTGAGATTCCCGCAAGGTCCGGTGTGATAGATAACACTTGCTTTCGGAAACCAGGCTTCGATAGTTTCACGGGCAAATCCCGGGAAATCGGAGGATACGAGTTTTGTATCCTCATGCAGAACCGTCGGGTGCATGGAGTAGAAAACCTGGACACCGAAAATGGATTTGTGCGTCGTATCACGTACAACAATCAGCCCGGCTTCGGGATCGCGTGTGCCCTCCGGATCAAGTCGATTGCATCCGACGCCATCAATGTCGGCGCTGGTCACTGCCAGTTCCGCCGGTCTTGCGTCCGCAACGGCCCGGCGTCCGGCTTCCACAACGCCATCGGCCATAACTTCCAGATACTCGGGATCGGGTTCGGGAACCACGGGGTCGTCCCGCCAGGCCAGCACATCGCAAGTGACAGGCCCGGAATGCGTGTGGGTGGCGCTGATCATTATATTTTGTGCTTGAAGATCAGTCTCGGCCTCGAGGCGTTTCCGGCATTTTTTCACCATTTTATGTGAAACGTAAAGGACATCGACACTGACGCATAAGATGCCTTTGTCTCCCTGACCGAAGTAGATAGCCGTCGCAAAAAGCGGGTCATGAATGCCTTCAGACGTTCTCTCCACGTGCGGATAACCCACGAGAAAAAGGGGTTTTTCTGGAGAGACATCGACTTTTCCCGTCCCTGCCTTAAGCATTCCAGTCTCCTCCGATGGGTATCCGTTGGTCCTCGAAATAATTATCGTCAATCACACACGGTTCGGAAAGCTCAAGCAGCAGACACGGGCCGATTCCGGTGAAACTGTGTTTCTGCGCCTCGTGAACAGTCATAATTTCGCCAGCCTCCAGTTCACGTTCGTTTCCGTCGAGGTCGATACGGACACGGCCTTTCACGACGAAAAACGTCTCGCGTTTGTATTTGTGTCGATGCATGGGGCACGTCTGGCCATCGAAGACGAACAGATATTTCCCGCAATACCCGGCTTCGGTCTCGTTGGCGATCCAGTATTCAATGAGTCCAGTATCCCGGAACTCACCGAGTCCGAAATCAAGGACCAGTGGTTCGACCGGTGGCATGGGAATATCCCAGCGATCGATCTGCTCGCGGAAACGCTGTAGCGCATCCCTTTTCAGCGTCCCATCCACTGAGATCCCGAGACCTTTTTCTAACTCGTCCATTGCCGGCTCCATTCACCGGATCCTGCGTTTCAGAGAGTTGTCGTTCTTGTCGATCATGCGACAACCCTCACAAACGCACTGAAATTTCGCTTCAGCGTCGGTGAAGCTCCTTCGATTTGGAGACAAACTACCGACATAGTTCCCCGATTTTTCTGACTGTGTCAAGCTCACCGCCGGGGAGGCCTGATCGGCCACCCCGAGCACAAACGGTTCTCCGCCCATTTGCGGAGAGTTTCATCAGGTTTGATAATCAAACCCGTTTTCCAAAAACAGCAAATCGAGGCAGGCCTTCAGCCCGCAATATGATGCGCTTCTCCGTAACCCAGGTCTCCATGGTCTTTCAGACCACTTCAGCCCAAGCCAGACAGAGCCTAACATAAATTAGCCTTTCAGGCCGCAATAGAAAACATCGTACGGCTATTCTCTATCCTCAGGTTAGTTATTCAACACCGCTTAGCTCTGCGTCGCCCCCTTCGGGGGCTTTTATGTTGTGACATCCTTCTTCCCCGGAGCTTGCGCGCCGAAACCGGCGCGACTGCGCACCGGGCTAACCCTGCACCGCCCACTTCGTGGGCTGCGTTCCACACGGTCCACCAAACGCCGGGCTAACCTTGCATCGCGCACTTCGCGGGCTTCGTTTCCCGCGGTTCACTACACAGCAGGCTAACTTTGCATCGGGCACTTCGTGGGCTTGCTGATGTTGATTTGAGCCCCTTAAAAGGGTCGATCGCAGACATAGCCTGGGGCGCGCCCGTTGTTCGGGCAAGCCCCAGGACTCGGGAACGCCACACAATTTCCAAACCCCGAAGGGGTGGCGCAGAAATTTCGGAAACGAATACATTTGCGCGTTTGTTTTCCGTGTTGCGTTCAATATCTGTCTCTCTACACCGGCCTTTCGGGACTCCCATATCTTCGATACGTCACGTTTCCCCGCGTTCGTTGCGTTCACATACACGTTGAGCGTGCGTTACACTCACCCATTCAGATTCATATGTCATTGCGAAGCGTTGCGCTCAGCGGAGCGTCGCAGCAATCTCGCTGTTGGGCCAACAAAACGGCCAGCGCACCCTCCATCAATGATTCCCAATGGACAGAAACGCAAACGTTTTATGTCAGCTCTTTCTCCGCTTCGCCGATCGATTCGTCGATGATATCCAGCCCGCGCAGCAACGCGTCATCCTTCATTACGATCGGCGGGCTCATTCGCAGGATATGGCCGGCCGGAATCCAGGCAAGTCCTTTGCGGAACGCAGTCTGATAGACGAATTTGCCGGCTTCATCGAAAGGTTCTTTGGTTTCAGTATCCCGGACGAGCTCAATGCCCATCAGGCAACCTTTCGCGCGCACATCGCCGACGATTGAATGTTCCTTTTTCATCTTCTCCATCCGTTCCTGCGCCAGCTCGCCCAGGTGCTGTGACCGTTTGAGGAGATTTTCCTCTTCGATGACTTCGATACAGGCCAGCGCTGTCGCGCAGGCCATCGGATTGCCTCCGTAACTGCTCGATGCCGATATGTCTTCGAATGATTCCTTGTGTTTCTCCCTTACCGCAACGCAGGTAACGGGGAACCCGTTCCCAAAACCTTTCCCGATCGATACAACATCCGGCACGACGTCCCAGTGTTCGGTACAGAGCCACTTCCCCGTCCGTCCCCAACCGGTCAGCACTTCGTCCGTCATGAGAAGTATACCTTCATCATCGCACAATTTTTTGAGCTTCGGGAAAAAGTCATCCGGGGGCATGACCGACCCTCCCCACCCCTGGATTGGTTCGAGCACAAACCCGGCCACCTGATGCGCCGTGCCTCGATCCAGATACTCCGCGTAGAATTCAATATAGCGATCAGTATCGATTGACCCATCCAGTTTTGTCCAGTGGGGCCGGTAAGGATTCGGCCGCGGTACCATGTGGAAGCCGGGTGCGCGCGTCGGGCCATACACCGAAGAACGAATCTGCCCGAGGGAAACTCCCCCGTATGTTTTTCCGTGAAAGTCGTAGAAACACGAGATCAGCTCATGTTGTCCCGAGGCCGCCCGCATCACCCGTTCTCCGGCCTCAACGGCCGTGGTGCCGCTGTCGTAGAATTGAAACCCGGCCAGATCCCCCGGCAGGACGTCGGCCAGTTTCTCCACCAGATACGTTTTCTGTCGCGTGGGGAAATCGTGACAATTCTGCAGATTCCCGGCTGCTTTCTGCAACGCTTCCGTTACCTTCGGATGGCAGTGTCCGAGGGTCGTCACGTAAATCCCGGAAGAAAAATCGATGTACCGGTTCCCGTCAACGTCCTCAAGCACACAACCTTTGCCCGATTCAAATGTCACCGGGAAAAGTTTCACCTGGCTGCTCAGCCCTTTGAAGTACTTTGTGCAGCGGTCGCCCCACTCCTGCGATTTTGGTCCCGGGGGCTCGACTTTAATTTCTGGCACATGGTTCAGGTCGACATGACCCCAGTTCTCTCCATCAGACATTCTTTTGTCTCCTTATGATTCGTTATGGCAGAAAAACTTCCACACCATTTTCACGCAGTTTCTCAACCGTTGCATCGTTTGCAGACTCGTCGGTGATCAGTCCGTTCCATTCCGTTAAACTTCCAATTCTGGCAAGCGCGGCCTTCCCCAGTTTTGAGCTATCGGCGACGATATACACCTGATCCGCGGCTTTGGACATCGTCCGTAAGAGGTGCGCGACTTCAATCGATTCGTTGTACACCACGCCCTCCTCATCGATGGCATCCGCGCCGATGAATGCACAATCGGCCCGGACCTCCTCCAGATTGCGCAACGTCAGCGCCCCCATCAGGTCCGGTGTATCGTGGCGCAGCCGGCCGCCGAGCAACACGATGTCGATACCGTCGCAGTATTGAAGTTTTGAAGCAACAGGGAGCGAAGTGGTGACGATGGTCAGGTCTTTGTTCGCCCTCAAGGCTTCCGACAGGATCAGAGTTGTCGTGCCGGAATCAAGGATGACCGTATTCCCATCATTGACCTTTTTGGCGGCGACGCGGGCTATTGCTTCTTTTTGGGATCGGTTTTCATGCCCCCGGTTCAGAAACCGAAATTCGAACATGACACCGCTCGCCGGAGCCGCCCCTCCGTGCGTGCGGACGATCCGTCCTTGATCGGCCAGATCCGCCAGATCTCGCCGGACTGTCATCTCGCTGACGTCGAACTCATCGGCCAGTTCGTGGACGCTGCATTCGCGTCCGCGTCCGGTCATTTCGAGTATTTTTTGTTTCCGCCTGGCCGCCGTCATCGCCACAGACCTGACTCCAGTTTACGCCGTGATAATGTTCGATTGTGTTCGATCGTGTTTGTAGTGTACATTCCTCCCGCAGAATAGCAAGTGGAGAATCGAATTATTGCTTCTGGGTCCTTTGATTTCTCTGTCCATGTGGTCCGTTTCAATGGGGCAACGGAGACAATCCCATAGGATTCATACGACTTATAAGACCTACAGGCCGTTTAATCTCTCGGCACAGTCCTTCTGCCTCCGGGCTCCCAAAAACCCAAAGATCGTCGCGCGTCATAACGACCACTTCGTCCAGACCGTTCCCGTTCAAATCGATCGCGCGGCACTGGTACAGCAGACCACAATCGTAGGACCGCCGGGCACGGATCAGCCTCACAGGGTGCGCATAGTCTACATTTTGCTCTCAATGAACTGCGCTTTCGGGGGCATATCCATCACATCAGGTTGCTCGGTCGTGAGCCGCAGATTGCTTCGGAATGGCGTTTCAACCATCGGCCGGCAGCAAGAATTTTCTCGGCTTCGGGCGGGTGGAGAGTTCCATCCGGCCGCGGACCTGTATTCAGAAGCAAGTTCCCCCCGCCGGCCGCGCAACTGACGAGATCGTGCACGATTTGTGCGCTGGTCTGTCGGGCCGGGCTGAACGGCACGTGGCTCCAGCTCAAAGGATCGATGGTCATGCAACTTTCCCACATTCGGTCTTTTACCGGTTCGATTTTCCTTTCGGGCGTGCCGAAATCCTCGGGCAGACCGGCCCGGTCATTGATCACCAGGTGAGGCTGCAGGTCCCTGGCCATCGCGTTTAATTCTTCCGACCGCCAGAATTCCGCTGTCGACATACCCTCCGGCGATCTGCCTCCGTCGTACCAGAGCAAATCGATCTTGCCGTAATTCGACAGGATTTCTCTGACCTGATCGTGTGCCTGTTGGACCATTACTTTTGCCGACTCAGGATACTTCTCGGCATCCCATGCGCCTTTGAAACGCCAATCGACCAGCGAGTAATAGACACCGACCTTCAGGCCCGCTTCCCGGCACGCTTCGGCGTATTCCGCGAACAGATCGCGTCCGATCGCAGCCTCCGCGGCTGTGAAATCGCTCACGTCGCTGTCGAACAGGCAGAACCCATCGTGATGCCGCGAGGTCAGCACCATGTATTTCATTCCCCCGAGCCTTGCCACTTCGGCCCAGCGGCGGGGATCGTATTCTGTCGGATTAAAATCATCGAGAAGCTCAGCATATTCATCAACGGTATACCATTCCATATTGAATGCCCACTCGTTACGCCCCAGCAGCGTGTACAATCCCCAGTGCATAAACATCCCGAACCGGGCGTCCTCAAACCATCGCGTGCGTTCCTCGTCGGACATGGCAGGTCTCCTTCACAATAGACATTTCTAATTTCGTTCACGCCAGCCCAAATTGCCGCCACGCGGTCGTTTCTGCAAGCCGACAGGGCACAACAAAGAATTTCCCGTCCAGCGGCCAAAACGACGAGATCGCTCGGTCGTTTATCATTGGCAGAACCCTGTCAATGATAGGTTAGCCGGTTTTCAGATCCTCGGAGGGAACGCAGTGACCGAGCCACCTCGTCGTTTTGGCCGCAAAGCTGAAAATTCTACCGTGTAAAACGAAACAGAAAACTTGATTCTTGCCTTCAATAGAACTAATATCTGCAAACTGATGAGCAGACCTCCATTATTATCTTCTTTCCTACCAGAGAATGCTATCTCCGGTATCTTCCTGAAGGGGAATTATGGATCTCAATTTGCCGAGAAATCATGTGCCGGATCGCGTGAGCAAAGTGACCCACATTGAAGGTGGCGCATCAGAGACATTGGCTCAACTTGAAGGTCCAGGTTGTATCCGGCATATATTTCTTGTCCTTAACCACCCTCATCACACGGAGGCCCCGGGGCGGAAAGCCATCCTGCGGGTTTATTTCGATGGTCATGAAACGCCGTATGTCGAGGCCCCGGCGGGAGATTTTTTTGGCGTCATGCATGGGGAGGGTTATTACGATATCGATAGCAAATACCTATCTGTCAAAGCGTGGAACGGCTATAACTGTTATTTCCCCATGCCATTCGCGCGCTCAGCGAAGGTCGAGATCGAAGCGGGTCCCGGCGGGACCGCGGCCTACCTCCAGGTAAACTGGCACCGATTTCCCGACCAGACCTTGCCAGAAGAACGCCGGTTTTGTGCGCGGTGGCGGCGCGAAATGCCCGCAGAGTCCCATGGGCGAGATTTTCTGATTCTCGACGCTGACGGACCGGGCCGACTCCTGGGATTTGTCTATGGGGTTCGGTTGCTCGACGATACCGACCGCTGGAGTCACGGCGGCGGAGATAACATCTATATTGATGGCGAAGGGCAACACCCGGCCTACATCCGCGGTATCGGCGGAGAAGACTGTTTTGGTGCCGGTTATGGCGGCAACCTCCATCCCGCCGATTCCCACCTTTACGAAGGTCTGCCTTTCTATACACACGACGACCAGGGTCTGGCGCGCCCGGCCCCACGCATCGTTGGTTATCGTTTTTACGAATACGATTCCATTACCTACGATGATTCTATTCAGTTCCGTTTTGGATCGATGGCCAACGATATATGTTCGACGGTCTACTGGTATCAGAAAGGCTCTGTCCGGCCATTTTTTGAAATGCCCGACTTTGAAAAACTGCTTTCGCCAACAGAACTTCCTGCGGGTTCCTGCGATCTAACATTGCCGGATTGCGGGGAATGGGGGATTGCGGGCCCCGTCGACCAGGAAGCCATCACGGAAACCGATCTCGCATCATTGGATTGGCTGCCCGCCCGATCTCACCATGGCTTCATCGATTTCAACCACTATTTCCGCCCGACCACCCGCGGTGTCGGAACGCACCATACGGGGGTCGCAGCATTCGCACAATGCCAGATTCACTCACCCAATACCACCGTGGCCTCCATTCAACTGGCCTGGGACGACGAACTGACGTTCCGGCTCAATGACCAGGCGCCCAAATCGCTGGGACAACATGACGCTTTTCGAGCGGAAACTCTCGACGTGGAACTCGCCAAAGGCAGTAACAATCTCACCGTGACGCTTTCGAATGAAAGCGCCTCAAATCATGGTGGATGGACATTTGCATTTTGCTGTGAGACTACCGAAGGTCAAATTCTGTTACCTCGAAGAATGGCTTTCAGTAAACCGCTCGGTCACGGTCGATCCCACACAGACAAGCAGGGAACGTGTTATTAGAATTCCCAACTCATTCCTTTTCTCAATCAAGCCCGGGACAACAAATGAATTCAAGAGAACGGATGCTGGCCGCGATGGACCTCCGCCCCGTCGACCGTGTGCCGACTGATATCTGGGCAACCGGTGAAGTCTGGGCGAAATTACGCGATCATTTCGGGGAAGATACCGACATCCGGGCGGAACTTTACATCGATGGAATGACCGGGATCGGCCCGGAATACGTCGGGCCCCCGCTCCCCGAAATGCCCGAAGGGGAAAGTGTTGACTTCTGGGGCATACGTCGAAAACAGGTCGAGTATTATGATGGGATCTATAACGAACAGTCCTTGAATCCTCTGGCCGACGCCGAAACGATCGCTGATCTGAACGATTACCGATGGCCCACAACAGACTGGTTCGATTATTCCGGTATGCCGGCAGCTGCGGAAGAAGTCCACGACAAGAAAGTCGTACAGTGCGGCTACATGGCCCCCTTTTACTATCACAACCTGCTGCGTGGTCTCGAACAATCGCTGATGGATCCGGTACTCGACCCAGATTTAACACATGAGGTGGTGCAGCGAATCTCCGATTTCTTCTACGATCACCATCGCCGAATGTTCGAAGAAGCCGGCGAGTTGATCGACGTTGCCCAGGTCACTGACGATCTCGGAAGTCAGACGGGACCGCTCATCAGCATGGAATTGTATGAAGAGTTTTACGCGCCACACCACAAACGTTTTATCGATCTATGTCACGAATTCGACATCAAGGTCTTCCATCACGATGACGGAAGTTGCCGGGCGTTCCTCCCGCTGCTCATCGAGATGGGTATTGATGTTTTAAATCCCGTTCAGTGGACCTGCGCCGATATGGATATGAAAAAACTCAAAGAAGAATTCGGCAATAAGATTTGTTTCCATGGGGCTGTCGAAAACCAGAACATTCTCCCTTTTGGAAGCCCAACAGACGTGCGCAAGGAAGTGCGTCATTGTATTGACAGTCTCGCGAGCGATGGAACCGGTTACATTCTTGCGCCATGCCACAACCTCCAGCCGAACACTCCGATCGAGAACATACTGGCCATGTACGACGAAGCTCTCAGCTACGGTAAAATGTCCTGATTCGGGCACGCGACCACCTTGATTCTGACACTTTCACCCGCTAATATTGTTACCACTTCGGGCGGGGGATATCCTGAGCCGAAAACTCAAGTGTCCCATCCTTTTTTAACTTTCAAGACCGACTGGGAAAAGTATGGCAATACTGTACAAAAACAAAGACCCCAAAACTACAACTGCACGGTCGTGGAGAAATATCTTGAACTCGGGGCTGAGATGATGGGGTTCGGCGAAGATCTGGGGCTGCAGGATTCGCTTCCCATGAGTCCCGCACGGTGGCGCAAGGTCATCAAACCGTCATACGCTAAAATGTTCAGGCCGTGTCGGGAACGTAACATCCCGATCCGTCTCCATACCGACGGTCACATTCTGGAGATCATTCCCGATCTCCAAGAAGTTGGAGTGACTCTATTGAACCCACAATTCCGGTCCAATGGTTTGGAAGGTCTGAAGGAAGTTGCCAGAGGCAAGATTGCTCTGCATCAGGACCTCGATCGCCAGCTGTTCCCTTTTGCCAGCCCATCCCAAATTGAAGATCACATCGGAGAAGCATTCGCGGAACTCCACTTGCCGGAAGGCGGCCTCATGTTCTATGCAGAATGTGAACCTGATGTCCCACTCGAAAATATCGATGCCATCTGCAGCGCTCTGGAAAAATTCTGCAATCTCCCGATGCCAGACTGAAAAATTCGCAGTTCGTCGACTTCCGGGAATACCTCCTCGCAAGTCATAAGGCTATCAGCTTCGGCATCCCCGGCCAGGCTAACCGCATTCTCCAGAAAAATCTCCGTCACTATCTCCTGCATATCCATTCGCGTATCCATATCGGAAGTGGCGCGAGAATCCTACGCAGAACATCAAAGCACTTCAGGCAATGACTCAACAAACGATCGGATTTGGCCTCGGATACGGCGGTACCGCTACACGGAGATGTCCCACCGCTTTCCTTCATCACTTTGACAGCACGCGTATCCAGCTTGTACGGCTCAACACCTGCTGAGTATGCTTCAATCTTCTCAGGTTTTCCGAAGGCAAAAGTGAGGGAAAACCCTATTGTTACACCGAGAATATGAGATACACTCGTGAATAGTTTGAAAGGATCACGGTTCCTACAAAGAGTTCTAACTTTGTGAGGTCAACTTATGGAGAAAATAGGAGCTGAGGAACTGCGGGAGAGAATAAACGATAATGGTCCATTGGCAATCGTCGATGTCCTCCACGAAGATGCTTACGAGGCCGGCCATTTGCCCGGGGCCATCAATGTACCACTCGACGACGATTTCAATGAAAACATTCAAACAATCGTGCCCCAAAAAGACAGGACCGTTGTTGTTTATTGCGCCAACCGCAAATGCCCTGCTTCCCCTAAAGCTGCAATGAAAATGGAAAAACTCGGTTACACCGATGTCATCGACTTCGAGGCCGGGAAAGCCGGCTGGAAAAAACAAGGATACGAATTCGAAACTTGACCTGTCCGAAAAAGTGCCTCGTTCCATTTTACTAGCACGAAAGGAGCGCAACAAAATGTCTGAAAACGAAGGATATTCCAACTGTGAAGATGATCTGCACTGTGGGGTCAACAAAGCCGAAACCGATGATCCTGAACAGATGAGCGCACTGGAAAAGAAACATGTTCCGGTCATCACGGGCCCGGATACCGTCAAAACAGGGGAATGTTTCGAAGTCACCGTCGAGGTGGGCAAATACAAGGACCACCCCTCGGACCCCGACCATTTCATCAACTTCATTGAGCTCTACGCCGACGACACGTACCTTGGGCGAGCGCATTTTGTGCATGGAAAGATGTGTCCGGTCGTCACGTTCTGCGTTTCGCTCGACCATATACACAAACAACTTCGCGCTTTCGAGTGGTGCAACATCCACGGCACCTGGGAAGGCGATTCACCGCTGACTGTGGAAGAGTAATATCTCCCGCCGTCCCGCCACAGAAGCCACGGCCAGGATCCAGGATGCCCCCGTGGTCCATCGGTTGATCGAGCGAATGAGATTGCTAAATCTAATCTCTCTGAAACTCGATCGGCCACCTTCGAGCGGAAGGTACCGCTACTTTAGGGACGACCAGTGCAGAGACAAAAATACTTTTGAAGTTGTCCCGAACCCCTCAAACGGAGACTGACACTATGACATCGGCGACAAAAACAGATTCAACCTCCGTGACAATTTCCGTTATCTGCCCCGACTGCCATCGCCGCATCAAAGAAGAGTTTCCGGGAGACAAACCACTGCCCGGGTTCGTTTGCCAGTGCGGGAAACCGTACCTCCCCCCCGAAAAAGATCATAATGCACAGGAAGGCAGAAATGTTTCAACAGGAAAGCGGAAGCGACACGAAAATACATATCAGGAACCAGACAGATTCTCCTGAGAGACTTTTTCCGACCAGAAAGCACGCGGGCAAGATCCATCCCGCCTGGTTTTGGGCGTCCCCGTCACTCCCGCCGATTCGCTACACCGTGTAGCCGAGCTTTTTGACTGCTGCTACTGTCTGGTCTGCCAGGCGTATCCCCCGTTCGCCGTTGCGTCCTACTACAAAAATTTTCCTGAACTCGAAGATAGCGAAATTCGCAGCATACTGAAGGAAACCTGAACCCTGAAATATGTAACGCTCGGACGAGCTGCAGTAAAAGTTTCGCCCCTTTGAGCAGTGGTTGTATGAATTTTGGCGATCTAATGGACGGAAAAGAGGCAAAGCAAGGTTTCCCGTTCCTTTATTTTTCCGATTCAGCAATCGTAACAATCTTTTCAATCGCAATACGCAACCACTGTTGGTTCCAACTGTGGGGAGCCTTGACGGTGTTATCGTAAGCATGGCGGATTTTGAGCCCCTGCAGCTGCTCGTGGAAGCTGGCGGTGTGCGGTTCATCTTTCGGACAGGCCGAGCGGTTCCCGAAAAACTGGTGGCCCAGCAGCACCAGACGTGTTTTATCCCGAAACTCCCCGGCATTCTTCACCACCAATTTCTTCGGAAGGTAATTCAGAAAATTCTCCTTCGTACCGTAATGTTTTTCAGTGCTCCATATCCCGTAATCATTCTCATCCATGATCAATGGGGCGTCCCAGGAACAGGCGTATCCAAAGAAGTCCGGATTCCTGAGAATCAGCGAGAAACTACCCCAGCCCGATTTGCTGAATCCGAGTAAAAGACGCCCATCCGGTGGCTCTACCACCGGATAGTGCTTTTCTATAAGTGGAATCACCAGTTTTTTCATGTAATTTTCGTGCCGAATGGATGGGTCACTGTCGTGCGCCCCGTACCAGGGCGTCGTATCGAAGGCCATTGTCACGCAAATCAGCTCATGTTTATTGTGCAACCCCGTTTGCTTCACCACCTGCAGGCAGTCGCCCCACCGGCCGCCAATCCCCGTATTGACAGGCAGGACGTAGAGCACCCGATACGACTTGCCCTGGTCGAAAGCCTCCGGCAGAAGCACTTCGATTCTGTTTTTGCCCGCCAGGTACGGACTTTTCACAGTGTACACCTCGACTCCCTTTTGCGTATCCTTTTCCGGTCCTCTGATATCGGTTTCGGGGGGCAATTTTTTCAGGTTTCTTTCGATCTCCGTCAGTTTTGCAAGACGCCGGGCGAAAACCGGGCCGCTATCACCTGCCGTCTGGACAGCAACAAGTTCTTCGCCGTACCTTTCAGCCGCATTTTCAAGTTCGGGATGTTTTGACGTCAAATTTCGCTTTTTTCGCCGGAGTTTTTGCCGGACTTTCTTTTTTTGTGCTTTGAGGATTTCCCCCTGATTTCGCACCACAACTTTCCCTTCTTTACTCAGAACCGTCTGACCCTCCAATGGTAGGTACCACGTTCCGCCGATCTGTTGACCCAATTTCTCAATCCGGTGGTCCCCTGACTTGATCCGTCCGAAATGCAGGTAACCGAAACCATCCGGATTATCGAACCGAGCCCGGAACGCCGAGGAGGCAAAACGTTTGCCGGACGTATAAGAAAACCGGATCGCGGCAAACCGCCACACATCTCCCTTTTTTGCCTGTCCGCCCAGGTCAGACCACGGTATCATCAGTTCCACGATCCACCCCTTTTCATCCTGGGAGACGCCCGACCGCCACCCATTTGCGTTCCAGCCTATGTCAGCGTCTTTCGGTCCCTTCCAGATCTGATCCCAATGAGTGCCTCCGGCATTGATCGCAAACTTGCGGTACTTTTGAGGATCTTCGGGCCCCCGTGAAAAATACAGTTCTATTGAGTCATCCCGCCACAGATTCGCATCGTCCCGATTGGTCGCTGTCGCCCGGATTTTTCCCGGTTCATCTTCGTAATTACGTATGGCGAAATACAGACCTTCTTGATCGAACGCAACGTGAAGATCTGTTTTCACGGGAGCCGGACGCGGATCCGACGCATGGAAATCATAGAATCCTGTGAAAACGGGTTTCTCGCCCCAGCATTGATCGTTGAGTTTTCCATCGATTTTCGGCGCTCTCTCGATCTCTACGGCGTGTTGAAGCGACAAAACGCGTGGTATTCTGGCGGCAAAAACCGGGGGCAACAACAGCCCGGTGACGCATAGAACCAACCGGACTATCCAGGAAGATCTTCTTGCAACCATATCCAGAAAACCTGCACCAGAATGCATGAAATACTTCTCTTGCTTCAAGTGGAATGGACCACCAGCATAAATTCCCACACCAGAAGTCTCTTACGTCCTTTGGGTCCCTTTTGTCCCTCATCCCCCCTGCTTTTTCTGCTGTTTCCGTCGTTTCTGGATCTTGCGCCACTGATCCCGCATGGTAACGGTTTGATTAAAAACCAGATCTTCAGCGCTGCTAGCCGGGTCAACACAGTAATAACCCTTGCGTTCGAACTGGAAACGCGCGCCGGGTTCCGCATCCGCCAGACTTGGTTCGACTTTGCAGCTTCCCATATCGTGGCGTGATTTCGGATTCAAACGTTCCTTCCAATCCGCATCTTCGCTCACGGCATTTTCGTCCAGCAACAGTCGTTCGTACACGCGAACCGTAGCATCCAAAGCGTGCTTTGCCGAAACCCAGTGAAGTGTGGCCTTGACCTTTCGCCCATCGGGGGCGCTCCCCCCGCGGGTTTCGGGGTCATAGCTGCAGCGCAGTTCAATCACGTTCCCATTCTCGTCTTTGACCACATCCTCACACTTCAGGAAATATGCGTAGCGCAGTCGCACTTCGCGTCCGGGAGCCAACCGGTAGAACTTCTTGACCGGTTCTTCCATGAAATCGTCCCGTTCGATAAACAGTTCGCGGGAAAACGGGACCATTCGTGTGCCGGCACTTTCATCCTCGGGATTGTTGATAAACTCGAGCTCTTCCTCTTTGCTTTCGGGGTAATTCTCAATCACGACTTTCAGGGGCCGGAGCACCCCCATTCGCCGCTCGCAGCGGCGGTTGAGATCCTGGCGCAGGCAGTGTTCAAGCAAGGCCATTTCGACAGTGCTGGGGGTTTTCGAGACACCCACTTTCCCGATGAACTCGCGGAGTGCCCCGGGAGTGTAACCTCTCCGCCGCATACCACTTATCGTCGGCAGACGGGGATCGTCCAGCCCTTCAACATAGCCTTCATCCACGAGTTCGAGCAGCTTCCGCTTGCTCATGATGGTATTGGACAGATTGAACCGGGCGAATTCTATCTGCTGGGGGTGATAAATATCCAGATGTTCAAGAAACCAATTGTAAAGAGGCCGGTGATTCTCAAACTCGATCGAGCAGATTGAGTGGGTAATTCCTTCGATAGAGTCTTCAAGCCCGTGAGCCCAATCGTAAGTAGGATAGATACACCATTCATCCCCCGTTCGATAGTGTTCCGCGTGGATGATCCGGTACATCACCGGATCACGCATATTTTGGTTGTCGTGGCTCATATCGATCTTCGCCCGGAGAACACACTCGCCTTCTTCCAAATCTCCGTTTTTCATGCACTCCAGCAAGTCCAGATTTTCCTCGACCGATCGGTCCCTGTAAGGACTTTCTTTGCCTGGTTCATTCCAGCTTCCGCGATATTTGCTGATTTCTTCCGCGCTGAGACTGTCGACATAGGCATCGCCCTGCTCGACAAGCTGAACGGCCCAATCGTACATCCGCCCAAAATAGTCAGAGGCGAAAAACAGGCGATCTTCCCAATCGATTCCGAGCCAGCGCAAATCCTCGATAAACGCCTCAACATATTTTTGTTCTTCCGTCAGCGGATTGGTATCGTCGAAACGCAGGTTAAATTGCCCATCATAATCCTGTGCAAGCATGTAGTTGAAATATGCCGCATAGGCGTGTCCCAGATGGGGATAAGCGTTCGGCTCGGGCGGGAAACGTGTATGCACGCGGCCCTCGTATTTCCCCTTTTCCAGATCCTCTTCGACTATCTCACGGATGAAATCGAGCGATTGTGCTTCATCAGATCCGGCGTCGTTATTCGTATTTTTTGCGCTCATGGTAAGCTCGGTTAAACAGGGAATCGGCAAAGAATTAGGTCGATAAAAAAGAGGACATAATACGCCCCAGTATTCCTGATACTACGGGCCATTCGGTCGCATGTCAAACGTTCGCTCCTCTGTTCAAAAACCCCCCGCAGTTCCTTTAATGGCCCTTAAGTCTCTGGCGTCCCTCCCGCATGAGGCTCCCACCGGTATTGACGCCTGCGGGTGGTTCTGGTAAATTTACATTAATTCCAGGGGACCAGCGAGAGAACATCCATTTTTGGAGTTTACAATGACAGATAGTGCTGACCGAGTTCGCGTCCGATCTGCCCCGTCACCAACCGGCCCCCCGCACGTTGGAACGGCGTACATAACGCTTTTTAATTACGTTTTCGCCCGACAGCAAAACGGTGATTTTTTGCTCCGTATTGAAGACACCGACCGCGAACGTTCAACCAAAGAAAGCGAAGAGGCCATCATTCGTGCCCTTCGCTGGCTCGGTTTGGAATGGGACGAAGGCCCCGATAAAGACGGCCCCACGGGACCATATCGACAGAGTGAACGCTCAGAACTTTATCGCGAGCACGCTCACCAACTCCTTGAGAACAGCAAAGCATATCGTTGTTTCTGCACTTCTGAGAGACTCGCAGAACTCCGCGAACAACAAAGAAAGGAGAAAACATCCTTCGGTTACGATGGGCACTGCCGAAACCTGAGCGAAGAAGAAATCACTCAAAAGCTCGACGCTGACATCCCGTATACCATCCGGCTGAAAGCCCCTGAAGACGGCGAGACATCTTTCGGAGACCGCATTCGCGGAGAGATATCTTTCCCCAACAATGAAATCGACGACCAGGTTCTCCTTAAAAGTGACGGGTTCCCCACCTACCACCTTGCCAACGTCGTGGATGACCACCTCATGGGCATCTCACATGTCATACGCGCCGAAGAATGGATCAGCTCCACGCCTAAACATATCCTTCTTTATGAAGCTTTCGCCTGGAACCCACCGGTTTTCATCCACCTTCCACTTCTCCGCAACAAAGACAAATCAAAAATCAGCAAACGGAAAAATCCTGTATCACTTGACTGGTATCGTCAGGAAGGCTACCTCCCCGAAGCGCTGCTGAATTTCCTCGCACGCATGGGATGGTCCCTCGAAGAAGATCGGGAAAAGTTCTCGATTAAAGAAATGATCGAAAAATTCAGCTGGGATCGGGTGAAAACAAGCGGACCGGTCTTCGATCTCGAAAAATTGGACTGGCTCAACGGGGAATATATTCGCGAGCTGCAAACGCGCGAGCTATTGGAAAGGATTCTCGCGGGCGACTACACGTGTCACGCGGATGAACCCGTGGGCAAACTCATGAATATCGTACCGCTTGTGCAGGAGAGAATGGAAAAACTGTCCGAATTCGACCAGAAGACGGCATTCTTTTTCGATACAGAAGAATACGATTCTGAAGATTTGATTCCTAAGAAACAAGACGGCAGTCTCGCGGCCGAAATCCTCCGGGCCTGCTCGGTCACACTCTCGGAGCTGGGATCCTGGGATACGGAAACGTTGGAAGTGGCATTCCAGAACCTCTGTGACGAACACGACTGGAAACGCGGATGGCTCTACATGCCTTTGCGGGTCGCGATAACCTGCCGTCGGGTCAGCACGCCTCTCTTTGAAACCATGGAAATCCTGGGCAGAGATGAATGCGTCAAACGCCTGGATGAAGCCAGGCAAAAAATTACCTGATAACGAATGAAGGGGGGACGGAAAATGCCGCGTGTTTATGTGCCGATTCGAAAAATTCTTGTTGTGCTCGTGATTGCTGGCATCGTATACGCCGTGGTGTTTGTCCCCGAAGTGCGAGAAAGAATCACCGGGCTGTGGCAGAAGGCCGGAGAAGAAATGGATGTTGATACCGAACCCACCAATACAATCCGCGGTTCGAAAAAGGTGTTTGTCACCCGAACAGGAGAATATTATCACCGCCGTGGATGCTCAATGATCAAAGGACTCGGCGCCGTGCCGCGCCCTCTTGACGAAGTAAAAGCCCTTGGCTACAAGCCCTGCCCCAAATGCAACCCAGCGCAATAGCCGTGTTCCCCCACGGAAAACCTGTGCCGCAAAGTAGCCAAGTTGCGATCAGGCCGCTGTTAACTCTGCTTAAACGTAATTGTTTCCTTATAATTGAGTGAGAGATGAGACGCGTAGCTTTATTTATCACCGGTGTGCTTTCTCTGCTGACAGGCGCTGTGTACGCGGAGATTGAGCCCGACTTCCCTCCTCCCCCGCGACTTGCCACCACAAGAGAGCAACTCTCCCAAACCAAAAAGTCGCCCAAATTTGAAGAAATCAAAAAGGCCGCACTCCGTAAAGCCAAAAGGCACCTTGAATCGCCCCTTTCCATTCCTGACAAATACGGCTCCTGGTACTTCTACTACGCATGTCCTGAAGATGGTTCGCGCCTTAAGCCCCTTTCGCCCCAAAAACACAAATGCCCGAAATGTGGCAAAATTTATACAACCGAAAGAATCGTTGCCGCCTATCGGGGAATCATGCATTCCCGGTTGGACAAAGCGTCACTGAGTCTGGGGTGGGCTTATGCCTACTCGGGAACGGAAAAGTACGCCCATGAGGTTAAACGCATTCTGACCGGCCTGGCGGACCGTTACGACTCGTATCCCGAACGCATCGACCGATGGGGACATCATGGTATGCTGGCGCGGCTCGGGGGACGCCGCTACGTTCAAAGCCTTGATGAAGCCACCAGCGTCATCAAACTTGCGAAAGCCTACGACCTGACCCGCACATGCCCGGTCTGGTCCCAAAAGGAAAAGCAACACGTCGAAGAAGACTTGTTTCGACTCATCTCTGAGACACTTCTGGTCTTCAATCAGGGTCGTAGCAACCACCAAACCTGGTACAATGCCGGTTTAATGGCCATTGCTTCCGTTCTCGAAGATAAAGAGCTCGTTCGCAAAACTCTAACAATGAAAGGTGGTTATTTCGATCAGCTCGATCGTAGCGTTGGACAGGATGGTTTGTGGTTTGAAGGCACTATGGCCTACCACCGCTATGCCTTGCAGGCCATGCTGGAAATTGTCGAAGCTGGTCAGAAAATGGGCCTTCCTCTTCACAAACACCCCAAATTTAAGGCCATGATCCGCGGGCCTATTGTCGCTTCATACCCTAACGGACGTTTTCCGGCCATAAATGACAGTGATCCTATGAGCATTGGCGGATTTCATGGTTATTTCAAATGGGCATGGGAAACCTATCAGGAACCGATTTTTGCGCGCGCCTACGCGGCTGGCGATGCCAGAAAAGTTCACAAACTTCTCGGAGAAGACGCTGAACTCCAGTGGCCCCTGACCACAGGATCAAAGGATCTGCCGGATGCCGGCTTGGTAAAACTCGAAATCGGCCAGGGCCAAAAGGCCAACTGTATATTTTTTGACTACGGCCCTCACGGCGGCGGACATGGACATTACGACAAACTTAACATTACGCTTTATGCAATGGGACGCGAGTGGTTGCTGGATCCCGGCCGCCTCAGTTACCGGCACAAAGAATACAAAACGTGGGTCAAACACACCTGCGCACATAACACGGTCACCATCGGAGGCAAAACACAGAAAGCAACGACCGGACGACTCCTGTGGCTGAAAAAGGAAGAAAATTACGCGGCATGCGCTGCCGAATCGACGGGCGCCTACCCCGGCGGCACGCTCCGACGCTACTTGTTTCTCACCCCTTCCGTTCTGGTTGATATTTTCCAGGTTGAGACACCGGAGGAGACGCAGATTGATTTGTTCACCCACGCAAGAGCGTCAAAAATTGCTCCGCGACTATTTTACTGGAGAAAGGAAGAGGCGCAAATCGGTTCAAAAAACGGTTATCAGCATTTCAGCCAGATCAAACGGTGGCATCGTCCTAAAACTGACGCTTTCAGTTCAGCTTCCTGGATTTTTTCCGCCGAGAAGAATCTTCAACTGCCTTTAGTCGTTTGTTCGACGGGCAAGCAACGCTTCTTCACCGGGTATGGGATCGGCTACAGAATCAACCAGCGTGAGCCCTGTCTCATCCGACGCGTCACCGGCCGACGGGCTATTTTCGCTACCATTTTCGAACTGTCTCCTGCGACCAGCAGCGAGCGATCCAGATGGCTAAGCATTCCCGAGGCAAAAGGCGATTCTATTCACGCGGTGCTCAAGACCAGCGGACGGGCGTGGGGCATTAGCCTGAATCCGGATGGGGTTGTGCTCAAATGAATGCGGCTGTTTTAGAAAGAATTCCAACGCCAGAAAGAGGCTCGCCGCATTAACAACAGGCAGCAACTTTTCCAGCCATAAAGAACCCCATATACCGACGCGAGGCCACCTCAGCACATTTCAACCCCGATCAGAATCTGCCTCAACTCCCGCAGAACCATTAATTTGCTGTCTGCCAAAAAGAAAATGCCCCCTCACAGCACCTCGGATCCTGGCTTGATCGGCTCGTCAAGCGTCAGCAAAACAACCTTCTCATCTTCCTGCGCGGCCAGCAGCATGCCGTTGCTTTCCACTCCCCGCAATCGGGCCGGTTCCAGATTCGAAACCACGACGATGAGTTTCCCCTCGAGTTCTTCTGCCGAGTAGTGCCCTTTAAGCCCTGCAACGAGTGTCCGTGGATCATCCTCACCCAGATCTACCCGCAGAATCAAAAGCTTATCGGCATCGGGATGATCCTCAACGCTGATAACTCTGCCGACTTTAAGCTCCATTTCCTGGAAATCCTGGAAACTGATCATGGTTCAGCCTTTCGCAAAGAAGAAAACCTCGCTCATAGAACACAGAACCAGTATGATACAGTACCGTTTCCAGCTTGCAAGGCTGCGCAAACGGACAAGTTTTCTTCGGAAAAGTCGATAACGGTTGTTGGAATATAAACCTGATGTCTGCTGTCAATCATTCTGTAATTTTGCAACCCCGCTTCTCGACCGCGTATCCCGCAGACTCGAGTTCAGCTGAGCCCGCCACCAGCGGGCGAAACTGGACTTGAGGCGGACAAATCTTGCAGAAATGCACGGGAGAACAAAAAACCTTTCTCCTCGCAGTCGGGCCGCTGACAGGCAGAATGTACGTATTTAGCCCGGAAACACCGCTTCATGAGTCATTGCGAGTCCATCGTAAGATGGGCGAAGCAATCTCGTCGTTTTTTCAGCTCAACAGCGAGAATGCCGCGGCGTCCCGCTGCGCGGCACGCCTCGCAATGACATTTGGACCTGAATGAGCGAGTGTAACGCACGCTAAAGGCACACGATGCCTGTGATACAGAAGACGCCAGGCCCCTCATAGCCGGGCACTGCGCGGGTGTGTCGTTATAGTAGCGTAGCCATCTTGCATGCGACCCTGTCGTTGTATCGAATCGCACCGCGTTCTGAACTCCAGCCTCCGGCTGAAGTCCAGTCCGCTCGCGGGGGGCGAACGGTTCTGAGGCTAAATTATTTTCTGAACGCCTCTGAAAGCCGGATTTTGGGGTAAAAACTTTTTCTGGCTACCGCTTTAGACCTGTGCCAATGTTTTTTATGAGGGCAAACGGCTCAGCGGGTCAGGTGCAGTACGGGCGCATCTGCCACGTATAAATCTCGGGTGAAAACTGCTGTCAGCCGCAGGTCGGACTTCAAAATGCTATCCACGCTTCGCGGTTGCAACTTAAACGTCCATTGTGTATAAATCACCACTTGTTCTCGGGGGAAGAAAATGATCAGACTTCGGTTGTTTCCCCCGAAATGAAACCCGTCTGTTGCGTTTAGCCTGCATGTTTCTCAGAGGAGACAAAAAGTGGTTCGCAAGATCAATGTCTACCCCGAATTTAAGCCGGATGAACTTGATTTCCCCAAAATCCCCATCTTCCAATATCAAGAGTCCCTCGAAGATGAGTTGGAAAACGAAACTATCACAGGCGAAGAAGCCCTTGAGTTGCTGGAATGGATGTTCAGCATCCGGGCTTTCGAACAGATGATTCTTGCCCTTCGGATGCAATCGTTCGAACCCCTGCGGAAGATGAATTTTCAGTACCGTGGCCCCACACACCTCTCGATTGGCCAGGAAGCTACCAGCGTCGGTTCCTGCTCGGCTATTGACTACGCAGACTACATTACCAGCACCCACCGCGGCCATGGAGATGGTATCGCCAAGGGTTACGCCGCTATTTCGGCTCGCTCGGATGAGGAAATTCGTGAGTGGTTGGGCTCTGAAGAGGCCGAATCACTGGAAGGCCAGGAACTCCGAGATAAAGCGAAATTCGAGCACATATACCGCACGATTGCGGAACTTTTCGGTAAGGACGACGGATATTGCCGCGGCCGTGGCGGTGGTATGCATATCGCCGATTTTACGAGCGGGCACCTCGGCGCCAATGCCATCGTTGGTGGCTCCACCCCCATTGCGACCGGTGCCGGGTACACCTGCCGATTCCTTGAAAACGAGAAAGTCGTTCTGTGCTTTGCCGGAGACGGTGCCTATGCCAATGGAGTTGTGCTTGAATCACTGAACATGGCGAGTATGGCCCAGTTCACGAACGAACTGGCCGAGAATCCATTCGGAGTTCCCACAATCTTCGCTATTGTCAACAATCAGTACGGCATGACCGGGCAGCAACGTGGTGAAGTTTCCGGTATTGATTATCTTGCCCGACGCGCGGCCGCTTTCCACCCGCAAGTTATGCACGCCGAAGTTGTCAACGGTATGGACGTGCTTGCTGTCCGCAATTCAATCACCGAAGCCGCAGAACTTGCACGAGAAGGGAAAGGCCCCATTCTGCGAGAATTGATCTGCTATCGCTACCAGGGCCATTCGCTAAGTGACCCGCGAACCGAATATCGCCAGAAAGAAGAAGAAAAGGCCTGGAAGGAAATCGACCCGGTTGAAAACTTCAAAAAACAGATACTCGACGCCGGCGTGGCCTCCGAGGACCAAGTTGACGAACTCGAGGCAGAAGTCCAAAAACGCCATGAAGAATCCGCAATTCGTGCGGCCAAAGCCGAAGACCCTCCGGCTGACGAAGTCACTAAATACGTCTTTGCCGACACCCGATCTGACGACGTCCCCGAGAAATTCAGCAAAGTCGAGACGCTGGACGAACCGCCCTACCCTGAGCGCGAAGATGGCGTTATGACCATGCGTGAGGCGCTCCGCGAAGCTATGATCGAAGAGATGTTACGCGATGAACGGGTCATTCTCTACGGGGAAGATGTTGCCGATTACGGCGGCGCCTTCAAAGTCACCAAAGGTCTCGTCGAGGCGCTGGGCCGCAAACGCATATTCAACGCCAGCATTAGCGAGGCGGCTATTATCGGCACTGGCGTAGGAGCGGCCATGACAGGGCTGCGCCCCATTGTTGAGTTAATGTATAGCGATTTTGAATTCATGGCCGGCGACCAAATCTACAATCAAGCCGCAAAATGGCATTACATGAGCGGCGGACGGAATAACGTTCCGATGGTCATTCGAACCTCCACCGGCGCCGGGAAAGGCTACGGCGGACAACATTCACAGGCTCTCGAATCCCATTCAACCCACACACCGGGTCTTCTGGTAGCCTACCCATCCACACCGTCCGATGCCAAAGGACTTCTTAAGACGGCTATCCGCGATGACAATCCGGTCATGTTTGTCGAATCCCAGCAGCTTTACAATAAAAAGGGTGAGGTTCCGAAAGACGAACATCTTGTCCCATTCGGTAAAGCTGCGGTGCGTCGGGAAGGCAGTGACGTAACGATTGTCGCCTGGGGTTTTGTTGCCGATTTTATGGGTGAAGTCGCCGAGACTCTGGCCGAGGAATATGGAATCCAGGCGGAGATTATCGACCCGCGGACCCTTATCCCTCTGGATACCGAAAGAATTATACTTTCGATACAAAAAACCGGAAGTTGCGTCGTGGCAAGTCAGGCCTGCCGCACAGGCAGCTATACAGGCGAGATCGCTTCACAAATTCAGGAAAAGGCCTTTGATTATCTCGACGCCCCCATTGAACGGATCGGTTCGGCTGACGCCATATCGCCGCAATCGAAAGTGCTCGAAGATGCGTTCCTGCCTGGACCTGACGATGTAGTTGAGGCGGCCCTGAGAGCCTGCTATGCCGACTAACCTACCCCCAACGAGGTGCACCTGTTGAGTTTGAAACTAAAGAACCATCCGGTACTGTTTTTCCTGCTGCTGGTAGCATTACTCATTATACTGGCCGTAGTAGCCTCTTGGCTCATCGATACTGACCGCGAGAAGGTAGTGCGGTCCGTCAAAAAAAGCGGCCGTTCACTCGAACAGGGAGATGTCGCTGGCACATTGGAATTCGTCTCCCCAAACTTCAAGCAGGAAACCATGGGCCGCAAAGAACTGCGAGATTTCGTCAAGCAAGGACTGAATAAATTCGGTGCGCCAAAAATAAAAATTACAAAATGGCAAAACCTTGAAGTTGATGCCACAAACGCCAATTGCAAGATCGTTGTCATCACGCGCTTCTCGGAACGACGCAGCTTCGGCGGCCAGCTTGTGCGGAGCCAATGGGAATTGACGTTCGAAAAGTCCGGCGACAAATGGCTGATAACCAGCCTCGACCCGATCAGGGTCCAGGGGAACGAAGTGGGTGGCCTGCTGCCGCTTGGGCGTAATGTAATGGGATATCAATGACAGGCGGAGGGCGGGAGCTTTGCCTCAGAAGGGACATAAGGGACTCAAGATCGGGGGCGAAGTTGTCAGCCTGGACATTCCATGAATTTAAGGCAATAGGTATTCTAAGATTTTGCCCACGCGCCCCTTACCTGAGAAATGATGGCAGCCCCTTTTCCCCAACACTGTTGTTCGCCCAAGTCGCTGCAGCAGCAACACAAATCAAAACTTCCGACAGAGGCCGTGATAAAGCTGGTAAAAGTGTGGGGCCACTGGAAACCCGTTCCCTGGTGATATAGCCTGCATTTCTCCAGAAAGAAATTCTCATGGGAATGCAAATGTTAACCATCCACAGGCAAGATGCCCGTTCGCAAAACGGCAACTCCAGTTTGGCAATAATAAGGGCGGGCTACGTGCTGTGACAGCCGACATCGTGATTGATGCCACCGGCGATGCGGATATGGCCGCCCTCGCGGGATGCGAATACGATAGAGGTCACGACGAAAACGGGGCCATGACTCCTGTCACGCTGGAATTGCATGTCGATAACGTTGCCCAGGACACCGACGCGAGCTATCCGCCCGTAAAAACTTTTGTGCGCCACGTAATGTTTGCCGAATCGGGGGAGATCTCAAAGGCACCGCTCATTAACGGTTTTTCTTGCGGGGTTTCGCAAGCACTTGATCTTCCCGGCTACATCCGATTTTTTCAGCGGCGGACCCTTTATTGATAGCTACTTCCAGGTAGCCGCTGCTCCCGATCAGAGCCAGCAGATGTCCCTCCGGAACCTCCCCGTAGCTTCCCCGGATTGGGCCAATATTTTCGTCCCCCGCCCTGATTTCGAGATCGCTCACCGACCATTGCAGGATTCTCTCCAATGTTGCCAGACTGATGTTCGATACCAGATTTCCAAACTGATCCACGTACACAAACTGGCCTTTCAAGTTTCCCCCTGTCGTTCGCACAGGATTCGGCAGATCCAGGCCACGCATTTCCTGCATAGGTCGCCCCAGTTTTCCGGGATCGAGCCCCTCACATAGGTGCGCTGCAACGGGCGCAAAAATATCGCGCCCATGGAACGTCGCACTTATTTCGTCAAGAAAATACCTGGTATTGGTAACCCGCATTAGCTGTTCGGAGGAACATTCCGCGGCCACAACACTCAGGAGTCCGTTATCCGGCGCAAGAAAGAACTGATTATTTGCTTCCATGCAGACAATCGCTCTCCCCGTTCCCACGCCGGGATCCACAACACAGACAAATATTGTTCCCTTTGGGAAATATTCATAGGAAGATGAGAGCAAGAACGAGGCCTCGGTCACATCCTGTCGTCCGACGGAATGCGACAGGTCAACGATCCGCGCTTCGGGGCAAATCCGGTAAATGACGCCCTTCATAACCCCGACATAGTTATCCCGTGTTCCGAAATCCGTCAGCAGAGCAATGGGGGGACGCGTTTTGTGGAAACTTATTGTGGGCATTTGCAGTCCGGTAAAATGACAGTTAAACTCGCCGGTAGTTAAAAGGCTCTGAAGCGGTGGGGGTGTTGAAAAACCTTTTTCACCTCCCAATCCGACCCGGTAGGCGCTCGAAATATGCTTGTGCAATAAATTGCAGCCGACCGTTGCTGATTGTAATGCTGCGTTTGGCGCCCTGCAAGCTGGGGTTTATTGGATTAAGAACTGACTTTCGAACTGAGGCGCGTTTGCGATGGAACTGGCACTGGCCATTTTGTCGTTCTCGTTTTTGAGCCTGGCTGCGGTCGCTTATGTACATCAGAGACGGGCAGTCTTACTGGTTGCGGGAGTGCTATTTTTCCCTGCTACGGTTTATGCCACACTTGAAATCTGGACTCCATTGCATCCGGCTATTCCTTGGGCTGTGCTTCTGGCAACTCTTGGAGTATCATTGTCGATCCTTATCGTATTCGCAATCGACATCATCTGGGCTCCGTTTTGCCTTGAACTAACCTATTTGAGTTTTTTGGTCTGGCTTCTCTGCCCGATTCCGGTTGTTTTCAACTTTGCCGGGTTGTTCTTGGAACTTTGCAACTCATAGAGGTTAAAGAAGAGGCTGACTTAGCCTCCACAGTCTCCGGCTGCACGCCGAAGAAAGCAGTATGTTTCTTGAGATGAAGGACGCCATTTGCTATATTATACGCCCGTTAGATTTCACCATTAAATAAGCAGCAACGGTAAGAAGATGCCAGAGAAACCGGCGATTCGGGAATTCACAAAAGGACTTATCAAGCAGAATGGGGTGTTCGTGCTTGCTGTTGGCCTTTGCCCCACTCTGGCGGTTACAACGGGATTGAAAAATGCCGCTGCTATGGGCATTGCGGTGATCACGGTTCTGACCTGTTCGAACTTCATCATTTCTGTGTTGCGAAAAGTCATTCCCCGGGAAGTGAGAATCCCGTGTTTCATTGTGGTGATTGCATCTTTTGTCACGATGATTGAGATCGTGTTCAAAGCATTTCTGCCACCGGAGGTTAATGCGGCTCTGGGGATATTTATACCGCTGATCGTGGTGAACTGTCTGATCCTACACCGGGCGGAATCGTTTGCGTACAAGAATTCCATTTCCCGTTCTGTCCTCGACGGGATGGGCGCGGGCGTGGGGTTTGCATTAGCGATCTGTTTGGTTGCAATGGTACGAGAAGGTCTCGGAAGCGGAACGGTCTGGGGGTTCCCCTGGATGCCAGACGCTTCGCCGGTTGAATACGTTCCCGCAAGTATATTGATCCAGGCCCCCGGAGCATTCCTGATCCTGGGCCTTCTTCTGGCAGCTTTTAACTGGCTTCGAAGCCCCAAAACCCGAATTGTGAATTAACAGGTCAAGGGAGAAAGATCGTGGATTTAGCGACGTTCCTCACCATTGGTTTTTCCGCGATATTCGTCAACAATTTCGTGTTGGCCCGATTTCTCGGCCTGTGTCCGTTCATAGGCGTAACGCAAAAAGTGAAAAATGCGCTGGGTATGGGCGCCGCGGTCACTTTCGTCATGTTTATGGCGAGTAGTGTTACATTCACTCTCTATAGTCTGATCCTGGTTGAAGGCGGAGCCTGGGTCGAACAGGACCTGGTTCTTGTCCTCAAAACCCCGATGTTTATACTTGTCATTGCCACCCTTGTTCAGCTTGTGGAGATGTTTCTGCGTTCGCGAATACCTGCGTTATACGAAGCCTTGGGAGTTTACCTGCCACTCATTACAACGAACTGTGCCATCATGGGTGTCGCACTCATCAATACCACCGACACACCTGAGTACATGCAGGCCAGTGTTGACGCGGGTTTTGCCCCGGGTTTACTTGCTGCGTCCTGGCATGGTATAGCAGCAGGCCTCGGCTTTACGGTGGCCATGCTGCTAATGAGCGGTATTCGGGAACGCCTTGATAGTGCAGACGTGCCCGAGCCACTCAGAGGCACCCCGATCGCCTTTGTCTGCACGGGTTTAATGGCCATGGCATTTCTTGGGTTCAGCGGTATGCTGGGATCGGGTTAGGCAGCCCGGTTTTCTCCGGCTCCGTTGCGTCCAGATGAAACAGTTCACCCGTTTAGCTACGGAAGCCAATCTATTATGTCGTCTAAGGTCAAAGTTTGGGTCGTTTTCGCTCTTAGCGCCTTTCTCGGCCTGTTCGCCCCGCGTTATGCCGAACCAGCATCGGCCGAAGCCGTGATTGCCACAATAAATGGGGAACCGGTCAGTCGGACGGATTTTCGCCGGGCTCTTGTGCGGTCTCTGGGGCGTGCAACACTCAACCAGTTTTTGGATTGGAAACTCATTGAACAAGCTGCCGCCAGGCGGAATATAACAATCACGGAGAAGGAGCTGGCTGATCGGCAGGCGCTTGAAATCAAGCTGCGTATCCGAAAAGTCTACGAACAATCCCGCACAACCGCCCTGGAATTCGAGAAGATCGCCTCCTCATACGGTTGGGATCCCCAGCAAATACGGGAAGAAGCAGCCTCGACAGTTCGGCCGGAGGTCGTTAAAATCCGGGTGCTCGCAGAAAAAATTCTGCGTCCGCACCTTAAAATCACCGAAGAAGATCTGCGCGATTATTACGCGTGGACATATGGAGAGCGCATTTCTCTCGCCCATATTTCTGCGCCGAACAAGGAAATTGCTGAGAAAATGCTGGCAGCGCTCAAAGAAGATCCGAACCGTTGGGGGACAGCGGTCGAACGTTACAGCCTGGACAGGGAGAGTGCCCCCTATCGGGGGCGGCTCCTCCCCATTCCCGCCTCTACAAAGATCGGTCAATCTGTGCAGGGATTACGGCCCGGGGAATTCACTCTTTATCACGATGGTCGACTCTGGCATATTTTGCGGTTTATACGCAGAATTCAGCCTCAAAAAGACTTTGAAAGCAGCCAGAGTCAGCTTAAACGAGAACTTTACGCGCGGGAGGTGCAGGACGTTATTCAAATCTGGCTCGCACAGCTTCACGCCACCAGTACCGTGGTCACCAATATTTCAGCTGATCCGCACACACGGCGTATTCTGGGAGCGCGTGTCGCGGCGTTTGTCAACGGACAAAGCGTCTCCGTTCAGGAATTTGGCGAAGCCTTGCTCCAACAATTTGGGGAAAAACTGATCAACAGCTATATCGAGCGCAAACTGATTTTTCAGGAGGCGAGCCGTCGCGGCATAAAAATTCCTGAAGAGCAAATTAAAAATCAGCAGTTTAAAATGGCTGAAAGTATCTTTTCCGAGCGTGCCTCTGCGGAAGGTATGTCAGCTCGACGGTACGAGACAAAATTGCGCGATCAGGGGATTCCGCCTGAATTGCTAAAAGAGAAGATTGCACGTGAAATGGTTTCGCGCGAGATTGTGGAAACTGTTTTGCTCGCCGAAAAAGTGGTTGGTAAACCAAAAGATATAACGAACAGTGAGATTAAAAAAGCATACAAATCTTTGTATGAAGAGCATCTCGATGTCCGCAGAATTGTTGTCGCTGACCCTGCAAGGGCACGATGGGTCCGCTCCCGCGTTTTTAGTGATGTTCGTTTCGAAACACTTGTTCGCGCGGAATCGTTGGAACCCCTTTCCTGGATGCGCGGCGGTCTCGTTAAGGGTATTACGACCGGCGACCCGTACTACAAATACGTTCAGAATCTTGAGGTCGGCCGGGTATCGCCCATCTTCCGCCATAACGGCAACTTTCATATTGCAAAAGTTGTCGCCCGGTTCAATCCAACGGATCCTCCGCCCATGGAAGAAGTGCAAGATAAGGTAAAGGCCCGAGCTGAAGAATTGAAGACCAGAAAACGAATTAAAGCCTGGGTACAGAAAATTAAGGCGGAATCTGAAATCAACGTTAAACTTTAGAGAAACCGGCAAGTTGGGCTGAAAGGCACGCTGATTTCTCAACTGCGAGGCAAAAATGTCGGATCTCTTGCCATTGGATGTTTCTCAAAGGGTCAAAGAACTCCCGCCGTATGTCTTCGGGCGTCTGAACACCATCAAAATTGCGCGCCGGCGGGCCGGCGAAGATATTATTGATCTGGGCATGGGAAACCCATCGGATCCTACCCCCAAACCAATTATCGACAAACTGTGCGAAGCCGTTCAGGATCCCAGGACGCATGGCTACAGCGTCCAGGCAGATGGGTTATCAAATCTCAAAAAAGAGGTCAGCAAATTTTATAACGATGAATATAACGTGGATATCGATTCGGAAGAAGAAGTCATATGCACGATCGGGAGCAAAGAGGGCCTCAGCCATATGTTGATGTCGCTTTTGAGCCCGGGTGACGTCGCCATCGTTCCCACGCCCGCTTTCCCCGTGCATATCCACGGCGTCCGCCTGGCCGGTGGTTCTGTGCTTTCTTTCCCGCTCAGCACAGATGAAGCATTCTTTAACAATCTCATCCAGGTGGCCGACAACTTCCGCCCGAAACCAAAAATAATGATCGTGAATTTCCCGCATAATCCGACCACGATCACGGTGGAATTACCCTTTTTTGAAAAACTGGTGGAGATATGTCGGGATCAGGGCATCTTCCTCATACATGATTTTGCCTACAGTCAGATTACATTCGATGGGTATCGCGCACCGAGTATGCTTGAGGTTGAAGGCGCCAAGGAAGTCGGAGTCGAGTTCACGAGCATGTCAAAGAGTTTCAATATGGCCGGATGGCGCATGGGGTTTTGCGTCGGACATAAACAAGCCATTGATGCGCTGGGGCAAATCAAAGGGTATTTTGATTATGGAATGTTTATGCCGGTTCAGATTGCCAGTATTATTGCTTTGAGACATTGCAAGAACGAAGCTCGAAAGCAAGCGCGCGTGTATCAGGCTCGACGCGATGTACTCTGCGAGGGTTTGGAAAGGATCGGCTGGTCCCTGCCGCGACCAAAAGGGACCATGTTTGCGTGGGTCCCGATACCCCGCAATTACCGGCATATGAGTTCACTGGATTTCAGTCTTTTACTTCTGGAAGAAGCAAACGTCGCCGCGGCGCCGGGAGAGGCTTTCGGCCAGGGAGGTAACGAATTTCTCCGAATGGCACTGGTCGAGAATGAACAACGTCTCAAACAAGCTGTGCGGCAGATCGGTCGTGTCTTGGACCTGGATTAAACCTGTACTCAGGTTGCGCTTTCCGCCGCTTATCGATACAGTATTCGTTTTGGTTCTTTTCAAAAACCTCACCAAGGAAAAGATATGGTTGTCGGTAGCAGCAAACTGACATTTCCTCGTGGTGGCATCCACCCCGGGGGATCCAAAGATCGAACCAAGCATAAGGAGCTGATTGCCTCCGAACCACCGGCTGTCGTTGAAATCCCGATGGTTCAACATATCGGGGCCCCGGCCAAACCTGTTGTCGATCGGAAGGATGAAGTCAAAAAGGGGCAGCTCATAGGAGAGGCACAGGGTTTTATCAGCGCCAACGTGCACGCTCCGCTGAGCGGAAAAGTCAAGAAAATCGCAAACCGCATCCACAACCCAACCGGCAAACCAGTACCGGCTGTGATCATTGAAAACGATGGTGAAGAGGAATGGGCCGACGGATGCAATGAAAAACAAAGTCCAGAACAAATGTCCCCCGAGGAACTTGTCGATCAAGTCCAACAAGCCGGGATTGTGGGCATGGGAGGCGCCACATTCCCGTCTCACGTAAAGCTCAGCCCCCCGGAAGATAAACCGATTGAAGATGTAATCCTCAACGGCGCCGAATGCGAACCAGCGCTCACCTGCGACTATCGACTTATGCTCGAAAAGACCCGCGAAATCCTCGACGCCGTTCGCTTAATCATGCGAACTGTCGACGCGCCGCGAGGACATATCGGAATCGAATCCAATAAACCCGACGCGATTGAAGCCTTCAACGATGCTGTTGCCGGGGAGCGCGACATTGAGGTCTGTCCGCTGGAGGTAAAATATCCCCAGGGCGCTGAACAACAATTGATCGTCGCTGTCACTGGACGTGAAGTCCCGAGCGGAGGTGGTCTTCCAGCCGATGTCGGGTGCCTCGTGCACAACGTGGCCACGTCCCTCGCCATTCGGGACGCTCTTCGTTTCCGACGTCCATTGATCGAACGACCGCTGACAGTCACCGGAGACGCAATCGAAAATGCCGGAAATTTCATCGAACGAATCGGCACCAGTGTTGAAGATATACTGCAGAGACAGGGAATACGCGAAAGTCCCCGGCTACTGGTTATGGGAGGCCCTATGATGGGGATTGCACAATCACGCTTTGACATTCCCCTGATAAAGGGCAACAGCGGAATTCTTCTCTGGAGCGAGGCTGAAATCATCTCCCAACGCCCCTGTATCCGTTGCGGACGTTGCGTGGACCACTGCCCTCTCGGCCTCGTGCCCAGCGATCTGAGCATTTTTTGCGAAAACATGAACTGGGATGCCGCCAAACGGTCAGGGATGATGGAATGTAAAGAGTGTGGATGCTGCGCGTACGTATGCCCGGCAAACAGGCAAATCGTACACCTGGTCAAACTGGGTAAAGCGGAACTTGCAAAGAAAAAGAAAAAAAGTTGAAACAGTGAGTAAAAACGGCGACACAAAAAATCGGCTGCTGATTGAGGCCTCTCCCCACCTGCGAGAGCCGGACAGCATATCAAAAATCATGTGGAGTGTTGTGGTTGCTCTCGCACCGGCGATCGCGATGAGCATTTATTTCTTCGGCTTTCGGGCTCTGGTGCTCTACATAGCCAGTATAGCAACAGCAGTAGTTGCCGAAATACTCTGCCTTCAAATGCGCGGAAAGCCACTCAGTGATGCCAGTGATGGAAGTGCCGTGGTAACGGGCTTGCTGGTAGCAATGATTCTCCCGCCGGGCAGTCCTCTCTATTGCGTTGTTGTCGCATCGCTCTTCGCCATCACAATCGCCAAACACTGTTTCGGCGGGCTGGGACACAACATTTGGAATCCGGCTCTGGCCGGTCGTATATTCGTGCAATTTGCTTACCCGACCGAAATCAGTAAGTCAGAGTGGCTTGTTCCCAGGATGCTTTTCCCGGGTGGCAACATTGACGCCATGACGCAGGCGAGCCCTCTTGCCGAAGGAGGTGGAGGATTCTCGCCCGATTATTTTGATCTTTTCTTCGGAAACGGGATTTCTGGCTCACTCGGTGAAACCTGCAAACTCGCCCTCTTGATTGGCGGGATTTACCTTATTATCCGTAACCGCGTGGACTGGCGCGTCCCTCTGTTTTACATCGGGACTGTATTCGTCTTGACCGCTTTTCTTCCGGCTTCCAAAAGTGCTCCGGCCTGGATCAATGATCCTCTCTATCACATTCTTTCCGGTGGTCTATTTATCGGCGCATTTTTTATGGCCACCGATATGGTTACAACTCCAGTTACACCAACCGGAAGAATCATCTTTGCCCTCGGCTGTGGAACATTTGTGGCACTCATACGGCTGTATGGAGGTTATCCCGAAGGGGTAGCCTATTCGATCATTATCATGAATACGGCAACTCCATTGATCGACAGATGGGTTCGGCCACGAATTTACGGGTCACGAAGTCCTGAAACTGCAAACAAACAATCATGAATCAGAAAAAACCCGGCACTTTGAAGAAAATTCTGGTCTATGGCAGCATTTTGATGTGCGTCTGCCTCGCCAGCGGCGCTTCACTCGCTGTCCTGTATCAAAATACCCAGGCCCGTATCTCCAAAAACGACATGCGCGCCTTTATTGATGCTATGAAAAAGGCCCTTGCTACTATCGGAGAACTCGAAGTCGTGGTCTCCTGGCCATCACAAGTCGACATCCCAGAAGATGGTAAAATCATGTTGCAAACTGAAACTGGTGAGAAATATGTTGCGATTCCGGTTTTAAAACCGCTCGGAGCCGGTCAAAATCCACCAGCAGATGCAATTACCGTTGGGAGCCCCGCTGCGAACAAAACGTATATTGTGCCGAAATCCTTCCAGCAGAATTTTAAACTGATACAGACCCATGATCCCCTGTTTATTCTAAAAACCCGAACCGGTGTACGCTACGCCGCAACCGGATCTGAGCAGGGATATCAGAGCCGCGTCACAGTCATGGCTGCCATAGATGCAAAATCTGTCGAACGCCCAGCAAGTAAAAACCCTTCAATATTCCGTGTGGCTGTTGTCACTTCGAATGAAACACCCGGGCTGGGCGAACGTATCAAAGAAAAAACACCGGATGCAACACTTTGGGAAGCCATTCTTGGCAAAAGTGGCAATGGCAAAGGCAAACGCCCGGCTTTTCAAGAACAATTTACTGGCAAGAAGCTTTCCGATCTCGAAGTGATCCAGGATGGAGGCACAGTTGACGCTTTGACCGGGGCCACCATCACCAGCCGCGCAACTACCACGGCGGCCGCAAAAGCAATCAGGCGTATCGTTCGCGAAACCAACCGACTCTACGGGACAAAAGCATCGGGACGAAATCCATGATACCGCTGACATTTCCCCATTAAAACTACAATGTCCGAAAACGAAAATCAGGACTCAAAACAGAACCAGGCATCCGACGAGGAATCGGAGCGAATTATCCCGATTGAGAAAGCTCGCGGGGTTGAAAAGCAACAGAATGAAGAAGAGCAGCAAGAGCCTGCGCCCGGGGAGCTAAACCACCAGGAACAGAAAGCTCTCGTTGAAGCTATCCTCTTTGCCGCCACCGAGCCCCTCAGTAGCACTAAGATCGCCAACCTGGTAGGACTGGAAAGCGGGAATACTGCCAGATCCCTGATTAAAGAATTGCAAAACGAATACGAGGAAGTACCTCGCGCATTTAATATCGAGGAAATTGGAGGCGGTTTTCAACTTCTGAGCCGCGCCGAATTTAATCCGTGGATCTCCAAACTGCGCACCACTCAAGAACAAAGTTCTCTGAGCCAGGCAGCACTCGAGACTCTCGCAATCGTCGCTTATCGGCAACCGATTACTCGAGCCGATATCGAAGACATCCGGGGGGTCCAAAGCGGGTATATTCTTCGATCACTCATCGAGAAGAAATTGGTGCGGGTTACCGGTCGTGGCGAAGAACTCGGACGCCCCTTGCTCTACGGAACCACATCGGATTTCCTGGAAGCCTTCGGGCTCTCCTCTTTGAGAGAACTGCCCGATTTGGAAGAACTCGACGCTTCCTCGGAAAGCTGAAACCCGCAAGTGGCCATTTCAAACTTTTGAACACCGTTCCTGACCATCTGAGACACGCAGCATGCCCGAAAAGGAGTCACCCAGCCAAAAAGGCAAAAAACTCCGAGACGCCGTCCATAAAGACATCCACCTGACGGCGCAGGAGATCGAGATTGTCGACACTCCAACCATGCAGCGGCTTCGCGGCATCCATCAGCTCGGAGCCGCTTTTCTCGTCTACCCCTCTGCACAACATACCCGCTTCGAGCATTCCATCGGCGCCTGCTGGATGGCTAAACAACTTCTCGGGCATATTGAAAAACAGCTGGCAGAGCCTATCGCGCAAACCCTCAAAAAGACGGCGGCTCTTGCTGGACTCGTTCACGACGTAACCCATATTCCCTTCGGGCATACGTTTGAAGATGAGCGCAAAATTCTAAGCCGGCACGATAAGAGTGCGAAACGTTTCGACCACTTTCTTTTGAAAAGTGAATTGGGCCATCGATTGGCTACCACGGAAGCCGGGCGACGAGCCCTTAGAATCCTCGACCCATCCGGGGAGCTGCCGCCTGACCAGCAGTGGCTTCAAGATATCGTCAGCGGCACAATCTGCGCCGATCTGCTCGATTATCTCAAACGAGATAATTATTTCTGCGGGCTCTCGCGTCAATATGATCAGCGCGTCTTTCACTATTTCACCATCCAGGACGGCCGGTTAATGCTTAAGCTTCACCATCAGGGCATTTTCCGGTACGATGCACTCAGCGAAGTTACCAACCTGCTGCGGATCCGCTACGTGCTCAGCGAACGGGTTTACTACCATCATGCGAAAATCGCCTGCGGAGTTATGATCTCCAAGGCGATTGAACGAGCTTTTGCCAATGGTATGGATGAGTCAGAACTCTACAGTCTTACAGATGAGGGGATGATTTTTTATCTGCTCGATCGTTATGGACGCGATCCCGGTTTGCGCAATTTGCTTGAAGCATTCCAGGCACGAGATCTCTTCAAACGCTGCTACATGCTGAGCGATAAGATAGATGCAGAGGAGCTGAAAGAACTTGTGGCCAAGTACCATCTGAACGAAGCAGACGCACGAGGCCAGGCCGAACAACAGATCGCAGAGCGTCTGGGAGGTTCCAAATATCAGGTTGGCATCTACTGCGCACCGCAAGAAATGGCGTTAAAGGAAGCCAATGTGCCTGTCGTTTCGGCCCCCGGGAAAACGGAACGTTTTTCCGACCTTAACAGCGCAGAAATACAACTCCTCCAGGACCAACATCGTGCACTCTGGAAATTCTACGTCTTCATATCGCCCAACCTGCCCGTCACTTTTGAAAAGGCAGGCCATATATGTGAAGACGTAATCGGGCTTCCCAATCGACTACCTCAACAACTCCAGGACGGAGGCGTTTAGGCTCTGTCTGAAAATACGGATCTGGATTCGAGCGGCTGCATTTGCGGCTGTCTTTGTCCGCCTGTATCTGCGGGGCGCTGCACGGATCCCTTTTTGACAAGGTTTCCCATTTTCGGCGAGAATCGCGAATGCATTAGGGCTTTTCTGTCCCCAATCGATACCGACCTCTAACATTGGTCATTCTCCTGTATTCAGGAGGAAAAAGGGCGCAGAGAGCAAACGGTGGATCTACCGCCTCGCAAGCAAGTTCTCCTACATCGGCCCTATCCGCTGTTTTAAGGCGGATGGGCTTCTTCTGAAGGACACTCTGCGAGGGATCGGAGGCCGGGGGTGCTGACCAAAGTAGCTGTCTTAACCGCAGCAGAGTGCGGAGGCCCTACCGGCGCTCCGGATCCATCGCGCGCGGGGAGCTGCGCAGCCCCCCGCGCATCCCCTAATGCATAGGGTACATTTGTCATTTACACAACAGCATAACTGTAGGAGTGCGGTGTGTTAAAACGGACCGACGGGACGTTTTACTCACCGCTGTATCGTTCCGAAATGCCTACGATTAGCCTCAACTTCTCCACCCTCTGTGGGCCGAGATGGCCCCCCGTGGTATTCCCCCTTTGCCAATAACGGACCCTACTCCAACAAATATGACCAGGGCTGGTCGCATGACCTCGAAGGAGTTAATGGCGCGTTCTTCGACGGCTCGGCCCGCTGGATATCGCGACAGGAGCACCGAGGCCATTACAAAAACAGCGAGATGCACCCAGCCGAAGTACCTATGCAAAGCTGGACCCGGAAGTTCGCGGAATTCTGACGTGTCCTCTTTTTGTTGCGGTCGAGGCGCGGCTCAATCGAGTCGGGCGTAACTGGACTTGAGGCGGAGAAAACGACCAACCATGAGTAGACACCACGGGCAGACTCCAACTCAGCGATTCGCCCTGGAGGACATGCCAGAGGGGCCGATTTCTGCTGCTCGGCTGGCGCCCCGGCTGGTAATCCCTTCGCAGAGGACGATGACTTCCCGCGCGGATTCGCCGGCGATCTCGCATATCTTTCTCATAAACGGACACGACCGACAGTCGGAGACGGTATTGCGATGCGACTGGCCCGGGGGCAAGCCGACCGCCAGTGGACATTGGGGGACGTGCAACCCGAAGGTCCGCCGGACCGTCCGCATACGTGTGGCACCCTCACAGAGACAGCGAAATTTCCGAAGCCCGTTGGTTTTCAACGGAAACCACAGCTGGGGGTTCTTCAGAACCTCGCCCGCCGCCAGTTCCACCCAGGGAAGACCCTCTAAATCAGTCTGTTTCCGCGTGTCGACTTCGTGGGAACGGCGGATTTCGACCACGCACGCCAACCTTTGCTCTGAATCGAACAGCGCCAGGTCTGCCACCCGCCCGTTTTTAAGTTTGTATTCAATTTCCACTTCGGAAATACGCGCCGGCACGTTCTGCATTTTTCGAGATTTGCAGATCGGGCACCGCCGGAGGAGCCGCACTTGAGGGCCAGCACCCTCGCTCGCTCGCCTAATGGCATCCTTGAGGACATATTTCGCCGCCACATGCATCCAGCGTTCCCCTGCCAGACGGCAATTTGGGTCGCCGTAATGGGCAAAATGAGAAACTCTAATCTCACCGCGCCGCAGAATGAGCGCTTCCCCGCATTCGGGGCAGAAATAACAGCCTGACCGCTCAGCGTCCGCCGGACGCACACAAGCCCCTTCTTCATTGAGCCCGAACGGTATCCGCAGCTGCGACAACGCCGGGGTATCGCTGTCCTGAGGAAGATCAGACAAAATTTCCCTCCCGGCTCAGATCTTTTTCTCTTTCTCTGAATAGCATACCGCATTACAGCCCCCTCCACAAAATCCTCTTTCGAGGAATTTGCGCTGGAGGCCTTTTCGCTGCCCGGTAGCCGGACATTTCCAGAAAATCCCGGCGGACTTTGCCGTCGGACCGAGCGCAAATTCCTTAATTTTTCTTCGGAACAGAATGCTGGACTCAGCCATCCCGGATCCCGTTCCCTATCCTGGGAACGCTGGAGTCCCTCGCAACTGAACCGTTGACAGACAATCGAACTGGACTTCAGCCGCAGGCTGGAGTTAAGAACGCGGTCGATTTCCTTGGGATTGGCGCATTTACATTCTTCGGCAATTGTCCGTCTCAAGTCCAGTTTCGCCCGCCGGAGGCGGTCTCAGCTGAACTCGAGTCTCCGTTCCCCGCAAGCGGGCTGGACTTCAGCGCCGCTGTGCGGGGCTGGGGTTCAGAACGCGGCTCATCAGCCCACAGATCTCCCAGAACCCACCGGGCCTCCACGTATCCGCGATGCCACGCAAATGCAGGGGGTTATCGCCGAGCACGCCCTGCCGTTCATTGCCCTGAAAGGGCTGCATATACCAGCCCGGGGTGCAGACGCCTGAAGGTCGTCGGAGCCCTGGGGTACAGATGGGCGTTGAGAAAAAAGTGGGCTGAAGGCCCACCACAAAACTGCTGCGTCTTGCGGCACGAGACACTTCCCGCAACCCCGGAATCTCGACGCGACCGGCCCGTGGGATGTCCCGCGCGCCAACGGCGCGCTCTGGATTGCGGTGTGTTAAAACGGACCGACGGGACGTTTTACTCACCCCTGTGTCGCTGCGCCTTTTATCCTGGGCTTTCCGTGTGTTCCGACGCAACGGACCGCTGAAGCGGTGTACGCGTTTAGCGTGTCGAGTGCCCTTCCAAAAGAGGCCCGTAGGGCCGGATCAGACGTAGCCCCGGGCGATCCCGGGCTGTTTGGGGGAGCCCGGGGCTAGCGGTGCGGGGCACGTGCCGGCGGAACGCGCGAACTGTGTTCGCCGCGGCAAGCTTGCCGCGCTCGC
>JBKHIT010000096.1:0-12743 GCA_046538485.1 Candidatus Brocadiia bacterium | reverse complement strand
GAAACAGAGAAAACAAACGTCGACCTAACCCAGACGCGCCAGTCTTCGACTCTACAGCGGCGCCAGTGCTGCAGCTGCGCGGAAGGCAAAGGCGGGTGTATTCTCATACCCCAACTGCAGCCTGACAAAGCAGAGAGGCAGAGCCTCTTACACCACTGTGAAAATCGTGGCGCTCTTCCTGTAACTATTGGCAGCTTCTGGTAATTTATCTTCAGAGAAACCGCCAACTGGCGGCTGGCGCCGCTCCCGGAGGGCAAACCGCTGTCTTTAGACTCAGATTACAGACTGTGTACCGAGATCAGATGCAAAATATAGTGCAAAGTCTTTCTGGGCTGCCGTTTATAACAATTATGCCTTTAGGTTCGTGAGAAATACGGGCTAAAAAGAGGGTGACCTGCAGGGGCAATTCCCTGATTCTGCCAAAATGGCACCCGTTTGACCCATTGCGCTGAGTATTTTATAGTATCAAACGACATAAGTGCTTATTTAGTAGTGCTTTATGGTTATAAGCGGAATAGTATTATTCATTGGCACGCACTTTGCGACTACACATAGTGAGGCCTTTTTGAAGACTTTTCAGGTAACTTGCGTGAAAGGAGGTCCAGAAATGACGCTCTGGGATTGGAATCGAAGTTTTGGACTGAGTCCGTGGCATGAAATTGATCGTGTGCGACGACGAATGGGGAGATTGCTCTCCGATGTCGCGCAGGCCAGTTTTGGAGGAGGGTTCCCTCCGGTTAATGTTCGGTCGAACGAAGAAAAAGCCGTCGTTACCGCTGAACTCCCCGGGATTGACCTTGAGGATCTGGATATCTCCGTTGAGAATGACACACTTACGATTCAAGGGTCACGGGAATCGGAAGAGCTTGATGAAGGCGAGCGTTTCCGGCGGCACGAACGGGGCCATGGAGCATTTCGCAGAACGATTGCCCTCCCATTTGGTGTCGAAGCTGATGCAGCGGAAGCCGATTACAACGAGGGCGTCCTCCGGGTGGAAATGCCCCGCAGTGACGCCAGCAAACCCCGGCAGATTGAGATCAAGGATTAAGCGTAAGTTATTCTTGGCGCCGGGCAAGTATTGGTTTCAGCGGAAAAAGGAGAACTTTAGATGAGTGAAGAGACACAGATAACGGAAAAGAAAGGCGAAGCGGTTGTCCCCGAGCAAATGGAAAATGAAGCGCTATTTGCCCCACAGGTCGATATCGTTGAGAAAAATGATGCGATTATCGTAGTGGCTGATATGCCAGGAGTTTCTCGAGAGAATGTGGAGGTGATTCTGGAAGAAGGAACACTTGCCATCAGTGGAAAGACTGAAGAGGAAAAAGAGCCAGAAATGACCTGCGATCTGGCCGAATATGAAGTCGGTGGCTTTCACCGACGCTTTGCGGTCGGCGAAGGTCTCGATACTGACAATGTCGAAGCAAAGATGAAAGACGGCGTATTGCGCTTAACGATTCCTAAATCGGCTCAACACAAACGGCGTACCATTGAAATTCAGGGCGATTAGGGGAAAAGGAGGTAAATCATGGTTTTCCGAGATCTCGTACCCTGGACAAAACGGAGAAGGCAAAAAACTGATCTTGCTCACAAAGAGGAAACGCCTGATATCTTTCGGGACATGTTGGAGGATTTCTTCGGAGACTGGGGAGGGAGTCCCTGGTCTTCCGAAGAATCGGTGGTGTCACCGGCCCTCGATATCTCCGAAACCGAGGATGCATACAAGGTGACAGCCGAACTTCCCGGAATGAGCAAAGATGACGTGGAACTGAATATTGATCACGGCGTGTTGACTCTTAGCGGCAAGAAAAGAGAGGAAGAGAAGACGGAGGAAGAGAACTTTCTTCGCGTTGAACGGACTTACGGTTCGTTCAGTCGGTCGGTACCTCTCCCCAGCAGCGTGAATGAAGAAGCTGTGGAAGCGTCATTTTCCGAAGGGGTGCTGACGATCAAACTACCGAAAAACGAGGAAGCGCGCGGGAAGAAAATAGAGATCAAAAGTGAATGACCTTTAAAAAAGTCTCGACAAGGGCGGCCCTGGCCGCCCTTTTTTATTGTACCACCGGTCAGCATATATCTGTCCGGGAGTTGTTGGGAGATTCGAAGAGGCTGACAAGAGGTTGATTGGATCTTGAACCCCAGTTACCATATCTATGTTTCCGAATGGGGTTATATTATGCGCAGGAGGGTGAATAGTGGATGAAATTGAAATGGAAGATTTGCTTGCTTTCGCGCGTGAGGAGCTCAAAACCAGAAGCGAGCAGGGATGCGACACCTGGGAGCTGGAACGGGAATTGAAGTTGTTGGGTCAAGTCTCAAGTGAGCAAACAGCGAAAAGATTGAAGTCGATCCTGGATGTATTGGAGCATCTCAGACCGACGGAAGATTTCCCTTACCGGGAACCCAGCGATCTTGAACAGGTTCGGGATCAACGTCCCGAAGGCCCGCGGAGCCTGGGAGTTGGTATTGGTGAAGAGACACTGCGACAGAAAACGCTCGGGGGTTGGTTAGGGCGAGTGGCGGGTTGCATGCTGGGCAAGCCGGTCGAGGGGTGGGAACGATTCAAGATCCAGCACGTTCTCGAAGAGGCAAAGGCTTATCCTTTAGATGATTATTTTCCTCTCGTCCCTGGAGAGGAAAAAGATTTGCCGGAGAAGGAGCTCGAACTCCGGCGGGGGCATATTACACACGGAATGCGTGATGATGATACGGATTATACAATCATCGGTCTGCGTGCTCTGGAGGAGAAAGGGAAAAATTTTGATTCCCGCGATATTGCGCAGATGTGGCTTGAACTACTGCCTTATCAAAAAACGTATACGGCCGAACGCGTGGCGTATCGCAATATAGTTAACGGTCTTTGGCCCCCCGAAAGCGCACGTTACCGCAATGCCTATCGTGAATGGATCGGCGCTCAGATTCGTGCTGATGCCTGGGGTTATGCCTGTCCTGCGCGACCGCAAGAGGCCGCGGAGCTTGCCTACCGGGATGCCGTTGTGAGCCACACACGCAACGGGATTTACGGTGAGATGTGGGTGGCGGCGATGATTGCAGCGGCATTTGCCACGGATTCTCCGCGTCGGATCATTGAAATTGGTCTGTCGGAAATCCCCGGGGATTCCCGTTTGAACGCTGCCATCCGGCAGGTGATTGAATGGTATGAAGAAGATCTGTCTGCGGAAGATGCCACGACGAGATTGCTTGAAGAATTTGGCGAATACAGCCCGGTGCACACGATTAATAACGCTGCCATAGTTGCAATGGCATTGTTGTGGGGTGGAGAGGATTTTACCCGGGGAGTCGGGTTGGCTGTCATGGCGGGGCTGGATACGGATTGCAATGGGGCAACGGTGGGGTCGGTCACAGGGGTTATGATTGGGGAAGAAGGGATCCCGGAGAATTGGAAGCAACCGTTGAATGACCGTCTGGAGTCGGCGGTTTTTGGCGATTTCCAGGTCCGGATTTCCGATCTCGCTGCTCGCACCCTCCCTTTACAAAGACTTCGTGTCAGTGAATGAAACTCATCACATAATGAAGGATCGTGCAGATGACAATCTGTGAACCGGAAACTGGGGGTAGCCTGCTGTGCATCAGACTCAGCGGGCTGGGCGATGTTATTCATACTCTGAATGCCTTATCGTTGCTTCGGAGACATCGTCCTCTGGCTCACATCACTTGGTTGGTTGAAGATCGTTTTGCGGGGCTTCTTGAGCAGCACCCTCATATTGATGAGTTGATAACTATCCCGCGAGTTGAGTGGGGACGTTCCCTGAAGAACCCGCTGAAATGGAAACAAATGCTGCCGGAGATTGCCGAACTGCTGGCAGATTTGCGCGGTCGTCATTTCGACGCAAGCATTGATTTTCAGAGCAGTTTGAAAAGCGCCTGGATAGTTGCGTTTGCTGGAGCGAACAAGAAAATCGGTTTCAGCCCGCCAGTGTCAAGGGAGATGAGTCACCTTTTCCAGTCTCACACGGTTTATGCTCCTTCTGAGGGTTGTCACAGGATAGAACGTTACCTTGCTTTGCTTGCGCCTCTGGGTATTCCCACGCGTTTTGCCGTCCCCGTGATCCCGATCCAACGGCGATTTGCTGAGGTTATTGGCGAAGTCTGTGCTGAGATTTCGCGTCCGTTGGTTGTTATTCACCCGGGAACCAGCAAATTCGCGTCTTTCAAAAGATGGAGCCCGGAAAAATATGGGGCTGTTGCTCGTTATTTAATGGATGAGCATGGAGCGGGCGTTATGGTGACTTTCGGACCGGGCGAAGAGGCGCTTGCTCACAGGGTTATTGGTGCTACCAGGCACCGCGCCGTGCTGGCGCCCCGGTTCAGCCATCTTCAGCAGTTTGCCCACCTTCTTCGAGAAGCAGATCTTTTCCTGGGGAGTGATACGGGACCGATGCATCTGGCTTCGGCTCTTGAAGTTCCTGTGGTGGCGCTTTTTGGGCCGAAAGATCCGGAACAAACCGGACCCTATTGCAGCAGAAGCGAAGTAGTTGTGGCGGATGTGGGTTGCCGACCCTGCAATAAGCGACGGTGCAGCGATCGACGTTGTATGCGTGAGATAAACGTTGATATGGTGTGTGGTGCGGCCGAACGTGTGCTGAACGGCGGGGGCGGCAAGAGGGCGTTTGAAGGTCCGATCCGCGGTCCTTTTACAACCCGATTTGAGCTCGGGAAATGGGAAGGTGCAATTAATACGCAATACAGCTCCCCGGAATTTTACCGCTGGCTCAGCAAGCACGATGAACCAGAGGGGAAATGGGAGAATGATGAGTTCGAGGGGCCATCTTCACTTACATTTACGCGGGCCCGAATCGAGGAAAGGGACAGGGACCTTTCTGTCAGAACATGCCGTTTCAGTGGGCAGTGGTTCAGCAGTATATTGAGCAGGATGGCTGGAGGATTCATCCGTAACGCGGGCGTAGTCTCAGCGCGTGTGATTGAGGCTAACCCGCACGTACCTGTTCGAGTTTGCGTGATGCGGAACCACCAGCACGAGGAGGTGAGGGATGTAGTTCTGCATGAGCGGATGCCGGGGGCAATTACTCTGAGAAACTGGCTGAAAAATCGGCGAGAAGGCCGTTCGGATGTTTCCGAGAAGGAAGAAATGATATTGATCGAGAGGTTAGCAAACTTGGTTCGCGGGTTTCATGAAAGCGGTTTGTTTCAGGGGGATTTGAATAATCAGAGTGTATTGTTGGGAGGAGCTTCGGCGTTAGAAGAGAAGATCTTCTGGATTGTGGATTCGGCGAGGACTTGTTGGGTTGGCTGGTTGCCAGCGTTTTTACGTGATTTGCTGAATGCCCACGACGTAAAATCTCTTTTCGATGCGTTGCCTTTGTTTGTTAACCCAGAGAGCCAGGGCCTTTTTTTGCGATCTTATTTTGACGATTTTATCGAATCCAAACCGCGTCAACGGTTTATCAAATGGTATATTGCGCTGTTCGGGGTTGGTGGCGAATAGTTCATCGGGGCTGTGGTTTCAGAATAGAACCAGATGGGGAAAGGAGCAAAAAAGCGGCCTTTGTTTGACAGGCAATAGTTTGTATGGTATTTTTTTAAGATGGGTGGCATCTGTTAGAGTTACTCTTTATTAAGCACTCTTTGAATTGCCGGGGGGAGGTGCCCGGGTAATGTAAGGGTGAGCACCTGACTGAGGAGCGCCCGAAGGAGCGGAGACAAAGTATGTGTGGAGATTCTTCCGCAGCACAATGGAATTGTAAGAAAATTGTCGAACACATACAACGTTTGGAAGACCGGGGCGATGAACTTTCCTACAATCGGGTGGCAGAAGAATTGCCCGATTTGCTGAGTGCTGCGAATTATCATTTCGGAAGCTGGAAGGATGCTGTTGAGGCAGCGGGGCTGGATTATGAGGGAGAAGTGCGCCGGATTCCTAAGTGGACAAAAGAAGTTGTCGTTGAGGTTGTCCAGGAAGCTTATGAAAAAGGAGTTGACCTTTCCTGGACCAATGTCTCGGGGGATCCGGAATATTCGGGTGTGGCTTATGCAGCAATTCGCAGCTCGCGTTTTGGGAGTTGGGATGCAACTCTCAGGGCTGCGGGCGTTGATCCTTCAGAGGTTCGACGTTACGAATCGTGGAATCGTGAGAAAGTACTCCGCAGGATCCGCGAACGCAAACGAAAAGGGCTCCCGCTGAATTCAAAAGCGATGCAGGAAGACGATTGCAGGTTGTTCAACGCAGCACTAAAAAGATTCCAGGGCTGGGACAAAGCGTTGGAAGCCGCCGGTGTCGATCCTGATGAAGTTTATAAACGAAGGCGGTGGAGCAAGCAAATTATAAAAAAAGAAATTAAGAATTTGGGCAAGGAGGGCGAGAAACTGGCAGCCCCGGCGATGCGGAAGCAGCACTCTGCTCTCTATAGTGCCGCAGTAAAGTATTTCGGCTCGTGGGCGCAGGCTCGCCGGGCTGCTGGAATCGGCCGTGATTTCCAGAGGAATTCTGAGGACAGTTCTGAATAATACCGCATTGCTCCAAAGGCCCGGCGCTTTCTGCTGTTGACCTCGATGAGGGCCATCAATCTCCCCAGGGTATCAGCTTCCTACATTAAAGGCCGGGAGTTCGCCTCCGTGCGGTATTTCTGATATTTTTCGCGGTGGCAGTTGCAAATGCGCGGGGTTTATCCTTTATGATATTTGGGAACAGCAGGGTTTTCTATTTTCTCTGCTCCAAAAGATTAACCGAATTTTGTAGCTTTGTCCGGTTTTTCAGGAAAGCCCCTTGGAGTTTATGCAGTCCAGAAGTTCCGTTAGTTCGTGTTGTTCGATCCGGATTTCCGGCTGTCTTTCCTTTAGCGCTGGAGCGGGCGTAGGCGGGAAGAATATTGTGGAAATCGAGCGTAGCTTTTTAGATACCAGAGACAATGTATAAATCACCCCTGCGGGAACAGTTGAGTCTGGTCAAACGCTTTTACAGATTTGCCTTGCCCCAGTGGAAGTTGATGATTGTGGCTGTTGTTGCCATGACTTTGACATCGGCTTTGTGGGGATCACTTGTGTTGTTGCTGAGGCCGGTTCTTGAGGGGATGGTAGGTCAGATGCAGCGAGAGCATCAGACTGCTGCAGTAGCGCCTGCATCACAAAGTGAAGAACCCCAGGAGATAGCCGATCCCGTTTCGGAAGGCGTCGAAGAGGTAAAGGGGAAAATTGGGGAGAAGATACGACAGTGGGGTCCTATCAGAAATCTGTTGGAATATGTAGGGCCAGGACCGGAGCAACTGGCCCACATAGCTGTCGTGATCGTCGCTCTGATAGCACCTTTGTGGGTAATCTTTGCATTTCTTGAAACTTTCTGCACGGAACGTGTGATTTGGAAAACGATGGCTTCGGTTCGGGTAACTGTTTTTGAGAGACTTTCCCGGTTGCCTCTCGCGTTTTTCGCAGGCCGTCGGACTGGCGATTTGATAAGCCGATTGACAAACGACATCAGCACGACTCGAGGCGCGGCAAAGATGCTTTTTAAGGATGTTTTCAAACATCCTATCCAGATTTTGGTTTTTCTGTCGATCGCTTTTTATCACAGCTGGCTTCTGACATTGGTTGTTATCGCGGTTGCTCCGATAATTGGGCTTGTAATGAGCCGCTACGGGAAACGCATTCAGAGACATGGTCGCAAGACCTTGGAACGGTTTGGGGATATCACTGAAGCTATCAGTCAGATGTTCAGTGGCATAAGAGTTGTCAAATCTTTCGGTATGGAAGAGCAGGAAGTTGAGGAATTTCGGGAACGTAATCAAAGACAAGTGTCTCGAGCCATGAAACTGGTACGCGACCGGGCATGGGCAGACTCACTTCCACAGGCGGCTGCTGCGATTGGTATCGGAGCCTTATTGTTTGTGGCACAATATTTAATAAATAAACAGATGATTGACATAAAAACTCTTGTCGTGGTGGTTGCGGCGGTATCTGCAGTTCCACGTTCTCTCAAGCGCATTGTTAAAGTGTACAGCAAGCTGCGTCAAAATTTGGGAGCGTTTGAACGCATCTTTGAATTGGTCGATCAGCAAACAACAATTCAAGATGCGCCGGATGCCGCCGAACTGAAGTCTGTTGACGAGGACATTTGCTTCAATCATGTATGGTTTGCTTACGAGGACGAAGATTATGTGCTGAAAGATATTGATCTGGAGGTCGAAGCGGGTACTGTTTGTGCTCTGGTGGGGGAAACGGGGGCCGGGAAATCGACGATGCTGGATCTGATTCCCCGGTTTTATGACCCCCTGCGAGGTGCGGTAGAAATTGACGGACAGGATCTTCGCAACGTGTCCCATGAGAGTCTGTTAAACCAAATTGCTATCGTCGGACAACATCCATTTCTGTTCAACCGAACAGTTGAAGAAAATATTCGCTACGGGCGTCGGGATGCTTCACAGGATGATGTAATCGCTGCTGCCAAAGCCGCCCAGGCCCATGAGTTCGTCTCCAGTTTACCAGAAGGTTACAATACCGTGGTCGGTGAGAAAGGCTCGCGTTTCTCGGGCGGCCAGCGCCAGTGCATTACGATTGCGAGAGCCTTGCTAAAAGATGCTCCGATTCTCATACTGGATGAGGCGACCTCCAATCTGGATAGCGAATCGGAACAACAGGTTCAGAAAGCTTTGGAGGTTTTGATGGAAGGGCGAACGACATTTGTCATTGCCCACCGGCTTTCCACAGTCCGGTTTGCGGATCGGATCGTTGTTCTGAAGAATGGGCGGATCGTCGAACACGGTAGCCACAGCGAATTGCTCAAAATGCGAGGTGAATACGCCAAGCTCCATCGAATTCAGTTTTCTCAATCCCGTGACAATAAAGGAGAAGCTGCGAACCTCGGGACGGATCAGAAGAACAGCAATTCTATGTCTGAAGGGGAAAGGGAGGAAGAAATTTGAACACGGCAAATTTGATGGCGTGGATCACATGTCTGATCCTTGCGTTTCTTGCATGTATAATCGCTGTGTGGAACGCGGGAAATAACCTGAAGTTGGAGGGGGAAATCCGGGAAGTGAAAAAAAAGATACAAGCGAAAAAAGCGTCGACCAGTGCGTTGGAGCAAGCGCAAATCAGTCGGATCCTGAAGAATGTGAGCAGGATTGAAGAGGAATTAGAAGACCTCAAAGGTTCAGAAGAAGAAATCCCCCCTGAGTTGAGAGAAAAAATGGGAGCACTTCAGGACGAGATGAAAGAACTGGAGAGTTCCCTGCTTTTGCTCTCCGGCGAGACTGATTCTTCCGAACAGTAATCCTCAGTTTTTCGCAGGCGTTTCACTCGCTTTCGAAGTCGATCAGGCTGTGAATATCGTATCCTACGAGTTTTTCGCGCCCCTGCAAAAAACTCAGTTCTACCAGAAAGGCACACCCCGCGATTTTCCCCCCCACTTGCTCCACCATTTCGCATGAAGCTTCCATTGTTCCTCCTGTAGCGAGCAGATCATCCACCATCAGGACGGTTTCGCCATCTTCAATTGCGTCAACATGCATAGCAAGAGAGTCTGTCCCGTATTCAAGTTCATAGGTCTTTTCTAGTGTTTCGGCGGGCAGTTTACCGCTCTTGCGGATGGGCACGAATCCGGCTCCAAGCTGACAGGCAACCGCAGGGCCGAGAATAAACCCCCGGGCCTCGATTCCCGTGACGAGATCGATGGGCCGTTTTGAAAAAGGTTCGGCCAACTGATCGACGGCCTGGCGGAGGGCTTCGCCGTCTTTAAGCAGGGTGGTGATATCCCGGAATACAATGCCTTTTTCCGGGAAATCGGGCAGGCTACGAATGCAGTCTTTCAGGTCGATCACGTTAATTACCTCTCCTGGAAGCAAAATTGTTTATTGACCGGGAGCCTCTTCGGGTTCCATCACCGATTTGAGCTTTTCAAGGGCTCGCTTTTCAAGTTGCCGTATGCGTTCCCGACTCAGCCCGAGGATGTCTCCTATTTCGCTCAGTGTTTTTGGAGGATCGTGTTCAAGTCCGAACCGGAGCGCCAGTATTTTACTTTCTCGTTCATTTATGGAATTTATCATTCGGTGCAGCCGTTCACGTTCCATCTCGCCGAGAGCTGCTTCTGCCGGCGAAGGCGAATCGTGGTCTTCGAGCAGGTTTCCGAGAGTCGTGCCATATTCGCCATCTTTTTTAACAGGCGTTGAGAGGCTCGTGGTGCGCGCTTTCATTGCCCGTTTGAGCAGAACAGCTGTTCCCTTTTTCAACTGCATACGCCGGGCCACTTCGTCCATTGTGGGGGCCCGACCGAGCTCATCTTCCAGTTTCAATGCGGTTTGTTTCGCTCGGGCAACCATTTCGAACATGTAGGCGGGAAGCCGGACGGTTCGGGCGCTCGAAGAAATCGCGCGCCGCACTGATCGCTCGATCCACCACGTGGCAAATGTGCTGAAGCGATTACCCCGATCCGGATCGAAACGTTCGATCGCCCGCATCAGTCCGATGTTGCCCTCTTCGATGAGATCCACAAGCGGAACGCCCCGTCCCTGAAACCTCTTTGCGATACTGACAACGAGTCTGAGGTTTCGAACAATCAATTCTTCCCGAGCTTTTGTATTCCCTTCATTCCGGTACTGACGCGACAATTTTTGTTCTTGTTCCCGATTGAGAAGCTCATATTCTCCAATGCGGGACAGGTATTTTTGTAGACCTGATTTGCCACGTGATCTTTTGGGCATCTTCTGCGGTTATTATCGGGAAAAGGTCGGTGATGTGAGGAAATATCCCCGAGACATAGTCCGCCGACAAGCCGCGGCGGTCTCATGCGGTGTCTTCGTCGCTTTCCCCTTCTTGTTCCACCTCTTCGATTTCTTCTTCCGTATCCTCTTCCGTTTCATTCAATTCGGGGGATTCGGCTTCAGATTCATCCGAGGGCGGAGGCGGCACTTCTTCATCTTCTGGAACTGTTTCGTCGGCCACCGGCATATCCTCGGGAAGGGGGGGAGGCTCCCCGGCTTCCTCTTTCTCTTCCGGTTCCGGGGGTTCGGGGACGCTTTCTTCTTGTTCCGGAGATTCTTCCGCTTCCTTTTCTGATTCTTCTTCGAGGACAGCTTCGGGGGCAGGAAGCGTTTCCTCATCGATTTCGGGGCTCTCCTCTGCTTCCTCTTCAGTTTCCGTCTCGATTTCGCCCTCGTCTTCCGTTTCTTCAGAGACTTCTTCTTCGGTCGATCCAGCCACCTCGCGGGGAATATCCAGGTTTGAGGAAGCGGCACGAGGCGGACCTGACGAAATATCAGTTTCCCCGGAAGACTCCTGATGTTGGGGTGCTTCGTCCATGGCCTCCTCGACCATTTCCTCGGGATTTTCTGCCTCTTCGAGCTGGTCACTCAACAGCACGATACCCGGAGCTTCCTCCTCTTCTTCGAGTCCCGGTTGTTCGCGCAAGCTGAGCCCGATTTTGCGCTCATCGGGATCAACACGAAGAATGCGCACGTCCACTACGTCACCTTCGGCGACGATTTCTTCGGGGGAATCAATTTTCTTGTCACTCATCTCGCTGACATGCAGAAGGCCTTCAAGCCCGTCTTCCAGTTTCACGAACGCCCCAAAGCTGGTGAGTTTGGAGATACGGCCGCGTGCCAGGTCGCCGGACTGATACTTGCCGGGGATTTCTTCTTCCCAGGGATCCGGTTCGAGTTGTTTTAAACCGAGGGCGACACGACGTTTCTCCGGCGAGACTTCCAGCACCATTGTCTCGACCGTTTCGCCTTTTTGTACGACTTCGCTGGGATGGTTAACTTTGCGGGTCCAGGACATATCGTTCACATGCAGCAGACCGTCGATACCTTCTTCGATTTCGATGAATGCCCCGTAGCTTGTGAGATTCCGCACTTGCCCGACGACTTTCGTTTCCGGAGGATAATTTTCCTTGACGGTTTCCCAGGGGTTCTTTTCGGTCTGTTTCATCCCGAGACTGATTTGTTCTTTTTCGATATCGATATCGAGGACGACCACATCAACGATATCTCCTATGGCTACGACTTCGCTGGGATGATTGATACGCCGGGTCCAGGACATCTCACTGATATGAACAAGACCTTCGACACCTTCTTCGAGTTTGACGAAAGCTCCGTAACTCATCAGGTTGACAACTTCGCCGGTGACGGTTGAACCAACGGGATATTTTTCGGCTATATTTTCCCAGGGACTCGGTGTCTTTTGTTTCAGCCCCAGGGCGACTTTACCTTTTTCCTGGTCAACATTCAGGATTTTAACCTCGATTTCGTCGTCGATAGCAACCATTTCGGATGGATGGCTGATCCGACCCCAGCTCATATCGGTGATATGCAGCAGGCCATCGATTCCACCGAGATCCACAAATGCGCCGAAATCGACGATATTTTTGACTTTCCCGGTTCGAATCTCATCTTCGACCAATTTCGGAAAGAGTCTTTCCTGCATAACTTCACGCTGACTTTCGATGAGCTGACGACGGCTGACCACGATATTTCGCCGGTTCTCGTCGATTTTGAGGATCTTTGCGGTGAGATCGTAGCCGATATAATCGGCAATTTCTCCGGGTCTACGGATGTCCACCTGACTGGCGGGCAAAAAGACAGGAACACCGATATCCAGCAGAAGTCCCCCTTTGATTTTGCGCATTACTCGGCCTGTAACTACGTCGTCTTCCTCACAGGTACCGGTAATGCGTTCCCACGACCGGATACGGTCGGCTTTTCGTTTGGAAAGCTGGACGATACCTGCATCATCTTCCACATCTTCGAGCAGGACTTCAACAGTATCGCCCACTTCAA
>JBKHIT010000095.1:0-12747 GCA_046538485.1 Candidatus Brocadiia bacterium | reverse complement strand
CATCGGGGGTGCTGCAGGGTCCTTAGTAAGCTCTGCCGGTGAAACTGATATTTCCGGAAATTGAAACCCCCACGGGGGGCGCCGCTTTTAATTTGTCAGTGCCACCGTTTCGGGACGCGTTCTATTTTCGTCCCGGAACCCCGAACTCCGGCGGCTGACGGCGCCTTCACACGGGCCTACACTCTCACGCACTCCCTCGGAGTGCTGAACGATCCACGTGGGGCTATCCGTCGCGACGGAAAGAGCCCCTGAAAGGGGCGTGTGAGCGCGAAAAATGTCAATTTGCCTTTTTGTTGCCCCAGCTCCAGTCCGTTATCCGTTCACTAACTGTCGTTCGACAACTAGCAACTCAGTACGAGCTCGTTATCCGTTCACCAGCAACCAGTTCCCTTTCGAGCCCCTGAAGAGACTCACTACGAACCTGACGCTGGTTTCGGGGCTTGCGTTAAGTCCGGGGTCGTAGTCGACCCCTTCAGCGGCTCATTGCGTGGGGAAACACACAAAGTATTGTGGTGGGCCTTCAGCCCACTTTTTCCCAATGCACACCTGTACCCCAGGGCTCCGAGGGCCTGCGGCTCCCCTCACCCCAAGCTGTTATATACTGCCCTTTCAGGGCAATGAACGGCAGAACGCGCCCGGCGATAATCCCTTGCATCTGGGTGGCATCCCGGATACGTGGAGCCCCGGTGGGTTCTGGGAGATCTGTCGACTGATAGTGCGCGTTCTGAACTCCCGCCTGCTCATGTGTCAAATCACGGAACGCGACAAAAAACAACGAGTCCCTTTGGTCTCTTCCGTCCCTTCTTCCCGCAACCCACCCCCGGAGAGAGCCGCCGTTGGTCGTTCTGGTGTTTTGCTGCGAGACCTCTCGGTTTATGAGCCGCGTTCTGAACTCCAGCCCCGCACAGCGGCGCTGAAGTCCAGTTCGCTTGCCTGTCAGAGGTTGAGCCACCGTACCTTGACCCCTTCTGTTGCGAAAACACCGAAGGCCTGCGATGAAATCCAGCCTCGTGTCAGCCTGCGCAAAAAGTGAACAACCGTGGCATATGTGAGCAATAAAAGAGCATGCCGCCGTTTTGTCGCCGTTCAGCCAAAAGTGTGATATTGTTGTAACAGACTGCATAATAATAGCTTGGGAAAATAGAAGTCTAAATGGCACACCGATTGCACAAAGAGTTCTGTCGAATGGTTTTAATTGAACGTGCAACGGACTGATCGGCGGGTCGAGTTGACCGTGGGCCCGCCGGACTTTCTATAAAGGGAGAAGGAAAGATGGAAGAGGCGACGAAGGACAAGGAATACGTTTTACGCGAGGTGATGGAACGAAATGTCAAATTCATCCGTTTCTGGTTTACGGATGTGCTCGGGTCGTTGAAAAGTTTCGCCATTACGGCGGACGAACTCGAAGGTGCGTTGGAAGATGGGATGGGTTTTGATGGCTCCTCGATCGAGGGCTACGCCCGCATCGAAGAGAGCGACATGGTGGCTATGCCGGACCCCGCCACTTTCACGCTTCTTCCGTGGCGTCCGACGGAGAACGGTGCGGTAGCTCGGATGTTCTGCGATGTGCTGGAACCCGACGGTAGTCCCTACGATGGCGACCCCAGGCGGGTCCTCCAGCGGAATCTGGAGCGAGCCTCGGACATGGGGTACGACTTCTACGTGGGGCCAGAGCTTGAGTTTTTCTATTTTGAGGACTGCGAAGGTACGGAACAGCTCGATGCGGGTGGATACTTCGATTTGACCCCGCTGGACATCGCAAGCGATCTGCGACGCGACACGATTCTCGCCCTGGAAAAAATGGATATCCCCGTTGAATACAGTCACCACGAAGTGGCCCCGAGTCAGCATGAGATCGATCTGCGCTATTGTGAGGCGCTCCGCATGGCGGATGCGGCGATGACGTATCGTCTGACGGTGAAAGAAGTGGCGCTGCAGCACGAAGTGTACGCGACTTTTATGCCCAAGCCGCTATTCGGCGAGAATGGCAGTGGGATGCATACGCATATGTCGTTGTTCGATGACAACGGGCAAAATGCATTTTTCGACAAAGGGGGCGAATATTGTCTTTCCGGCGTCGGAAAATCGTTCATTGCGGGGCTGCTCATGCACGCACGAGAAATCTCCTCAGTGGTGGCCCAGTGGGTGAATTCTTACAAACGCCTTGTTCCCGGTTACGAAGCTCCCGTTTACGTTTCCTGGGCGCGGCGCAATCGTTCGGCTCTGGTTCGTGTGCCGATGTATAAACCCGGAAACGAGAAGGCAACCAGGGCGGAGTTCCGATGTCCCGATCCGGCCTGTAACCCCTATCTCGCGTTTTCGGTCATGCTGGCGGCGGGTCTCAAAGGCATAGAAGAAGGCTACGAGTTGCCGGATCCCGTCGAGGAGGACATCTTTGAGATGAGTCCTTCCGAACGGGAATCGGTTGGTATTACCTCTTTGCCCGGAAACCTCGGGGAGGCGATCGCGGAAACCCAGAAGAGCGAACTGGTCCGAGAGGCTCTCGGTGAACACGTTTTTCAGAAGTTCATCGAGAACAAGAAGATCGAATGGGATCGTTACCGGACCCATGTCAGCCAGTACGAACTCGAGGAGTATCTTCCAATTCTGTAAGACTTATCCGCTGGTGGCGGGGGCCGGTATATGGTCCCGCCATCGGTATCTTACGGGGAAGAAAGACCATGATGAAAAACGTGCCGACCAGCAAAGATATAAGCGGTTGCGCGATCACCGGTATGATATGCGAATCGGGTGAGCGTGTGGGCGGCGAGTTGATCCTGGAATCCATCGAAATGATGCATGAACGTGCCAACGGTCTGGGTGGGGGACTGGCGGCATATGGAATCTACCCGGACCGTCGCGACCAGTATGCTCTGCATATCATGTGCGACGATAGAGCCGGGCAGGCGGAAGCGGAAGAGATGATTGATGCCCGCTGTGAAGTGCACAAGGAGGAACCGATGCCGATTCGTCCCGTCGATGCCGTGAAAGACCGGCCAATCTTGCACCGTTACTTCGTGACTGTGCGGGATAATGTCCGGCAGCGAAACTACGGCCAATCCGATGACGACCTCATGGTGTCGCTGGTTATGGACGTTAATACCTCGTCGGACGGGGCGTTTATTTTTTCGAGCGGACAGAACATGGGAGTATTCAAAGGGGTTGGTTACCCGGAAGATATCGGCAGGTTTTATCGAGTTGACGAATATGAGGGCCACACATGGACGGCTCATGGGCGGTTCCCAACGAACACGACCGGCTGGTGGGGGGGCGCCCATCCGTTCGGGCTTCTCGACTGGTCGGTGGTCCATAACGGAGAAATCTCATCGTATGGTATCAACCGCAGGTATCTCGACAATTTTGGCTATCATTGCGCCTTCCATACCGATACAGAAGTGATTACATATATGTTTGATCTTTTAATCCGCAAGCACCAGTTGCCGTTTAAAGAAGCATGCATGGCGATGGCTCCCCCGTTCTGGGAACAGATAGACAGACTCAGCCCCGAGCGCCGGGAACTGGCCCGGACCATGCGGAATGTCTACGGAGGAGCGTTGCTGAACGGACCTTTCTCCGTTCTGGTCGGCCACAAGAGCGGTATGATTGGTTTGAATGACCGTATCAAGCTCCGTCCCCTCGTGGCCGCCAGGAAAGACGACAGACTTTTCGTTGCCAGCGAAGAAGCGGCCATCCGCGTTGTCTGCCCGAAACCCGACAGGCTCTGGCAACCACGAGGAGGCGAACCTGTCATCGGTAGGTTGCAAACGGCTGAAAATGAGCCGCTCAATGCAGCGATGTAGCCTGCATCTTACGGATGCAGGCTACATAAAACGGCGCATGCCGTTTACGAATATGAACTTACGACAACAAGAAGTACCACAATGCCCGGCCAGTGCTACTGTGCGGGGAGATGTCTGTATCTTCCCTGCGAAAAAGCAGTTTAAGACAATCGTTTCTGAACGTGGCGTTTGCCTCGTTGCTGATTACTAATTTTAAATTGTCAGATTTATGCGCCGTTTTTTTAGCCCGGATTCTGGCTGAGAAGGATTATGGACGGTCTTCAATAAAGATTCGAACCTGATTGGGCAAGAATAGCTTCCAATTATCCGCAAAATCCGGGCCAGGAAGGAGCCGCAAGATGAGCACCACAGAAACTGACCAGGCCGGCCAACAAAAATCACCCGAACGACAGCCCGATCCTCTGCATGATCCCCCGAGAACCGGCCACAAAAAATGGCTGATTGAGCCCGATTTTGTGGTTGAACGAGATCCTGACAAATGTGTTCAGTGTCAGGTCTGCGTGAGACAATGTGCAAACGACGTGCATCAATACGATCCGGAGCACGAGCAAGTTTACAGCGACAGCCGCACGTGCGTCGGCTGCCATCGTTGCGCTACACTCTGTCCGACGAATGCGATTTCAATAAAAAAATCGGAGCTGGATTTCCGTCCAAATGGTAACTGGAACGCGGATGCACTGAGAAGTATCTACAAACAGGCCGAAACAGGCGGCGTCCTGCTGTCCGGTATGGGGAATGACCGGGAGGAGACCATTTATTGGGACAAGTTGTTGCTCAACGCGAGCCAGGTGACAAACCCGTCGATCGATCCGTTGCGGGAACCGATGGAACTGGTGACCCATCTCGGCAGGAAATCGGATGAGGTGGAATTGGAATACGACGAAGACGGGAACCCGGCCCTCGCGACCGAACTGGGACCGCAGCTCTCCCTTCAGACGCCGATTATGTTCAGCGCGATGTCGTACGGTTCGATCAGTTACAATGCTTCCCTTGCGCTGGCCCGGGCGGCTCAGGAAGTGGGCACGATGGCCAATACGGGGGAAGGGGGGTTGCACGAAGATATCCGCCCTTTCGCCGATAACATGATTGTGCAGGTCGCCTCGGGCCGGTTCGGGGTTGATGTGGATTACCTCAACGCGGGTGCCGCTGTTGAAATCAAGATCGGCCAGGGCGCCAAACCCGGTATCGGCGGCCATCTGCCGGGAGAAAAAGTCGACGAATCGGTTTCGCGAACACGGATGATTCCAGAAGGGACCGACGCTCTGTCACCGGCTCCTCATCATGACATTTACTCGATCGAGGATCTGCGGCAATTGATCGGCGCGATCAAAGAATCGACCCGCTACCAGAAACCCGTCTCGGTCAAAATCGCGGCGGTGCATAACGTCGCCGCAATCGCGAGCGGGGTTGTGCGCGCCGGTGCCGACATCGTGGCAATCGATGGGTACCGCGGTGGCACGGGGGCTGCACCAACGATGATCCGGAACAACGTTGGTTTGCCCACTGAATTCGCACTGGCTGCGGTCGATTCCCGGCTGCGGGAAGAGGGAATCCGCAACCAGGCCTCCGTGGTCGTTGCCGGCGGAATCCGATGCAGTGCCGATGTGGCCAAAGCCATCGCTCTCGGAGCCGACGCCGTTTACATCGCAACTTCAGCCCTTGTGGCGATGGGGTGCCACCTCTGCCAGAAATGTTACACCGGCAAATGCAATTGGGGAATCGCGACACAAGATCCTTACCTCACCCGGCGTCTCAACCCGGATGTAGCCACCCGCCGGCTGGTCAACCTGCTGCGGGCGTGGTCGCTTGAATTGAAAGAAATGATGGGCGGGATGGGGATCAACGCCGTGGAAAGCCTCCGCGGCAACCGCGAACACCTGCGCGGTGTCGGCCTCACCGACCGCGAACTGTCCATTCTGGATGTCAAAGCTGCTGGAGAGTGAAAATGAAACGTATTGTTGCCCACGAGGAATACTGCATTGGATGCCGGTTGTGTGAGATCCACTGTCTCGTCGAACAATCCCGATCGCAGAAGATCATCAAAGCCTTTCGGGATGAGAGGGACGAACTGGTCTCACGGGTCCAGGTGGAACAGTGCGGCTATGTGTCGTTTGCTCTTCAGTGCCGGCATTGTGAAGCAGCGCCCTGCATCGAAGCCTGCATGACCGGTGCGATGCACCGTGACCCGGAAACGGGGGCGGTAATCTGCGACGAGGAAAAATGCGTCGGATGCTGGATGTGTATCATGGTATGCCCCGTCGGTGCAGTTCGCAGAGGGCAGGATGAAAGTGTTGCGTCAAAGTGTGATTTGTGCGGAGGCGATGATGTACCCGCCTGCGTCCGCAATTGTCCGAACGAAGCCATTTCGCTGGAAGAATAGAATGAAAACATGCCCCTATTTGATCATCGGTAATTCCGTGACCGCTGTCGGAGCCGTGAGGGGAATTCGGGAACACGATTCCGAAAACGCCATCACCGTGGTGTCCCGGGAACCTCACCATACGTATTCCCGGCCCCTCATTTCGTATCTCCTGGCGGGGAAAGTGGCGGAAGGCGATATGTTCTACTGTCCCGAAAATTACTGTGAAAAAAACCAGATCGAGCCTGTTCTGAATGTTGAAGCGAAAAAGGTCGATTCGGACGAACACAGCGTGGCTCTCGAGAACGGTGAGAACATGTCCTACGACCAGTTGCTCATCGCAACCGGCGGTAGCCCCATTGTGCCGGCCGAGCTGGCGGGAACTGACGCGGAAGGTGTATTCACTTTTACTACCTGGCAGGATGCCCGGGAGATAGATCGCTGGATCGAAAACAGGTCGGTGGAACGCGCGGTGGCTGTCGGGGCCGGACTCATCGGTTTGAAATCGATGGAAGCCCTGGTCGAACGGGGGATTCAAACGACGGTTGTTGAACTCGCGGACCGCGTTCTGGGATCGACATTCGATGGGCCGGCTTCCCGGCTTGCGGCAAACCAGATGAGAGACGCTGGAGTCGATGTGCGCTGTGGAACGACGGTTCGAAAGATCAAACAGGAGAATGGCAGAATTAGCGGGGTGGAATTGCAGGGCGGGGAACCGGTCAAATCCGAGTTGCTTGTTTTCGCCATCGGTGTGCGGCCGAATGTCGGGCTCGTTCAAAATGCCGGTGTGAAGATTGGGGACGGGATAATTGTTGACGGGCGGATGCGGACGACAGCCCCCGACATCTACGCCGCCGGAGATGTCGCTGAAGCGCAGCAGCGGCTTTCTGACGGATACGGAACTCTTCCGATCTTTCCCGATGCTCACCGGCAGGGACACGTTGCCGGAGTCAACATGGCGGGCGGGGAAGAAAACTACGCTGGGGGACTGGCCATGAACTCCGTCGATGTTTTCGGATTGCCAACAATCAGCGTCGGACTAACCAACCCGGAATCGGACGAGTTCGAAATCCTGCAACTTGCGGATGAAGCCGACAAGTCCTACCGCAAGATCGTCCTGAAAGATAACCGCGTGGTAGGGGCGATTTTTATCGGTTGCATTGACCGCGCGGGAATTGTGACGGGTTTGATCCGCGAGGAAGTCGACGTGTCTGATTTTAAAGAACACCTCTTAACCGATGACTTTGGGCTGGTTTCACTGCCAAAAGATTACCGAAAACACGTCGTTTCAGGTCTGGGAATCGAAGTATGAAAATTGAAGCTCAGAAGAAATCATATCGAGCATTGAACGAAGAAATTCACCGTGCCGTCAAGGCGGGAGAGACGGATATCGTGCTTGAGTCGGTCCTCGGACAGCGTTACATCGGCGCAGGATTGAACGGTGGCTCGCGTTTAACTATCCAGGGTATCCCGGGCAACGACCTGGCGGCATTTATGAATGGATCCGAGCTCACCGTCAAAGGGAATGCCCAGGATGCCGTCGGGAATACCATGAACGCAGGACGGGTCGTCATCCACGGCAATGCCGGCGATGTCCTGGGATATTCGATGCGTGGAGGGGAACTTTTCGTGAAAGGGAATGTGGGGTACCGGGCAGGAATCCATATGAAAGCGTATGAGAATCGAAGTCCCTCGATCGTAATTGGAGGGCAAGCTGGCGATTACCTGGGGGAGTACATGGCCGGCGGCACACTTGTGGTTCTGGGACTGGACAACAGCGAATCCGGCGGACAGCGGTGCAACGGACCTGTCGGCGAGTACGTCGGGACCGGTATGCACGGGGGTGTGATTTACGTGCGGGGAAAAATCGAGCCCTGGCAGATAGCCGTGGAAGTCGGATCCGAGCCGGTTGATAAAGAGGACTGGGAGTCCTTGGAGACGAAGATCAAACGGTTCAGCCAGGAGTTCGGCATGGGCGATCTGCAGTTTGCCCCGGATGAGTTCGTGAAACTCCAGCCGGTGACGGCCCGGCCCTACGGGCGGCTTTACGCGTATTGAGGTTCGCAGGAGAGTGGGGCAATCGGAGTCTCTTACGTCCCTTCCGTCCCTTTCTGCCTCTGGTCCGTGTGACCCACGCTGCGACTTCGAAAAATGCTCGAGAGCTGTAGGTCCGGGTCGCCGAGCCGGACCTGCCGTTTGTCGTTAGCCCCGCAACGGGGCTGGCCAAACACCGGGCCAGCGCTCTGCCGCAAAACCGGCAGGCTTGCGGATCGCGTTCTGAACTCCAGCCTCCGGCTGAAGTCCAGTCCGCTCCTGGAAAGTCCCGAAAGTGCGAAAACGCGACGACTCCGGGTTAGAGTGACGCAGGGAGGGATAGTGGGCTGAAAGTCCCCTTTATGTTTATGACCAAAAAACGGGACCGCCCGGATTTGCAGGCGGTCCCGTCAGTTCACAGGGCATGTAATGATTATCTCAGGCGTTCGGCCAATCCGTATGGAAATTGCCGTCTTTATCCAGACGTTCGTACGTGTGTGCGCCGAAGTAGTCGCGCTGGGCCTGGATGAGGTTTGCGCTGAGACGTTCGCGGCGGTAGCTATCGAAATATGCTAAGGCCGAACTGAAGGCCGGAACCGGCAGGCCCATTCGGGTGGCTTCCTGGATGACTTTCCTCCAGGCGTCCTGTCCGCTCTCGACGATATCTTTGAAATAGGGGTCGAGCAGCAGATTCGCCAGGTCCGGTTCGCGGTCGAACGCTTCCTTGATCCGGTGGAGGAACTGGGCGCGGATGATACATCCACCCCGCCAGATCATCGCAATTTTGCCCATATCCAGGTCCCAACCGTATTCGTTGGCGGCTTCGGTCATGAGTGCGAATCCCTGGGCGTACGCGCAGACTTTTGAAGCGTAAAGGGCTTTCCGGATGGATTCGATGAACTCATCTTTGGGCATGGACGGTTCATCGGGTTCGGGTCCGGTGAGCTGTTTACTGGCTGCGACGCGTTGTTCTTTCTGGCCGCTGATACATCGGGCGAAGACGGCTTCGGCTATTGTCGGTGCGGGGATACCCAGATCCAGGGCGCTCTGGCTGGTCCATTTGCCCGTCCCTTTCTGTTTTGCCTTATCGAGAATAAGGTTGATCAGCGGTTTGCCGGTCGCGGGGTCGATCTTGGAGAAAATATCGGCGGTGATTTCGATGAGATAACTGTCCAGATCGCCATCGTTCCATTCGCTGAAGACCTCGTGCAACTCGGCGGGTTCCATCCCGAGGGCGTTGGCCATGATGTAGTAGGATTCGCAGATCAGCTGCATGTCGGCGTATTCGATGCCGTTATGGACCATTTTCACGTAATGTCCACCGCCGTTATCTGCGATATAGGTGCAACAGGGATCTCCTTCAACCTGCGCGGCGATTTTTGTGAAGATCGGTTCGATCAGATTCCATGCTTTTTTACTGCCCCCGGGCATAAGACTCGGACCGTGGAGAGCACCTTCTTCGCCGCCACTAACTCCGGTTCCGATATAGAGCATCCCGGCATCTTCGACTTTTTCGGAGCGGCGAATGGTGTCTTTGAAGAAACTGTTGCCGCCATCAATAATCACATCGCCTTCGTCCATCAGGGGCATGATCTGGTCGATGACCTTATCGACGGGATCTCCGGCTTTGACGAGAATCATGACGCGCCGCGGGCGTGCGAGCGAGTCTATAAACTCTTCAATTGTTTCGCAGCCGATGATATCCTTGTCCTGACACTTCGACTCGACGAACTCTTTCATCCGGGAAGTGGTCCGGTTATAGACCGCCACGCTGAATCCTTTATCCTCGCAGTTGAGAGCGAGGTTTTGTCCCATCACTGCCATTCCTATGATGCCATAATCTTGCTCAGCCATCGGCAATTACCTCCTGAAATTGACTGTTTGACCGTGGTGTGGCACAATGTTAGCAGAAACAGCCGACGGTGTAAAATACAGCCAGTTTTGCTGGAACCTCCGAGGCGACTTCGCCTGTCAGAAAGAATTGTCATGCCCAGAATAGCTGCCGATCAGAATGTGCCTTACGTCAAAGAAATTTTCGGCGAACTCGGATCCGTTGAAACTTACGTGGGACGCGAGCTTGAGCGCAAGCATCTGGAAAATGCGGATGTGCTGGTCTGTCGTTCGACCAAGAAGATCGATGCTCAGCTGTTGGAGAATACCACGGTTGGGTTCGTCGGCACCGCCACGATCGGGACAGATCATGTGGATAAAGAATATCTTGATTCCCGGGGAATCGAATTTGCGAACGCTGCGGGCAGCAATGCAAATTCGGTGTCCGAATACATCACGGAGGCCCTTCTGGTTCTTGCCCAGCGAGCGGGACGCCATCTGGAAGGTAGTAGCCTGGGTGTGATCGGATGCGGCAATGTCGGCAGCCAGGTGGTCCAAAAAGCAAAGGCCCTCGGCATGAAAGTTATTCAGAATGACCCGCCACTGGCACGCAAGACACGTGAGCCACGATACCGTCCGCTCAAGGAAGCTCTGGGGTGTGATTTTGTTACGGTTCACGTGCCTCTCACCCGGGAAGGTCAGGATGCGACATATCACATGGTGGGTCGGAATTTCATCGGAGCGATGAAACCGGGGGCCGTTTTCCTCAACAGTTCCCGGGGAGCTGTAGTCGATGAAGAAGAGCTGGTGGAAGCGTTACGTTCTGGCGAAGTTTCGGCCGCGGCGCTGGACGTCTGGGACGGAGAACCTGATATTGACGCAGAACTGCTGCGCCTGGTCGATATCGGCACCCCTCACATCGCCGGGCATTCTCTCGATGGCAAAGCGGCGGGAACGCAGATGATCTACGAGGCGGCCTGCCAGTTTCTGGGTGTTAATCCCTCTGCCAAAGTCCGCAATCTGCTGCCTGCACCCGATCTACCGGAGACTATTGTGGGCGATGGCGGAGAGCCGGAAGAGACTGTGAAACAAACCTGCCAGCGCGTCTGGAATATTTTAGACGATGACGCCATATTGCGGGAAATGCTTGATTTGGAACCGGACGAACGCGCCGATTATTTTGATAACGTGCGGCGAAATTATGCTGTAAGGCGGGAGTTCTACAACACACAACTCAAATTTGAGGAGTGCTCCGAAGAAACAAAGGACAAGCTGCTGGGTCTTGGTTTCCAGCAGAAGGAGAAATAATGATTGGCGAAGGATACGAACAGCGATATCTGTCGGATGATGAGATGCGGGCAATCTGTGCCGAGGCTTTCAAAGAGCATGATCTCACCGGAAAACGCGTTCTGGTCATTATCCCGGATCACACCCGCACGGCGCCGATCCCGTTTCTGTTCCGCATTTTCCACCAGATGCTTGCCGAGCGGGTCGAAAAACTCGATTACATGATCGCCCTCGGCACCCATCCGCCGATGCCTGAGGAAAAAGTTAATGCCCGGGTCGGAGTCTGTGCCGAGGAAAGAGAGACGGTTTATGCGGATGTCGATATCCTGAACCACCGCTGGAAAGATCCCGGCGAATTGCGGGAAATCGGGACAATCGGCGAAGACGAGATCGAGGAGATTACTGACGGACTCATGCGGGAATCGGTCAGCGTTTCGGTGAACCGTCATATCTTCGACTACGACCAACTGCTCATAATCGGCCCGACGTTTCCCCATGAAGTTGTGGGTTTTTCGGGTGGTAATAAGTATTTCTTCCCGGGGATCGCCGGGGAAGGTGTGCTGCACTTTTTCCACTGGCTGGGGGCTGTTATCACGAATCCGGTCATCAACGGTTCGAAATGGACTCCGGTGCGGAAAGTGATCGACCGCGCGGCTTCGATGATTGATTTACCCAAACTTTGTTTCAGCCTTGTGGTTGAGAAAGAAGGTCTGAGCGGTGTGTTTGTAGGAAGCCCCGAGGATGCCTGGAGCGAGGCGGCTGACCTCTCGTCAAAACTGCATATTAAATACGTCGACCGGACGTACAACCGGGTGCTGTCAATGGCTCCCGAGATGTATGATGATATCTGGACCGCCGGGAAATGCATGTACAAGCTCGAACCTGTGCTGGCCGATGGTGCGGAACTAATTATTTACGCGCCGCATATCGACGAAATATCGTACACGCACGGCAAAGTGCTCGACAGGATCGGATATCACGTGCGCGACTATTTCCTGAAACGGATGGACCAGTTCCGGGACGTGCCCCGCGCCGTGATGGCCCATTCAACCCATGTGAAGGGCATCGGAAGGTTCGAAGATGGGGTGGAAAAACCACGGGTCAATGTTGTGCTTGCCACGCGCATACCGCCGGAACGATGCGAGAAGGTCAACCTGGGCTACATGGACCCGGATACAATCGATCCGGAGGAATTCAGGGGACGCGAAAACGAGGGGATTCTCTGTGTTCCGGACGCCGGGGAAAGCCTGTTCCGTCTCAGCGACGGAACCGTTCCGCGGATTGAAGGGGGCTGACGGGCATTACACGTATATTCGGGCCCCGGAGTCGGCCGAAAATGAGCCGCTCTATCGTATGTGTTTAGCGTTGGTGCTGTCGGTAAGCCCGCAAAGCAGCCATTTTAAGGGGTAGTTTTACCAAAGAAAAGTCCTGATAAAA
>JBKHIT010000094.1:0-12777 GCA_046538485.1 Candidatus Brocadiia bacterium | reverse complement strand
GGTGCTCTATCACGACAATTCACGCCGTAGCCCGGGGCGAAATGAGGCCGCTGTTTTGGCCGAACGAGCCCCGGGTTAGCATTGGGAAGCAGCCGGCACGTCCCTCAAACCCCTAACCCCGGGCTCCCCGCAATAGCCCGGGCTCGCCCGGCGCTACGTCTGATCCGGCCCTACGGGCCTCTTTTGGAACGGCAATTGATACGCTAAACAGGTACGCGTCTTCGGCCCGTTTTAACACACCGCAGTCCATAGCGCGCCGTTGGCGCGCGGGACGTTGCGCGGGCCGGTGCCGTGAACATCACTGGTTTGCGGGAAGATCGGCCGGGTGATGGACCGCGTTCTGAACTCCAGCCCCGCGAGAGCGGTTCTGAAGTCCAGTCCGCTTGCCTGTCAACGGTTTGGCTACGAGGCTATCCAGTGATCCCAGCTCAGGGAACGGGATCCGGGATGGCTGAATCCAGCATTCTGTTCCGAAGGAAAATTCAGGAATTTGCGCCCCGACCGAGAGCAGACGTCCGCCGGGATTTTCGGGGAATGTCCGGCTCCCGGGCAGTGAAAAGACCTACATCGCAAATTCCTTGGAAGGCGCGGAACTCTGGACACCGGAGCGAGGCACCCGCAGGGGGCTGTGATATCGCCTCTGCTGGCGAACCTGTATCTGGCCCCGCCTCCTTCCTGACGCGTTTTGTGCGGGAATTAAGGAGCTATTCCTTCCACGGGGGTGTTTCCGGCAGGTGCTGGTTGTATTCGTCGATCAGCTCCTGCTCGTAGCTCCCCGCGTATTCGCCCGCGAAGAATTTGTCGAGCGCCTCGTTGTAGAAGATTTCCCAGGAATGTTCTTCTTCCCCGGGGAAGATCGGAAAAAAGAGGGCGTCAACGGATTTTGCTGATTTCATATCGCCCGGAGAATCGCCGACCATCAGAATGTGATCGGATGGGTAGTTGGGCTCGGCGGCGAGACTGAGGTGTTCTGCTTTGCTACCCCGTTCCTGTCCGGCGATAACCTCGACGTATTGTGCAATGTCGTGTTCTTCCCATTCGCGTTTCAGCGCCTCGTTGGGGGTTGCGGAAACCACGATGGCGTCCGCCCGGGGCGTGATTTTTTCGAGAGAATCCCGCACAAGAGGGAAGGGCGGGACGTTTTTGACCGTTTTCTCGACCTGTTTATTGATGTCGAGGGACCATCCGAGAGCCCGTTTAAGATCAGGATCCGGATTTTTTCCCACTTCGGCTTTCAGGGCCGGGTTGCCGAGTTTCGTTTCCCGTTCCTTCCATTCCCGCACGCCGGCGGCCTGGGGCACCTCGACTTCACTTTCCCTGACACTTTCCATCTCGCGCACGAAATCCAGTGTGTGGATCAGCGCGTGGAAACGGTTGCATCCGCGGGTGGTGGAATAAAGATTGACAAAATCCCAGACGTCACGGGTTTGTTTGGCGATTCCGGCCAGCCCCCAGTGTCGGACGACCATGGGATAGAAACAGGCCTTGTGTTTGACTTCCATCGTGTTGAACGCGCAACCGTCGGAGTCGATTGCTACGATAAAATCATGCGCGGGTTCGAAATCTCTCAGAGGTGCTTGCGGGTCAGCCACAACGAACTCCTTTCGGAAAATGAGTTTGGTCAAAGTATCGAGATTTTCGCAGGGATTATCTTTTTGCTTGCGGCACGTATTTATCCAATTTTTGTTCGGCAAAGATAGCTTCGAGTTTTGCGAAACGCTGTCGCCCGTTGACCATCGGGACACTCACCCAATCTTCGCCGATAAGCGGGCGTGCGTAGTTGAGGAAGCCATCGGTTACGTCGATGCGATCTTCACTGATCCAGTCGGGTGGGAATTCCCGCTCGCTGTTGGCGACTTTATCGAGCGGCACTTTGTCGTATTCTACCCCGTAGATATCGCCGGATTTTCGCAGGATGGTGGCCATATAACCGCTCCCTTCGCTGACGGCGATTTCGACGGCTTTTTGGCCGACTTTCTGCGCTTCGTCGAGATCGACGGTGGACGCATAGATCATTGTGTCGCGCTGGTCGGTCCCGTAGACCTGACCACGGGCGGACCCGGGAACGGGCAGACCGACGCTGTTGAGATAGTTGATGAGCGTCTGGCAGACGGTTGTCTCGCTTGAGCTGAATTGAACGTGGCCGAAATGATCCCGGCTCTCGCCGAGTTCACCGACATCGAAACCTTCACTGACCACCAGGACGCAACGGCCGTATTTTTTGAGGGAGTCGTTGACATTATCGGTAAGCTGTTCGAGATCGACACCGCTCTCCGCCATGTAAATCTGGAGCGGCATTTCCCGTTTTGGGTCAGCCAGCCGGGCGGCGGCGGGGATGAATCCTATGCGTCGTCCCATGGCCTGCAGGATCAGCACTGGATCGGAAGGACAGGAACCCCGGTTTTCCTCATTCGCGTTCTGAACAATATGACTCCAGTAACGCGCCACGCTTCCGTAACCGGGCGTGTGATCGATCAGCTCGAACTCCGAGTCGCCGACGTCGTTATCGATCGTTTTGGGCACGCCTACGGATATGAGATCGAGCCCCTGTTCAGCTGCCAGCTCGGCCACTTTATTGGCGGTATCCATAGAATCGTTACCGCCGATATAGAAGAAGCATCCGACGTGGTGGGCTTTGAAGATCTCGATGATTCGGTCGAAATCTTCGTCCTGACCTTCTTTCAGTTTGTAGCGACAGGTCCCGATCGCACCGGCTGCGGGAGTGGTGCGAAGTAGTGATATTTCTTCCTCCGGTTGCTCGGAGAGATTTATGAGTTCTTCCTGCAGGATCCCTTCGATTCCATGCCAGCCTCCGTAGATAGTCCCGAATTCATCCGGGTAATTTTGGCAGGCGCGGATGACACCGAGCAGAGAACTGTTGATGACGGGGGAGGGGCCCCCGGATTGAGCAACGACAACGTTTCCAATATTGGCCATTGTTTATGTGCCTCCGTCTGAACAATGATGATGAGCCGATTAAACTCCGCTGAATGCGCTGAAACCTCCATCGATCGGGACGACGATTCCATGAACAAATTTGGATGAGTCGCTGAGCAACCACAAGATGGTGCCGACAAGCTCTTCGGGGTCGCCGAAACGACCCATCGGGGTGTGATCGATGATTGTAGAACCGCGTGGCGTTAGATCTTCTGTTTCTTCGTCCATCAAAAGAAAACGGTTCTGATTTGTCAGGAAGAATCCAGGTGCGATGGCGTTGACCCGGACGACCGGTTTGTAGTTCTGGCTCATATGGACCGCGAGCCATTGGGTAAAATTGCTTACGGCCGCTTTGGCGCCGCTGTATGCGGGAATTTTGGTGAGAGGGCGGAAGGCATTCATACTTGAGATGTTAATTATATTTCCTCCCTCTCCCAGTGCCATTTCTTCGCCGAAAACCTGAGATGCCAGAAAGGTGCCGACGAAATTGAGGTTAAAGACCCATTCCACGGCATCGGCCGGCAGGTCGAAAAATTCCTTGTCCGGGCCGGTGGTGGCATCTGATTTGTTACCTCCGGCACCGTTTATCAGAACTGTCGGGGTGCCGATGGCTTCTTTGACGAGAGTTCGGGCATGCTCCAGATCCTCCCGGTCGAGGACGTTGCAGATGACCGCGACCGCGTCTCCGCCGGCATCTCTGATTGCGCAGGCCTTTTTTTCCGCCATTTCTTCATCGATATCGAGCAATGCAACGGCGGCGCCTCGTTCGGCGAGCGCCTCGGCCATCACGCCGCAGAGAACGCCTGCGCCGCCCGTGAGCACGATGTTTTCCCCCGTCAGGTCGAGCTGCAGTTCATTATCCGTCATTGTTCTGACCTCTCTTTGAGAGTGAAAACGCACATTTTATGGTAAATGGTCCGGCAAAGTGTGAAACAGTTTCTGTCTTTAGATCAGAGCCCAGCTGCTATTCTGTTAAACCAGTAAGGGAAAATGTTATCTGAGAAAAACAGATCGATTTTTTGGTTCTTTTGATCACGGTTCATGTCATCTCAAAATAACGGTTCAGCACACTTTCCCACGTCCCACGGCTTTTCAATATTATTTCAGCGATTTCGCGAATGGCACCGTGCCCGCCCGGGGCCGTAGTAACGATGTCAGCGAGCTGTTTAATCTCTTCGCGGGCATTGGCGACAGCGACGGCCAATCCGACGGTGCGCAGCAGCGGTATATCAGGGAGGTCATCGCCCGCATAGCCGATTTGTTGATCGGTGAAACCGGTTCTGTTTTTGAGGTCTTTGTAAGCGTCCAGTTTTACTTTCGCGCCCTGGTAGAGGTATTCGATGCCCAGAGTCTCAGCGCGTTCGCGCACAGCCGGCACCGACCGCCCGGTAATCAGGGCAATTTCAATCCCGTTTCGCTGGAGGTATTTGATCCCCGAGCCATCCTGGACATCGAAAGAAAGGCCTTCGAATCCGTCACTGCCGTAAAATGCCAGGCCATCAGTCAGAACACCGTCAACATCCATGGCCATAAGTTTAATGTTGTTTAATTTTTGGTCGATCTCTGGATCGGATTGTGATGTCGAACTCATAAGCCAGGCTCACTGAGATTGAGTTGAAAGATCTTACGTTTCTTCACCGGCAGGGCTCTCAACGCCTCTTTCGACGTCGAGCCAGTCCTGGACGTCGATGATTCCTACGGGAGTGCCGTCTTCATCCACTACGGGTAAATTATCAATTCGCATATCTCGCATTATCCGATAAGCGTCCGCGGCCAGGTCGTCGGTGCGAACGGTTTTGGGGCCTTTGGTCATAATGTCTTTCATCGGCAGATGGAAGGTGTCGGGGCCTTTTTGTTTGATAAGACGCCGGAGGTCGCCATCGGTAAAAAAGCCCACCAGCTTGCCGTCTTTATCGACGAGGCTGACGGCGCCCGGGGAACCTTCGATACTCATGATTTCAAGCGCTTTTTCCAGTGTGCAGTCCTGTGAGACCACTGGATTGCGTTCGCCGATTCTCATTGTTTCTTCGACTTTTATCAGTTTGCGGCCAAGTTCACCGCCGGGATGAAAGAATGCGTAGTCTTCTTTTGTCATGTCGCGCATTTCGAAAACCGTAAGCGCCAGAGCATCGCCGACGGCCAGCATGGCCGTTGTCGTGGCTGAGGGGGCGAGCCCCAGCGGGCATGCCTCTTCCATTTTGCCAATACTCAACGTAATATCGCTGTATTGCCCAAGTGTAGAATGCGGATTGCCTGTCACGGCGATGATCTGGGTGTGCAATTTTTTCAAGGGGACCAGCAATTTTGTAACTTCGGTTTCGCCACTGTTGCTGAAAACAAGGGCGATATCTTCCGGGAGAACACGACCCAGGTCGCCATGTCGGGCTTCGACGGCATGCATCCAGTATGATGGGGTGCCAGTGCTTGCAAGAGTTGCCGAAATTTTTTTCCCGATCAACCCGGCTTTTCCTACCCCAGTAACAACGACGCGGCCCTTGCAGTCATAAGTGGCCTGCACGGCATCTTCGAACTCTGGACCCAGATTTCGGGCCACTGTTTCGAGAGAGCGGCTTTCCAGTTCAATGATTTTTCGTCCACGCTTGATGATATCCATTGCAGATCCCAGATTAGAAAATAGATCACCGCTGTGGCGAGGATTATAACCGGCTCTTGACGGAGGCTCAAGACGCAGCCTTCTGGCAGGGCGGTTGTGCCGTCATTTTCTGGTGAGGGAGTGGAGGCGATGATGGGTGAGGATTCCCCGTGCGATATCTTTCCAGCCGCGATTTTGTCCCCCCCGCAGACGAATGTAGTTCCGGAGCACGCGGAGCCGGTCAGAAAGGGTTAGAAATTTTCGGGAAGCGGCCCATTTCACGATCGACCGGTCGAGTCGGACGAGATTCTCAAATCCCTCGCGCAGGGTTATCTCTTCTTTCCACACGGCTTTTTTGAAATCGATAATGAACGCTCTGGTGGGACTGGTTTCCGGGCTTAAAAGAATGTTTTTCAGGTTCAAATCTTTATGGCAAATTCCTGCTTCGTGCAGACGGAAAAGCAATGATGCAATAGCTGAAGCGAGTGATTGACGGACTTCTGGCGGCGGGGCAGTTGATTCCAGGAATTTCCGGCAGAGGCTCAAAAGGTCGACGGAATCCAGCACTTTTTGGCTGATATAATGTGCTCTGTGAACAGGTCCAAGCAGCTTTTGTAAGCGAAGCGCAACAGGAGAGGGGGTTGGCACCCCATTTCTCTGGAGATGTCGCGCAATGTTGAGTTCGCGGAACATCGGGCCCCGCTGCAGGAACCAATCGCGCCATACGTGTCTCAAAAGGCCGCCGTGCATGTATTTTCGGACAACAAATTTGGTGGTTCCGCTCCATTCCGGTTCCCACGTCCAAACGCTTTTATGGCCTGCGGAACGCGAATCGCGGCCCGCCATAGTTTGCAGGGTTTCAGGTAAAGTCAATAGATTTTCGACAGCGGATGCGGGAACGAAGGCGGGGTCAAAATACACCGTTACCTTGCCCTGCTGATGTTTTTGAAAGCCGATTTTGGTGGGGTTTTTTGTCTGCATGCCGGGGCCCACCCGCCGGAGAGCTGAGGAAAGCCGGCGGTTTTAGCGTTTAAGAGAACAGCAACGGAGGCGGCTCATTCGATATCTTTGACACAGCGGAATCCGAGATCCGCTCCCCGGTTCTCCGGTTTGATGGGGAGTCGATAGGTAACACGCACGGGAATTGGTTTGATGTCATGCTGGGGCCATGCTCCACCGCGCACCACGCGGTGTTTTTCCCCATATGATGCTCTTCGATCTTCCAGATCATTGCCGGGATAGCGTTTGAACGGACTGGATGTCCATTCCCAAACGTTTCCGATCATATCGAGGACGCCATATGGACTCGCACCGGCAGGGTAGCTCCCGACCGCGACCGGACCTTCTTTGCTTGGCTTCATGTGATTGCATGCTTTCGGATCAAAGCTCTCACCCCAGGGGAAAGGCCTCTGGTCGGGACCTCGGGCGGCTTTTTCCCATTGAGCTTCCGTTGGGAGTCGTTTGCCTGCCCATTTCGCATAGGCCCGAGCGTCTTTAAGCGAAACTCCAGTGACCGGGAGATTGGCCTGGTCTTTTGGAAAATGCCTTTCCTCCCACCCGTGGGGAGCAGGATGGTCCGTGGCGTCGATGAACTTCTGGTATTCCGCGTTTGTCACTTCGGTTTTATCAATATAATACGCCTCAGTATTATCGGAATACATGGGGATTTCCGACCCGTACCCCACGAGGGTAAGGATAAGTTCGAGTTCATTTTCGCTATTCAAAATGCGGGGCGGGTAAAAGGGCTCAAGGAACTGTGTGATTTGATCTTTGGTGGATCCAATGAAAAAATTCCCTTCCGGGATGTAAATCATTCCGGCGGGAGCATTGCGGACATAGTCCTGGGTTTTTTCGGCTTTTGTTGCCCATTTGCTGCCCTCAAAATCCGTTCTCAGGCGCCGTATTTTTTCGGTGAATTTGTCCTTGTTGCCGAGCCCATAATCCTGAAGTGCCGCCCGATAGAGGCACCACGGCAGCTGGCGCAGGACTTTGTTTGCCAATTCCGAATCCGCTTTTGAGTACCGCACGATATTCTGCATTTTGTCGAACGCGGCGCTGTACCGGAAATCTTGAACAAGCTGTTCAACTTCACGGTAGTAATTTTGTGCAGTTTTTTCAGGAATATAATTTTCCTCTGCTCCCGGTGTAAGACCCAATTTTTCCCTGAGAAATTGCTGACCAGCCGTGCTTTCCGGGTGTTTTTCCAGGAGTTGGTTTCTGTAACTGTGCGCTCTTTGATCTTTCCCCGTTTGCTTTGCTTCTTGGTAGAGGTCAAAGAGCACGTTTGCTTCAAGGTTTGCGGCTTGCCGCCCCAGCTCTTGCCCATCGTCTTTTTGTATTTTCCTTACGATTGCCAGGGCGGTGGTGAGTTCTCCGTTTTTATGAGCGTTTGAAGCCATCTCGACTCGCAGCTCTGGAAGTCTTTTTTGGGCTTCCGCGGCTTCCGGGCTGTCGGGATATTTTTCAACAAGGAGTTCCATTTTGTCCAGAGCACTTGCGGTTTTATCCCCTTCCTCCCACAAAAACATACTATATTCGAGCAACTGGCGGGGTTCGTGCTTTGCCAGGAGTTGAGCCTGATCGGTCTCTGGGAATTCTTTCGCGAGTGTTTTATAGAGTTCATGCGCTTGGTCGTAGATGCCTCGTTTTTGGCAATATTGTGCGCGCTTGGCCATCACAATTGGGAGTTTGCTCCTGGCGATTTTCAGATACTGGCTGCCTTCGGGGGCGTTTTTTATTGCGGCTTCGTATTTTTCCTGAGCGCCTGCATGATCTGCGTCATTACTCAGAGCGCGAGCCCATTCGCAATAAACCTGGGCAATCTTATCTCGTGCTTTCGAAGCGTACGGTGTGTCTTGATATTGTTTCGCAATGCTTTTGAAAGCACCGATAGCAATTTCGTAATTGCCCTTGAGGCTATATCTCTGTCGGTAATCCTGATCTGCCGAATTGAATTCGTGCCTGGCCGCCTCAAGACGTGCTTGTTCTTTCGCCTTTTGTTTCTGTGCCTCAGGGGTTTGGGATTTTTCTTGCTTGGATGTTCCGGCTGTTGTGTCTGTCACATTATTGTCCACGAGAGCTTGTTGTGGTCCATCCGTTGGTTCCCTTTCATCACCCCCAAAAGACCCGGAATTTAGCGCAACTGAAACTATTAACGCAATAAAAGCCAGGACCAGCGCTGCCACGCTCACCCCCGGGATTCTTCTCTTCGATGTTTGCGAATCATCGGAAGGCCCAGGTAATTCATATTCCCGCGCAAAAGCAGAATCGGTTCCTTTCGGAATGACCTGGGCCTGCCCCGTGTGAATTGTTTCGAGACACCGATCGAGGTCGTCAATTACGCGTTGGGTTGTTCCATATCTGCGGTTGGGATCGCGTTCCAGGCAACGGCTGACTACCAGCGAGAGTTCATGAGGGACGTTCTCATTAACCTTATGAGGTGGAATCAGTTCGCTTTCCACGTTGGCGAAAAGGTATCCGAGCGGATGAGAAGATTTAAATGGATCTTTTCCGGTCAAGAGCTGATATCCGATGATTCCGAGGGCGAAAATATCGGCCTGAGGACCTGGAGATCTACCTCGAATCACTTCTGGAGCCATATACTGGGGAGCGCCGTGTGCTTCGCCAAATATTGGAATAATGCTATCTTCCGCGGTTGCCCCCATATCCAGGACCGTGATCTTTACGACGGGGGCTGATCCACCTTCTCGGGTGATGAACACATCGGAAGGTTTGAGATGACCGTGGGCGATATCGCAGCGGTGGACCGCTCTGAGGCCTTCCGCGATTTGGTGAAGAATATCGATAGCCTCTGACGTTTCCAGAGGAGCATCCTTGAGCCTTTCGGCAAGGCTGATTCCACCCGGATCTTCAACGGCCATAAAATAGCGGTTGCCGGTTTTACCAACCTCGACCAGGTCGACAAGGTTCGGGTGCTCGAAGAGCTTCTGGCGAGCCGCCCATCGATCATGGATATATCGGCGGAAACTGGGGTCGCGGCTCACGGAAGAAGAAATCAGCTTCAAGCGTACTTCCTGATCTTTTTCCGTATCGTGAGCTTTGTAAACTTTTCCGTAAATGCCTTCATTTAAAAGCTCTACAAGGCGATAACGACTGGGTTTTGACTGTGTTTTCTTTTCTTCCACTGCTGAATCGCCTCTCCCTGAGGGTATTTGGCTGAGCACGAGAAGCACTCTAAGAAACATATATCATACAGAAGAATGACCCGTGAAGCAACAAATTGCCGTTTGACTTTCGCTTCTCCGGCTCAGTACCATGCCGGATGATGTCGGAGCCTTAATTTGGGAGAAAACCAATGATCGAATCCACCGAATTATTGCGTTTTTTCCTCGATTACTGTGCTATCGAGTGTGGATTGAGTGAAAATACGATAGCTGCTTATAAATCGGATGTGGCCGATTTCATTGAGACTCTCGGATACAAAAACGAAGCTGAACTGGATAAGCTGACATCCTCTGAGCTCGTGGAATTCGTCCAGATTTGCCGTGATAAGAATCTCTCAGCCAATTCCATCTGGCGGCGTCTTGTGGCGGTTCGCATGTTTTTCCATTTTTTGCGCCTTGAAGAATATGTTGAAAATGACATAACGGACGCCTTTCAGACTCCGCGGCTGTGGAAAAAAATCCCGGAAGTCCTTAGCGAAAAGCAGGTTGAAGAACTTTTATCAGCTCCAAATCCAGACGATTTGCTGGGGATGAGAGATCGGGCAATTTTGGAGTTGCTCTACGCCACCGGCGCCCGAGCCAGCGAGGTCTGCTCGCTCGATGTGGGCCATGTGAACAAAGAATATGGGTTTGTTCGTTGCTACGGGAAACGTATGAAAGAAAGAATAGTTCCTGTCGGCGAATCGGCTCTCGAAGCGCTCGAACACTACCTTGGCGAGGCACGCCCGGAGCTTGTTAAATCAGATCAGCAAACGGCCCTCTTTGTCTCGCGAACAGGCCGACGCCTCACGCGGCAGGCGCTCTGGCGTATCGTCAGGGATAGCGGACGAAAAGCCGGCTTGGGTGTGAAAATTCACCCCCACCTGCTACGCCACAGTTTTGCTACTCATCTGTTGGCGGGTGGAGCCGATCTCCGCGCTGTCCAGCTGATGCTCGGTCACGCTGACGTGTCCACAACCGAAATTTACAGCCACGTCGACGAAGATCGGTTGGTGGGTATCCATAAACAATTCCATCCCAGGTCATAGCAAAAACTTGTGCCAGGAGCCGTTCAGCCATATTTTGTGAAACGCCCGAGTGCTTTATTGCGAAGCATTTTCCCCGAAAAAAAGCGCGTGCCATGACAGAGGCTCTGACCGAAAAACTTGAAGAGGGCGAAAAACCCCTCTGGTTACGCCTGCCCAGAAAAGGACATTGGCGAGCGGTTTTTTTGGTGATTCAGATATTTGGCCACCTGCTTCTGACGACAATGTCGGTATTGTTCGCCTGGTTCCTTTTGCCTCTGCGAATGGTGTTTAAGATTCTTTTGGGGACTGTTCTGGTGGTCACGACGAATGCGCCACTGGTGGCTTGGGCCGTAAAACGTCTGCCCGTCTATACACGTTCAGGAGATTCCATTTTTTTTGTCACAGATCGGCGCGTGGGTATCCTCCGTCCAACTGGTGAGTTGCAGCAGCTTCCTCTCTCCGGGGAGTTGGAGCTGAGTCTGAAAGCCGGCGTGCTGGAGTTCTCCCTTGGAGAATCGCGCCTTTGTTTCGCAGGCCTCACCGAGGAAGAAAGAGAAATTGTCATGTCGCTCGTCCGGGGACTCGTGGAGAAAGACAACGATAGCGACGAGGAGAGCTGAACGTATGCCGTTGCTGCGCAAAAGGTTACATTTTTGGCTCGTCGGCGTCGCCGGACAGTGCCTGCTCGCGGGTTTGAGGTTGATATGGAGGATAAAACTGGTTGATGCGGCGGGGGCGGAGTCGCTGCTAAAGAAACGGACGGGAAAGGTTATTCTGGCGTTCTGGCACCGCCATATTCTCTCGTGTCTCTGTTATTTTCGGGGTTATCCCATCGCCGTTCCCGTCAGCGAACATCGGGACGGAGAATTTGTCGCGCAGGTTATGGAACGATGCGGTTGTCTCGCCGTCAGGGGATCCTCAACTCATGGAGCGTTGAGGATGGTGCGGCGACTGATCGCGGCTATTGACGCCGGCTGGAACTGTGCCATCACACCGGACGGCCCCCGTGGGCCCAAGTTCTCAGTACAACCGGGATTTATTCTTCTGGGACGACGTAGCGGACAACCCGTTTATCCGATGGGAGTGGCAGTTGATAAAGCCTGGGTTTTTTCCAGCTGGGATAACTTCGTCTTCCCCAAACCAGGAGCCCGTGTTGTGATCTGGATTGGTGAACCCATAAAACCCAGCCGTTTGCGTACGCAAGAAGTCGAGGAAGGTTGCCACGAGTTGAAGGAACGGCTGGCGGAAGTTACGAGAAAAGCCCGGGAAAAACTCGCGTCGGAATGAAGAGGAGGCGTAGCAAATTGGCGGATAGTATTTCATCGGTTACCCGGCAGTTAATGTGAGGTGAATATGGCCGCGAAATTTCCGGGGAAACGTCGTTTTCTGACCGTGGTGCTCGCCGTCTGCGTTTTTTTAAGGGTTTGTGCGGTGGCGGCGCCGGCTGCGGGGCAAACCGCGAACCGGCCCGAAGTTATCCGGCTCGAAGGGACCCCGGAGGATATCGGGCGGCGGCACGGGATAAAATTACGGGATGAAATTCGGCTGATGCTCAGAGAATATGTCGGCGACGATCTGGAGGAACCGGCCCGGCGCCAGAAGTTGATCGCTCGGGTGCGGGCCTTTAAGCCAGAGCTGCCGGATTGGTATCGGAAAGAACTCAGCGCCTGCGCCGAAGCCGCAGGGGTGGACGAAGATGTCCTGTTATATGCCCAGTGCGAGGGCGACGTAAAAAGCCTTCCCGGGTGCACGGTTTACGCGGCTTTTGGAGAGGCTACCGAAGGGGGCAAAATGGAGATCGGTCGCAATTTCGACTACTGGGGGCTCGATTCAACCGAAAAATGCGTGCGGGTTTTTGCCGTGCATCCGCGGAAGAAGGATGGATTGGCGTTTGTGTCTGTGGGGTGGACAGGGATACTGGGGGGCTGGACTTTCTACAATGAGAAAGGACTTTTTGTGGGGAATATTCTGGGCGGCTACGCGAAGAAGAATCCGAAAGGGTTTCCTAGCCTGAACTTTACGGATATCCTGCCGTTATCTGGCGTAAGCAATGCTT
>JBKHIT010000033.1:0-51539 GCA_046538485.1 Candidatus Brocadiia bacterium | reverse complement strand
TAAAGTTACTTCCACTATAAATCTTACAGCAGGAACGGCCTTCATATTAACTACGCCTGAGTCGCCCGCTTCGCGGGCTCGTGACCGCCTTTCGCTCATTTCAGGTCTTCCGGTTGTCCGCAAACATGAATAGGAGCCGCCTATTGTCACAAAGCGAACGGGACAAAACCTTGCTGAACTGTATCTTCCTTCGTCTCGCAGGGATGGGAATGGCGAGACCAATTGAAAGCTACACCGACGCGCACTCCAACAGGCGCAGATCTTTGGCAATGCGAGATCGACAGACGGTACGAATCCGCTCCCTCATCCAGGCAGCCACCACGCATTAAAACGCGAGGTGGGATCCCAGGTGTTCCCCGCCGAGGCAAAATCGCAGACCGAAAAACCCGTTCCTCGTCCTTTGATTTCGAAGGTCTGCCATATTTCTGCTGGCGGTTCTGCCGGTTGTGCGGAAAGGCCGCCGCCAGGATCAAAGTCCTCCGGCATGGGGGCGAAAAGGGTTTGCTCCCCAAGCCGACGATCGCGGGCGAGCACTACCGGACCTCTTAAAAAAGCAACGGCCTTCCGATGAGGCAACGCATCTTCCACAGTCAACGTGTGCTCCGGGGCCTCCGGTCGGGTGTCCCGGATTCGGGCCCATTGCTGCGCGGACCAGCCGACAAGCGGATCGTCCGGATCGAGATGCGAAGGATCGAAATATTCGCAACGCAGTATCATGTCGAGGTGTATTTCAACGGTATCACCGTTTTCCCACGTCCGTTCGACAACAAGCCAGCCGCGCGATCGTGGCGCTTCAATGGGATCGCTATTGACAGATAACTCTATTTCTTCAGCCCACTGCGGGATCCGGAGCTTGAGCGCAAATTCTTCCGGTTCCACCAGGTTCAGACTCAGGTTCGCGTCGCCCGTTTCTGGATAATTCCCATCAATGCGGATTTCGACGTTCTGCCCGGACGGCAGTTCGATGGTGCCTTTACCGGGGTTATAAAGCAAGCAGCGGAAACCATCTTCATCGCCCATCAGCGCCACCTGTGACGCCTGGAAAAAACCCCGCGGAAGATTGTCCAGACAGCAGTGATGATGTTGCAGGCCGCAGTGATGGGGAGACGGCACGTGTTCGTGGGAGAAACGCAGCCGGCGCAACCCCCAGGTGCCGTCGGGTTTCATCCCGCAGAGCAAAGCATTGTAAAGCGTTCTCTCAATTTCATCCGCGTAAACTGATTCGCCCGTCAGACTCAGCAGTTCGAAGGAGAGGCGGTTCCAGTAGACGGCGTCGCAGATTTCGGCAACGATGTTGATCAACCGCCGGGATCCGACAATTTTGTCGTTGAAACTGACGCTTCCGACGGCCGATCGTTCCCAGCGCCGCAGGTTCCGGTGGATGTTTTGAGCGGCTTTCAGGTAATTGCTTTCACCGGTAATGCGGTAGAGATGGAGCAAACCTTCGGTGCAGGAGATGAATTCGTAGCTTTTGGCCCAATCCTGCGCGTCGGGGAACCAGGTATGAACCGGGGCTCCTGTGAGCCCTTTGTTGAGGATATCCGGGGGGCCGTCGGGATGCTCCGACCACCGGTCGACCATGTAGGCGGCGTATTTGAGATACCGCTCTTCCCCGGTCGCTTCGTGCAGCATGACGATGGGGGTGAGAATGGAGGTGCTCGGCATCCCGTACATTTTGCCAGTTCTGATAATATCGATTTTGCCGGGACCGACCAGGCTGAGGAGGTTATCAGCGAACCGGACCGCCGCCTCGAGAATGGAATCGTCACCGAGCAATTTCCAGCATTCGAGCAGTCCCCAGAGCGTGTATTTCCGGCACCACACGTTCCAGTTGTGGTTGCCGTTTCTTGACCGCACAAAATCGGGGTTGTGGTAGGTTCCGATATAGCCGTCCGGGTCCTGCGTGGCGAGGAGATCGTCGACAGACCCACGGATAAAGTCTTTAAGGGATTCATCATCGTAGTATCGGCAGGCCGCTACGGCGGAGAGGATCCATTTCCCCCAGAACTCGCCCTGCCAGTAGCCATAATTTTCTTCGCGCCGGTCGTCGATACGTTTTCGGAACGCTTCGATGAGTTCGCCATGAATCTCATTGCGGGCAAAATCCGAAGAGAGGCGAGCCTCGGAGAGCGTGTCGATACGCCCTCCCAGGAAACCACCGAAACGCCACTTTCCGGTCTCGAGTTCAGCCGTCTCTGAATTATATGATCTTTTCATGGTGGTGTTATCCTGAAGAGGTGTCGGCCGACGCGCCAATTTAAGGGAAACGGTGTGTTTATTCAAAAAGGGGTGGAGCGACGCGGCGGAGGAGTTCGTCCGCGCGATCCGCTCTGCATTGTTTTCCATCCTCGGCCCGGGGTTTCCCCGGGCTATGCCCGGCCACGAGATTCTGGCGTCTTCTGTATGAAAGGTCAACGGTCTGGCTGTGAGGAGAGAAGTGTTCTTGTTGGCGCCCCTTGCTCCCCTGCACTTCTGCAGCACTTGTCCGCCTCAAGTCCAGTTTCGCCCGCCGCTGGGGGGCTCAGCTGAACTCGAGTCTCCGTTGCGGATGAGCGGACTGGACTTCAGCGCCGCTCTCCGGAGCTGGAGTTCAGAACGCGACCCATAAGCCCACAGGTCTCGTTGCCAAATAAGCAACGGCAGGTCCCCCTCGGCGATCCGGACCTACAGCTCTCCTGCATTTTCCAAAGTGGATTAACCGTCCCGTCCTGGACCGACCCCCGCGGCCTTGTGCCGCGGGTGAGACAGATTAGATCGCTAGCCGCAGGCACCCCCAAAAATGGCCCCCACGGGCTCGTCCCGTGGGTGAAGAAGATTGAGGGCCGATGCAGCGGAGGCACAAGAAGCCGTAATGAGCTGGCGCGGAATCTTCTTCACCTGCCGGACAAGCCGGCAGGGGCGGGGGATATGTGGTATTCCCGTGGCTGGCCCGCTCAATCTCTGCCTCCTGTCACGCAAGGCCACAGGGGGGGGCTTCCTTCTGTTGATTTGAGCCCCTGAAACGGGGCGATCGCAGACATAGCCCGGGGCGGCAAGCCCCGGGACTCGGACACGCCCTATAATTTCCAAACCCCGAAGGGGTGACGCAGAAGTGCATGGCCAGTTTGCTCACCCCGCCACTGCAGCCCTTTTAACGAGCATATTAATCCGGTGGCGTTGATGTTGGTTTCCAATATCGTGCCGTCTTGCTCATGTTTCAAGGCCACCATGTTTTGGACACTACCAGTTTACCGTTGGAATTCGGAGAATTATGTTGCAGGCTTTCAGCCCTATGATTTCTTCGTTCAACATCACCCAGTCCTCCGCGGACCGATGGCCCGCTACTGACTGGGCTATTATCTGCCGGGCCGTTGGCCCTTAGGAACGGTACTTAAAGGGCTGAAAGCCTGGCACATATTGGTACGTATAAGGGGCACTAACCTGCATCTTACGAATGCAGGTTATATAAAACGGCGCATGCCATTTAGAAGTAAGAACTTACGACAATAAGAAGTGCTTATAATTTTCGGTCAGTGCTACTGTGCGGGAAGATGTCTGTATCTTACTTGTGAAAAAGCAGTTAAGGCCAACCGTTTCTCAACGTAGCGTTGGCCTCTTTGCTGATCACTGATTTTAAGTTGTCAAATTTATGCGCCGTTTTTTTAGCCCGGATTTTTGGCTGAGAAGGGTTATGAACGGTGTTCAATGAAGATTCTACCCTGATTTGGCAAGAAGGGCTTCCAATTATCCGCAAAATCCGGGCTAAACGGCTGAAATCCTCTTATTAATACCCTCGTTAAAATAGCTGCCACTGCGGGGGACCTCTGCAGCGGGGCAGACTCCGTTCACCAGAAACCAGCTCCAGTCCGTTATCAGTTCACCGCTGTCCCCCGCTCGCGTGGGACTGGAGTTCCGAACGCGGTGCAGGTTCCTGGGACTTAACAAGGAGATTGAAACCCGAAAATTGGTCTGGGTGGAAAGGTTTTCAAGCACAGAACCGGCCGCACTGGGCCCGGACCCCGTCCCCTGGCGTTCCAGAGAGTCGCCGAGCGTGTCCTGCCGTTTTGGGCTCCCCCATCTTTCAGCAAAATGGAGCCCGCAATACGTCTCTGGCGTCAGCGACTCCTCAATTTGACAGTGTCAGGTCTGGAGAATAGGGTACGAATTCTCTGCAAATCTGAGACGGTTTAATCGGGGAGAATACTGTGAAAAAACTGCACGAGCGAGCCGCATCAGTCACGCGCCCGCCGGGAGCACCAGCTCACGCGGATGTCTGTCTGTCGAGTCGCTGGCATCATCCGTCCAATCAGGACGACCCGCACGATACATTTCGTGCGGCATCGGCGTTCCACGCCACAAGGCTTGACTGGGTTTATTTTTCGCCGAAAGATCCCGTCATTCTGCGCGGTGCCCACAGCCGCAATTACACGCTGGGCGGCGCGGTTTCTAGCAAAGTGCCGGAAGCTCCCACTGCTGCTGTTGCCGAGCCGCTTGGGGCCCGGCGGCTCGATGACGAACCCGTTGTGGCGCCGTGGAAACGCACCTGGACGGGGTCCAATCGGATTTGGGGGTGTGTTAACAATCCCGAGTACGTCAAAGCTCATCATAATTTCGCAAAGCAGATGGTCGAAGCCGGCGCTGACCGTCTCCACCGCGATGAGCCGCGCGGCAATTTGATGTGCGTGCCCTGGGGCGGGTGTTTTTGCGAACATTGCGTCCGGAAATTCCGCCGGTATCTGGCCGATAACATCTCAACGTCCGAACGCGAAGAACTCGGCATTGACGACCTGGAATCTTACGATTGTGCCGATCATTTTCGCCAGCTTGGTGCGCCGGCGGGAGATGATTTCGCCGATTGGGAAGGCGGGAGGCTGAAGGAACTTTTCATTGATTTCCAGCGGCAATCGACGATCAAATTCCACCGGGGGCTGCGCGAGGCTGTGAATGAGTCGGCTGACGCGCTGATCCCCTGGTCCTGCAACAACTGCGGCGGGAACTATGAGTGGGATGAACTTCATTCAATATTCGATTTTGCCATCGGAGAAGTCTATGATGTCCGAAACGGCGGAGCCTGGATCTGGAATACCGCTTGCGCTGCCCGCGAAAATGATAAAGCGCAGGTCTTTACGGTCGCCGAACCGGACCTTGAGCTCAATCGTCGAGTGATCGCCACCAGTTATGCCTGCGGAGCCCACACGATTGTCCCGTGGGACGTCTACACGGGTAGCGAGTCGCCACGTCTTTACGGCTGCCCCGAAGATTACGCCGATCTCTACGGGTTCGTGCGGGCGAACGGGCCTTTACTGAACGGTTACGCGGAAGTGGCGGCTGCCGGACCGGATATCCCGCAAGCGGACGGAGTACTGAGACTCGAATCCGGGGGGAGCCCCGCCTGGGCTTTTGCCCGCGTGGTTCCGGGATGGGTTGAGGCCCCCGTGGTAATCCACGTCGTTGATTGGTCTGAAGATTCCAAACCAGTCCATGTCGCAATACGAAAGGAAACACTTCCCGAAGGAAAAGCCCCCTCGTGGGCCAGTTTAAGGCTACCAATGCCGTACGAAAAACAGGTTCACCAGCTGGCCGAGCAGGCGGGGCAGTTTCAAAAACTCGTCAGCGAAACGGAACTTGATGTCGAAGAAAATTCGGGAGAGGTTATGCTCACAATCCCGTCGGTAAGCCCCTGGGGCATCGCGGTCCTGAGCTGGGCCGGATATTTCATGAATCCAACGGCATAATTGTTATAACGACATGGATGAGAGCGACTTATATTCGGTTTTTCGACATTTCTCATTAGCACAGGGTGTACTTCGGCTCAAAAGAAAGGATTCACCCTCCGGGAGCGTGGCCAGCACCGTATCTGCTTTGTCAGGCTGTTCTTGAAGTGTAAGATCACTCTGAGTAATAACAGTAATGCATTGGTGACGGATGTCTTCGGTGATGATACATAACCGATGATTCCTTATTTTTGGCGCTGGTGTTCCCCTATGAACCGCCGGGAACATCGGTAAAGGGCGATTTTTCGAACCGGCACTCCTCCTCGGTAACACGGGGGTCCTCCTGTTCGGTCAGTTCGCGCATCAGCCGTTCCTTCAAACGTTCTTTGATCTCCTGATATTCGGGGGCATCCGCGAGGTTTTGCATGTGATCGGGATCGTTGCGAAGATCGTACAGTTCTTCTCCAGGACGTTTTCCAAAACCGACCTCATAAACATCCTGGATAGAATCTTCGCCGCGGTGATGTATCATCCATGCTTTCGTCGGGCTCGCATCGAGATCGGCGTAGGCCACGAAGGTATCCTGACAAAGCTTCTCGAAGGAGGGTGGTTCGAGATCAGGATCGTCCATGCCTTGAGGGTCCCCCATCGGCCAACGGCTCGGCGCAAAGTTTCGGACGTACAGGTAATCTTTCGTACGGATTGCCCGCTGGGGATATGGCAGGTTTCCCTCCCGCGCTGCTGCCACATGGCGTTCACGTCCGGTGACGACAAAATCACGCTGTGGATCCACCTGACCGGAGTCCTCTGACTCAAAAACATCGAGCAGGCTGATAGCCGTCATGCATTCCGGGGGCTCGACTCCGGCCGCTTCGAGGAATGTCGGCCCGAGATCTTTGATATTGACCATATCATCGACAATTCTTCCCCGGGGAATTTTTCCCGGCCAGCGAGCGGCAAGGGCCACTTCACAGCCGATATCATACAGATTACATTTCCCGCGAGGCATTCCGGGGATGCCGTGGTCGCCGCTCACCACGATCAGAGTATTGTCGAGTTCTCCGATTTCCTGCAGTCGGTCCAGCAAAATGCCCAAACCCGCATCGAAAGCCTGACACTCGCCCAGGTAGTCGCACACATCTTCACGGATAGCGTGGACATCCGGCAGAAAATCCGGGAGACGGCCTTTCAGATGGTCAGGTTCCAGTCCCCACAGGTTTTTCCCAGAACCACGTTCCCAGGTGCGGTGTGTATTTGTCGGGCCCCACCAGTAGCAGAATGGGGTATCTTCGGGCCGGTCATCCAGAAACGCGTCAAAATTCTGTCTGACCTCATCGTATGCCAGCTGTTTTGCCCCCTCGATACCGTGTTCTTCGGATTCCTGGGTCACAAAATGCGAGAACCAGCAAAACGTGCTGCCGGCGGGCGCATAGCGTGTGCGATCCGCACCGTACGGCGCATCTTTCGGCGTTCCCGGCGACCAGGCTTTGTAGGTAAACCCAATATGATAGCCGACTTCTTCAAGAATGAGGGGATACGTCGGGATGGATGAATCCCAGACCGCACCCTGCAAAATAGCACCGCGTCCGGTCTGCCAGAAATAACGACCGGACAGGAGAGAGCTCCGGCAAGGGGTGCAGGAAGGAGCAGGCACGAAGGAATTTTTGAATAGCACTCCTTCGTTGGCCACACGGTCAAAATTGGGCGTTTCTAAGATCGCGTTCGGGGTGCTGTCGCCTTCAACCTGCCGGTAAGCACTGGCGTAACGCCCCCAATCATCACCAAACGCAAAAAGTATGTTAGGTCTGGAATCCTGCGAAACCATCGGTTTTAACCTTTCAAGTAAGTTTCTGTTTCATTCGGGCAAATCAACCCAAAACGGGCTCAACCAGACGCAATGTCCATCTTCCCGGCGGTCCCGCACGTAATAGTATACATCTCTCAATGGCCGTCCCACCCGCTCGTCAATCCGTTCGCCCCCAAAATCCCTGGATCCGGCGTCGATTTCCTCTCCTTCGGGGATACTGGATGGTGCCTGCGCAACACAGAGGGACATGCTCCGGATATACCACATCCAGTTCTTCGCCATCTCTTCGCGGGAATAACGATGAACCACAGGCAGACACTCTCCATCAGCAGTTCGCAACTGCTCGGCATAGAGGCCCCGCAGCATGGAGGTCCCGCTGGCTCTGACCCGAATAAAAGCATCTTTCAGACCCAATCCTGCAATTTCTCGCGCAGTCTCATCACCAGTTCCGGATCGTTCCGGGGGTAAATATCGGGGATATCGAGCACGACAATGCGTTTCCTATCCGCATCTGGAAACCGGTCAAGAAGATACTGCCGATGCCGTTCTTCCATACAAAAAATGACATCCGCCCATTTGATAAGCGACGGATCACATTCTGTCCCGGAAACCGCATGTGTTCCGCAAGAGAATGCTTCGCAACGTTCATCGTCGTCGAACAGGGATTCCGCAGTGGGGCTTCTCTGCCGATTGGCGGTGCAGACGAAAAGAAGGTGTTGTTTATCGCTCATATTTAGCTCCTTTTCTGGCGGGAAAACCCTACAATAATTGGCGTGTGGCTTTGATGCAACCCCAAAGGAACCGGGTTCCCCTCTCAAGCTGCCCCTTCGACGATACCGAGAAGCTCGCTCATTTCTTGGATGGCGTAGTCGGGATCTGGCAGGCCATCGGGGATCTTTTTCTCCCCCCCGTGAAGCCATGCCACAGCCATACCCGCCCGGGTTGCACCAAGCACGTCGGTTATCAGGCTATCGCCGACATGGAGCGCATTTTCCGGTTCTACCTCGCTTATTTCCATGGCTCGTTCGAACAAGCGCGGATCAGGTTTATTAAACCCTTCTATCTCACCTATCACCACGAAGTCGAGTAGAGCATTCAAACCGAGCGCATTGAGAATATTGCGTTGTTGTGCAGGGGTGCCGTCCGTGATCAACCCGACCGTATGCCCTTTCCGACGCAGCGTTTTCAGCACGCGAATAGCTTTGGGACGGATAAAGCCGCGCATGCCCAACCGACGCGCGTGGCTGTAATGGGAGCTGAGTTCGAGGGCAAGCCCCTTTTTCTTGACCCCGTAAATTTTGAGCAGTTCCTGGAAGCGGGCTCGGTAATTGAGATTCCCGCTACGAACCAGACCATTATTACGGACGATCTCCAGAAGCGCTGCGTTAAACCGGCGAGCAACCTCATCTGAGTCAACGTTCTCCGGCAGATAAGGCATGAGTTTCGGTAGAACGATATCCATCACGTATTCTGCGCAGCTGCGATTATCCCAGAGGGTCCCATCAAGATCGAAGAATATCGCCGCAAACCGCGCCATTTTTTCACGTCCCTTTTCTGATAACCCGTTTACATACGATCAGGTGCAGCCACTCCCAGAAGATTCAAACCGTTTCCGATAACGTGGCGGACAGCGTCAACCAGCAGGAGGCGAGGCGCGCGCACATCTGGATCTTCGCACAGGACACGCCGGGCCGGTTCACGCATACCTGCACTGTAGTATGTACTAAATTGCGAGCAGAGTTCAAGAAGGTAATTTGCCACCACAGAAGGTTCGCGTTTCCGAGCCGCCGCCTGGACTTTTTTTGGATATTCTTCCAGCATTCGAACGAGTGCCCATTCGTCCGAGAGAGTAAGCTTCGAACAGTCAGCAGAAGGCGTCACCTCTTCCTCGGCATTACGCAGAATGCTGCAGAGCCGCGCGTGGGCATACTGCACGTAAGGGCCCGTATCGCCCTCGAAATCGAGCATTCGGTCCCAATCGAAGATCACATCTTTCGCACGGCGGACACTCAAATCGCTGAATACAACAGCACCTATCCCCACTTTCTCGGCAAGCTCGTCCAGATCAGTATCTTCGCCGATTTTAGAAAGATTTTGTTGAATTTTGCCTTTCGCTTTTTTGACACCATCCTGGAGAACATCCTCCAGCAAAATAATGTCCCCTTGCCGGGTGCTTCCTGTCCGGGCTTCGCCAGTATCCACATCAAGAAACTTCAACAGACCAAAATCGACATGCTCAATCCTCTCGGACCATTCGTGCCCCATGATCTCCAACGTCGCACGGAGTTGCTCAAAGTGGAGTTTTTGCTCACCGCCGACCACATACAGGCACCGTTCGAATTTGTAATTATCCCACCGATACCTGGCTGCACAGAGATCTCGGGTTGCATAGAGAGTCGTTTGATCGCGTTTCTGGAGCATAAGCGGCGGCAGATCATAATCTTCCAGTGGGACAATAATTGCATTCTCGCTTTCTTCCGCGATCTCCTCCGACAGAAGTCGGTCTATCAGTTCATCGGTCATATTAAGATAAAAGCTCTCGCCCTTGTATTGATCGAACTCGATCCCGAGCATCATGTAAATGCGTTTAAATTCGGCTAAGCTAACCTCTTTGAACCGCTTCCAGAGAGCCCTGGCCTCAGGGTCCCCATTTTCAAGTTTTTTGAGAGCTTCTCGTGCCTGATCCTCGAGTTCCGGAGTTTCTTCGGCCTCCTGGCTGAACCGAATATAGGCCTCCTGAAGATCGGTCACGCTGGCCCTTTCAGCATCGAGATCATCGTATCTTTCATAAGCCACAATGAGTTTCCCAAAACTTGTCCCCCAATCCCCCAGATGGTTGATACCGATGCATTCGTATCCCAGAGACTGGAAAATTTCATACAGGGCACGGCCGATAATCGCCGATCGCAGGTGGTGGACGCCGAGATGTTTTGCGATATTGGGGCTGGAATAGTCGATGACTATTGTCTGGCCATTTCCTTCGCTGCTCTTCCCATATTCTGTCCCCTCTTCGCAAATACGCCCGAGTAATCGCGCCATCATTTTGGGTCGATTCACAAGAAAATTCAGATACGGTCCGCTGGCACGCGCTTCCTCAACAGATTCAGATGGTTTGAATTCATCAGCGAGTTCACTGGCTATTTCGGCGGGATTTTTTCGCAATTCCCGGGCAAGAGGGAAACAGGGCAGCGCAAAATCACCCATTTGCGGATCCGGCGGGATCTCAAGGATTCCGTCGATCTCGCCCGGATCAACGGGCAACCTTTTCTCAAGCCAGCTAACAATCTCATCTCGTACCGGATTTGCTGTACTCATAGGAGTTTCTCCGAGTTTTCTCAGCTCGTCCCAAACTCTCTACTGCCAGAGTTCGCCCTGGGAACCCCCGAACAAGAAATTTGGCTGGTCGAATATCTGGGTCACCGATTCGCTTGTATGGATATTCCGGATCGCCGCCGCTATGAGAGGGGCGACACTCACGACTTCCAGCCGGTCCCGGTCTTCAGGCACGGGCAGCGTATCGGTCGTGACGATTTTCTCAACCCCCGCCTCAAAGATGCTGTCAATTGCGCCCCCTGCCAGAACACCGTGGACACAAGAGACAAAAGAAACGGGCAGATCAAAGCGTTCTTTGAGAGCAGTAATTGCTTTGGTCATGGTGCCCCCGGTGAGAATCTCGTCGTCAAAAATCGCAATCCGCCTGTTCCGAATCGCATCGATCCCGATTACATTCCGGATCTCCGGACTTTCGTTGTCAGCCCAGCGTCGCTTATCACAAACGGCGAGTGGCGAATTCAGTATTTCGGCGTACTTAGTGGCCCACTTGACGCCCCCGGCATCCGTAGCCAGAACTCCGAAGTTCTCTAAATCGTGTTTACGCTGAAAATAATCCGCAATCAGCGGGTTCGCATCAAGCTGATCGCAGGGCATTGGCACAAAACCCTGGATCTGCAAAGCGTGAAGGTTGATGGTCAGGACGCGGTCCGCACCGGCCTGCCTGAAAAGCTGTCCCATCAACCGCGCCGTAATACTGATACGGGGCTCGTCCTTCTTGTCGCTACGAACGTAAGGATAATACGGCGTGACCACAGTGATTCGCCCGGCCGATGCCCCCTGAAGGGCATTAACCATAATCAACAGCTCCATCAGGTTTTCGGACAGGCTCAGATCTGACGCATCTTCCAGATCCATTTTCTCCGGGTTAACCCCCATTGGTCCGTGCCAGGACGAGGCGGCTGTCTGGATAACAAACACATCCGCCCCACGGACGCTGTGCTGTATTTTGACTTTGAGATTTTCATTCGCAAATGACAGCACCTTGGGTTCATAGAGTTGAACCCCCTGCATCCCCGGGAATTGGCGAAGGACGTTGACAATCTTGCTCCCGAGGTAATATGAAGCGCGACCAGTGAAAAGCATCATGCGGTCTATCATCGGGAGTTTCTCCCCTCCCTGGAGCGTTCCGATTGGAAAATTATCCGAGTTTCAAATTATACGGTCACACCGAACTCAATGCCAGCGAGAATATAAGAAAACACCACCAAAAAAGGAGAACCAAGACGCTTATTGGCCAAATCCCGTTCAGAATGGAACCAAAGGGCCGAGAAGCGGCCTTGTGCACCGGGCCTTCTCCATCCTGCTGTAATCCGTGTCACATTGCTTGCAAAGGATTTCTCCTGCATCTATTATTGGTACATACCCTGGTTTGTCAGGTCAGGAAACTACTTTCTAATGAGTTCCAAAATGAAAAACTCCTATGATTTCGATATTGTCGTTATCGGCGGCGGTCCTGCCGGATACGTAGCTGCTATTCGTGCCTCGCAACTGGGGGCGAATGTAGCTCTCATCGAGAAGCATTTCCTCGGAGGCGTGTGCGGAAATGTCGGTTGTATACCTACAAAAGCCCTTATCCATACCGCGCGCGTTATGCTTGAAGTTGAAAGGGCCGTGGAACTTGGGCTGGAAGTAAATGATCTGAAATTGGATTTTGCACGTGCAGCCGAACATCGTGACGGAGTAGTCGAAACACTGCGGCAAGGAGTCCAACAACTCGTGCAATCAAAAGGAGTCGAACTTCTCCGGGGTGACGCCAGCTTTAGTGATAGCCATACCCTTGCAATTTCAGGTTCCGACGAAGAAACCGAGATTACGGCTGCAAAGATCATGGTGGCCACTGGTTCGCAACCAGTGGAATTACCTCAAGCCCCATTTGACGGGGAAAAAATCATTGATAGCTCCACGGCCGTTCACCTCGATGAACTCCCGGATTCCCTGCTCGTGGTCGGTGGCGGCTACATCGGTTGTGAATTCTCCGCCGCATTCACCACGCTCGGTGTCGATGTTACAATCGTCGAGATGCTTGACAGAATATTGTCACTCATGGACCCCGACTGCGCCCGGGAAGTCTATAAATTTCTTAAGAAAAGAGGGGCCGATATCTACACTGGCACGAAGATGGAGGGCATTGAGACAACTAAATCGGGCATTAAAGCCACACTTTCGAACGGCAAGACGGTCGAAGCCGAGAAGGCGCTCATCTGCGTCGGGCGCCGTCCGTTCGCCGAAGGTATCGGCCTGCAAGAGATCGGTGTAGAACTGGACCAAAAAGGCGCTATAAAAGTCAACGAACACCTGCAAACCTCCGTCCCTCACATTTATGCCATTGGTGATGTCAACGGAGGAACGCTTCTGGCTCACGTTGCAAGCTACGAAGGTACCGTCGCCGCGGCTCACGCCACGGGAACTCTTTCAGCAACGGTGGACTACCGTGTTGTCCCCGCTATCGCGTTCACACACCCTGAAGTGGGAACGGTCGGCTTGAACGAGGAAGACGCCGAAAAACAGGGGCTAGATGTCATCACTAAAAAATTCCCGATGCGCGCACTTGGTAAAGCCCACGTCGATGCCGAGCTTGATGGGTTTACTAAAATCGTAGCGGACGCAGACAGCAAAGAGATCCTCGGCGTCCATATCGTCTGTTCGGAAGCCAGCAATCTCATTGCGGAGGGTGCTCTGGCCATGCAATTGGAAGCGACCGCCGACGAATTGGCCGAAATGATCCACGCCCACCCCTCGATGCCCGAAGCACTCAAAGAAACGGCCGAAGGAATTATCGGTCTTCCGATCCATTGGAGCGGCTGAAATGATTCCGAAGACAAACTCATTGCAGACTATCGGGCCGCGGCAAATGGAATACGAGCGGGCTTTTGAGCTACAAAATGAATTTCTCAAACGATGCATTGAATCCGAAGGAAAAGAAAATTTCCTGCTTCTGCTTGAACATACACCCACCATTACCATTGGCCGTACGGGGGACCCGTCCGATGTAACAGCCACTTCCGCTGTCCTGTCAGAAAAAGGCGTCAAGGTTGTCCAAACCAATCGAGGTGGCAAGGTAACTTTCCACGGCCCCGGTCAGCTGGTAGCATACCCCATCATCGATCTTCACCATCGATCAAAAGATCTCCATCGTTATCTGAAAGATCTGCAAAACTGGCTTATAGCTCTGCTGGAAGAGTTCGATATCCAAGCAACAGGGAGTTCACCGCATACCGGAGTCTGGACTACTCGCGGGAAAGTGGCAAGCATAGGGATCGCGGTGCGCCGCTGGTGCACGTACCATGGAATTGCTCTGAACATCGCACCCGACATGTCTTTTTTTGACCTGCTCAATCCGTGCGGTCTGCGGGAGATCCCCATGGTTTCGATGGCCCAACTCACGGATAAGGACGTTTCTTTTGAGTATGTTGTCCGCCGGGCAGAGGCACATTTCCGGGATTATTTTGGCTTTGCTCCGTCTGTAGAGACAAAAACTCATGAGGTGGGCGCACGATGAGCCTTAAAACGCACAAATTCCCGCCCTGGTTGCACAAAAGGCTCCCCTCCCAGGAAGATATGGCGCGGGTCCGAAATACTCTCAAAAAACTTGAGCTCAAAACTGTCTGCCAGGAAGCTCACTGTCCTAATATCTGTGAATGTTTCGCAGGCGGCACCGCAACATTCATGATCCTCGGAGATATCTGTTCTCGAAACTGCCGATTCTGCGCCGTTCGCCACGGAAACACCTCTTCGGTCGATCCGGATGAACCGCGACGAGTTGCCGAAGCCAGCCAACAGCTGGGGCTCGACCATGTGGTTGTGACCAGTGTAACACGGGACGATTTATGTGACGGGGGCAGCGGACAATTTGCCAGGACGATCTGTGCTGTGCGGGAAAGATGTGATGCAACGATAGAAGTCCTCACCCCCGATTTTCGGGGGCAGCAGGATGCAATTGATAGGGTCATCGCCGAAAAACCCGATGTCTATAACCACAACGTCGAGACGGTCCCCCGCCTTTATCCGGAGGCGCGTCCTCAGGCGAATTATCGTCGCTCTCTCGGCGTTCTGGAACGAGCCGCCAAAGCCGGTCTCGCCGCAAAAAGTGGATTGATGCTTGGGCTCGGCGAAACGATTGAAGAGCTTCAGATGGTCTTCCGGGATCTGCGGGATGCCGGCTGCCGGGCTCTGACCCTGGGGCAGTATCTCGCACCGTCAGAAAAACACCATCCCATCGTCGACTTTGTCCCGCCCAAAACGTTCGAAAATCTGCGTCAGATAGCTCTCGAAATGGGTTTTTGGGTCGTGGCAAGTGGACCTTTTGTGAGAAGTAGCTATAATGCCGGACGGATGGCGGCTGAACTCCAAAACAATGTGAACGAAATTGGTCAGGACGACTGAAACTTGCTGAAAGGTCAAAACAATGGAAGAGAAAGTAAAACTCCCTGAACTCGGGGATGACGCGCCGGACGAAGCGGAAATTTCTTTCTGGTACGTAACAGAAGGGGAACAGATAGAAGAAGGGGCCGATCTCGTGGAAATGGTTACCGATAAAGCAGCTTTCACGGTCCCATCGCCTGCGGGCGGAACAATCAAAAAGATCCTCGCGGAAGAAGGGGATACCGTAGGAGTCGGCGACCCGATGGCAATCATCGAAAGTTGAGGGGGAATAGGGCGTGAGTTTGAACGACCTGACGGGCCATGAACGCGCCCGTTCCCTTCTGCAGGCACACCTGAAGACCGGAACCGTATCTCACGCTATACTTCTGGTGGGGCCAGGCGGTGTTGGACGTCTGCAACTCGCCAGAGAACTGGCTGCCACCCTGCTGTGTCAGCAAAACTCTCTTGAATCATGCGGCAAATGTGAAAGCTGCCGGCGATTCAACTCGGGCAACAACCCCGATTATTTCGAAGTCGGCGTACCGGAAGGAAAACAATATGTCCCGATCGACGCCATACGGGGCGGCAAAAATGCCGAATATCGCGGGATACAGGAAGAATCCTCCGTCAAACCGGTAACGGCCGACGTGCGTGTCTTCGTAATTCGAGATGTCGAACGATTTACTCTCCCGGCTGCTAACTGTTTTTTGAAAACCCTCGAGGAACCACCCGGGGAAAGTTACTTCATTCTCGTCGCCACCAGCCTCCGCGACATCCCTGAGACAATCGTCAGTCGGTGTCAGATAGTCAGGCTTTCCGGACTACCAGCAGAGGATGTCGCCAGGCAACTTCAGCAGGAAGAAACCCCTCCGCAGGTGGCACGGTGGCTTGCACACCGCACCTGGGGAAGCCCCGGACAGGCCCGAAGACTGCAGGAGTTCAAACTTCCCGAATTCAACGATAAACTCGTAGAAGCGCTTGCAGCTCTCTCGATGGAGAAAAATTTCCAGCTGGCTGACGCAATTCTCGACAAAAGCTCTGAGATTAGCCGTTCGGCAGCCGAACAACGTGCCGCCATCCGCGAAATTCTTGAATGTGCCGCGGTTTTTTACCGCGATCTCGCCGCTATAGGGCTCAATCCGGACCTCGAACTTTTTAACGAAGAGAAACGCGAGGTTCTTCGAAAAACCGCGGAGAAAATCCCGGTGGACCGCGCCCTCGAATGCGCTGAAATGATTTTAAAAACTCAGGAAGAAATCGATTTTAATGCGAACAAAAAGCTTGCCCTCGATTCGCTTTTTTCCCGTCTGGCAGCATCACAAGAAAAACTTTAGTCCCATATCTTGTTGCGAGATAAAATATAATGGCACTGGAAGGCACAGTTCTCGAAGTCTCCTCCATCAGTTGCACTGTCGATACCCAAGAAGGACTCTATGAATGTGCCGCCCGCGGACGCCTGAAGGAGAGCGATATAGAGGAGAGGAGCCCGCTGGTAGTGGGCGATCGCGTGCGTATCGAAAAAACCGGGCAGAATGAAGGTGTAGTATTAGAACGTTTTGACAGGGAGACGCGCCTCTGCCGCACCCATCCCAGCGATCCGCGCACCCGGCATGTAATCATCGCAAACGTCGACCAGCTCCTCATCGTCAGTTCCGTCCGGGAACCCGATCTCAGCGTCGGCATCATCGATCGCTACGTAATAGCGGCCCTCTACGGCGACCTTACCCCGCTTATCTGTATCAACAAAATCGATCTTGCCGAAAATTCCTCTGAATACCTGAACATCGTGCAGATTTATCGGGATCTCGACTACGAAGTCGTCTGTACCAGCGCGGAAACCGGCGAAGGAATTGAACAATTGAAAGATCTTTTTCGCGACAAAAGCACAGTTCTTGCAGGACACAGCGGGGTCGGAAAATCGTCGCTCATCAACAAGATCCAGCCGGGTCTCAACCTTAAAACAGCCCCGATCGGGTGGAAAGGAACCCATTGCACTTCCAGTATACGCTTGATAAAACTGGATATCGGAGGATACGTCGCCGATACACCCGGGGTCCGCGAACTGGATCCCTGGGACATCGAAAAATACGAGGTACAGCAATTCTATCCCGAGATCTGGGAGCGCGCTCCGGGTTGCCGAATGCCTGACTGTTCGCATGTCCATGAACCCGATTGTGCGGTTCAGAAAGCGGTGGAAGAAGGGGAGATCCCGCAACTTCGCTATGACAGCTACCTGGGCATCCTTGAGAGCATTGAGCGCGAAACCGAGCCCCGCCGCACAGACGTCGACCGGCCGAGCCGTCAGGTGAAAAAAGAAAAACGCGAGCCCAGCCGTCGAACCCGCAAGCAGGAACTTCAGGAACGATTTGAGGAAGAGATCGAGAACTGGCGCCGCCAACGAGAAGAGAACCAGTAGCCGGGTTAGTTTACCATCCCTCACCGTACCGCATTTATGATGACTCGACGCAGGGATTCCGAGCTTATAAGTGCTGGACTCAATTGAATCTGGTTCAGTACGGTTTGCGACGCTTGTGAGTCCTCATAATTGTTCATACCGCTCAGGCGCAATTGCTGGAATAGGCCTTTCAAATTTCGCAGTATTTTAAAAGCTTCCGCGTGATCCTTTCCTCCCAGCTTTTGCCCCGCATTCTCCTGAACCGCGCCCTCATCGCCTCGTGAACTGTGCCCGGATCCTGCCTCCTGTCCCTCCAATAACACGTCGTGCCAACCATTGGACTTAATTTTTCCGTTCAATCTTACAGGCAATATCACGGGCAAAAGCCGGCAACTTGAATCGCAGAAAACGAATTTCTTCGCCCTCTTCATTATGTTTCGTCTGCGAGCGCGCGCTCAGTTTGTGAATCACTTTCCCTTCGTAGGTATTCCATACCTCAATCCTGTAAGAACCGGGACGCAATCCTCTGACACTGGCGGTAGCAGGAGCAGCAGCCGCGGCCTGCCAGACGGAATATTTTGAGAATGCGGAAGGCTGGTATATCCAGCAAAAGCCCTTTTGTTCGTTATTGAGCACAACGATTTTGAGTTCCCGTTCCTCAATCTCATCTTCGACCCATCCTGTCCCGGATTCGTAGCCTTTACCCCTTCGATCTTCGCCTCTCGCGTATTTGGAAAGCGCTTCGAACCGGGGATAGAGGTTACGCCTGTCTATGAGAACCCACCACCAGGGCGCAGCTGTTCCCGCTGTCGGAGTCATATAGGAACACCAAAGTGTCCGATGAATCGCGAGCGAGGTTGTCTCCGCATCCTGTGCAAAAGGCGTCAATCCGGCCTCGGTGGGCAGGAAAATTTTGTTATACGTTCCCTGCATGTATTTGACATCCGCCACGAGACGCCTCTCCAGTTGCCCGTTGAACACATGACCGGTATTGAAATCGAGGATGTCCAGGCGAAGCGTCGGGCTTGCCCATGGCTGTCGATAATAAAAGCATCCGCTTGTAATAAGGTGACGCCCTTGATCGATCCTTCGTATATGGCGAGCGACTTTCTCGACAAAACGCGCTCCCCTCTGTCCGAATCTTACGTTCTGGTAGAATTTTGCGAGGTCCGCTTCGTTCAAAATCTCCCAGGCCATAATCGCAGGCGAATAGCCCCATCGCGCGACGATATAACGGGCCCTTTGTTTGTACTTTTCGAGGGCCTCTTTATTGGTATAAATCTGCCGTGGATGGTCGATGGGACCGTGGTAGCCGGGATGAGGATCGTCCCCTGCATACCCCCCGTCGATGCGGCTACCGTCGCGGCCACTCCAATAGGGGCTACCTTGCGCATGCTCCTTATCGTGCCCGATAAAATCAGACTCGTAAGTGCCGATTTCCCCGTGGGCGGTGAATAAGAGAAGAATATAGATGTTATTCTCCTCAGCCATTCTCAGGACGTGATCCAGCCGCCAGGCATTGACCAGATTGTACTGCCCGAGTCCACGATAATGGGTGTTATAAGCTTTTGTCCATTCGATCTCGAAGCTCCAGGGGGACATCCATATTCGCCCCCAGTTTTCCCCCGCTTTTGACATCTTCGACAGCATTCGATCATATGCGTATGTCCCTTCTGAAGCAGGGATGTTAACCTGAAGTGATCGCGCTCGGGCATCGTGTACTGCCGCGATATTATGCCCGATGGGAAAGTAGAAATCTCCGTTTGTATACTCGAAGAAAAATGGATCTTTAGAACTAATTTTGATAAATCCGGGGTGGTCGGACTCCAGGCATTCGAATTCCCTGGCTTCTGTACGAAGAGTGCCAGAATAGTTGTCCTTGACAATAACCCAATAGCGATAGCGTCCTGGATATATGGGAGTAAAACGTATTTTCCACTGACTTCTTCCCATCGGAGTCAGCTCTTCCGCTCCCTTTTCCATGCGCCGCAAATAGCCCTGGTAGAAAAACGCCGGCATCCTATCCACCCGACCGATGGGGTGTCTGAACTCGCCGTAGACTTTCACCTCTTGCGGGTCAAAAGGATTGCTGTACGTGCGGGCGAGGTTGAAGGAGAGTTCAAATTTCTCAAATTGCTTGATTTTTCTGGAATTAACTCGGAGGTTGTAAATGGCATTCTCTTGAGGCAGTGCGCTGGGATTTCGACGCAGCTTAATCCTGTCAATATAGAATGGGCCTTCGTAAGGTTGTTGCCCGACAAACTTAATCCCCAGCTCCCTGACATCCTGCCGGCAATATCCGTCCCACGGTTTGAAATGACCACGGTATTCCCACACGTCACTGGTGGCGGTTATATCCAGAGCAATATAAGTCCATCTTCCACGTTGCAGGTAATTTTTTCTCAGGTGCTGATAATAGTAAAGATCTGTGTCTTTGACATAGATAACGGGCTGTATTTTCTTCGGTGCCGATTCCGGCAAATAAATCGCCACGGAGAAATGGGTAAACGCATGCCAGTTTCGCTTTCCCGCCGGGAGTTTGACCGCCGCCCCGACCGTACCGGGCTGCGATCCATCAACACGAAGTCCAAATTCACCGGAGCAACTCTGGTCTTCTGATGGGACGCACCGCTTCGTATTGGACGAAGACTCTCCGCCTTCCTCACCCCCGAACGGTCCCCACCCCTGGACTGACTCTTCAAAATCGTAAAGGATCAGCTCTCGGCCCGCCCTTGAATGCAACTTCCCGCGAGTACCAGAAACGTTTTCTCGATTCCGGGGAACACCGCCTCTCTCCGAGGAAGAACGCTCTGAAGATGAAATGTGACCAGAACGGACAGATCCGCCGCCGGTGGACGCTGCCCCCAGGACTTTACCCTGCAACATCACAGTCACAGCAAAGGCAAGCGGCACAAAAAATTTAAAAGCAATCTTTGGCATTTTTTCCTGTAACTCTGAAGATTTCGGCTCCGTTCCAAGAAGCTTTCAGAAATATTTGCGTATTTCTTGGTTTTCAGCTATTCTCGCCAGCTTCTATCCTTAAAATACATTATACGGCAGCCACCCCCTATAGCTCAAAAGGCGAAAGCCTCCGCTTTGCAAACGCGCGCCAGAAACGTACAATGGGAGTTGCTCGGGCAAACCGCACTTTCGCCACGCGGATTTCCCATTTTTCTACGCTAAAACGACAGCCCATTCATGCTCCTGACTTTCCTGATTTCGCTGCTTGTCATATACATCCCCCCGGCTCGATCCAGTCTGCCTTTTGCCTGGTACTGGAGTCTTTCAGGGGTAATAGGATTGGTAGGCCTGAATTTTGTGGCCAGCTGGTTGGGTTCCAGGACGGCTTGCCGTCTTCTGCATGATAGAACATCCGGCGGATCCCTGAGAGCCATACGCATATTTAAACTGCTCAACATTGGCGTCATCGGTTTCGTTTTTTTGAGTGTTTTTTGGCTTCACTGGCCGACGCTCGTCTGTCTCCTTTTCTCCAGTATCGGTGAAAGACTTTTCCCCATACCGGTACTCGCAGATGTTCTTCTGCTCCTGCCGGCCCTCGTTATGATGCTGACGGTAGCAGGTTTCCAACATAGGGCCGAACAAAATCGATCCCATTTGAAACTGGATCTGAGGCGATACCTTGTGCTCCGGATTCGCACAGAGCTGGCGATTCTGCTCGTGCCATGGTTTTTGCTTGTTATGGTATCCGATATCGCGACGATATTTCTTCCCGTTCAAGGTAACCCCCTAATTGAGGCTATTTTTTCTCTGGCATTGATCATAGCAATCGTAGTGTTCGGTCCCACTTTATTGCGACTTATCTGGGACACATCATCCCTTCCTCGTGGTCCCTTGAGAAAAAAGTTGGATAATTTTTGCCGCGCCGCAGGTTTTCGCACACGGGATATTCTTATCTGGCATACCCACCACCATCTGCCAAATGCCGCGGTCGTTGGATTGCTACCTCAGATACGATATGTCTTGCTGACGGATGCTCTTATTGCCCATTGCTCGGACGAGGAAATTGAAGCTATATTTGCCCATGAAGTCGGACATATTAAACATCATCATTTCTATTTTTATCTGGTCTTCGCACTGGCATTCGTTTGCTTTTATGCCAATGCCGTCGATTTGCTCGCACGCCTTGAACTGGTTCAACCGCTCGAAAACCTAATTGCCGCCGAACCTTCCGAAGGCCAGACACTAATATTATTGGGGTTCACGGCACTTTACTGGGTCTTTGTCTTTGGTTTTCTCTCACGACGACTGGAGCAGCAAGCAGATCTGTTCAGTCTCAGAACTATTTCAGAACCTTCGGCACTGATAGCAGGGCTTCAAAAACTTGCCGCCGTCAGTGGCACGCCTCAGGCGTCGGGATCGTGGCGACATTTCAGCATTGCCCGGCGCGTCCAATTCCTTAAGCAAGCTCTCGAAGACTCCTCCAAAGCTGATCGGAAAATACGTTGGACACAAATCGTACAACTTCTCGTAATCGCCCTTTTTGTCACGGCAGCAGTACGCCTGCTTCTGCTGACTCAGGCGTAAGCTTTAATTCCACTTAACCGATTGTCAGGTAAATGCTTACGTGGTTACCACTTGACGGAGGCTCCCACAGGTGTTATAAGGCCGCCTCTTCAGCCTCTTTTGGTATTGAATGGTCTCTTTACCCGAAAAGTCGTTTTTTGGTCAGTTGTGTCTCCATCGGGAACATGAATTGTTTCTGCACACAAGCACAAAGGAATCCCCGGGAAAATGACGCTTTTGGAACAAATCGAAGAAAGATGTCGATCAGCTGATGCGCGAATCGCCTTTCCCGAAGCCGAAGACCCTCGTATAGTCGAAGCTGCGGGGGAAATCGCACAGAGGCAGATTGCCACACCGGTGCTGATCGGCAACGATGAGTCGATGCCTGCAAAAATCCCCGATGGCGTCGAAAGTGAAATTATCGAAGACGCTGACCGCCTCGACAAATTCGCGGGACTTTATTCCGAAGCCCGGGGGACGAAAAAGGGCGTCGCAGCGCACATGGTCAAACGCCCGCTCGTCTACGCCGGTATGATGCTGGTAGCAGGTCTTGCAGATGGGTGCGTGGCCGGGATCTCTCACACCACCGCCAATGTCCTCCAATCTGCCGGACTTACCGTCGGCTACAAAGAGGGAATCAATGCTCCGTCCAGCTGTTTCCTGATGATTGTCCCGCATTTACGGGGGGACTCGGACACACCTGTTGTTTTCGCCGATTGCGCGGTAGCTGTCGATCCGGATCCCGGAGAATTGGCCGAGATTGCAGTGGCAAGCGCCCGGACGGCGCGTTCCTTCCTCACAACGACGCCCCGTGTTGCTATGCTTTCGTTTTCCACCGACGGTAGTGCCGCGCACGAAGTCGTAGATCGTATTCAGGAAGCCACCCGTCTTGCCAAACAGAAATTGGAGGATGGTTTTGTAGAAGGCGAGCTGCAGTTCGATGCCGCTGTTAACCCCGATGTGGCCGAAAAAAAAGGGGTTGGCGGAGGCAAAGTAGCAGGGAAGGCAAACGTCATAATTTTTCCCGACCTGAATGCGGGAAATATCTGTTACAAAGCCGTCAGAGAATTCTGCGGCGTTCAGGCTATCGGACCGGTTCTACAGGGCTTTGCTCTTCCCGTCAATGACCTTTCGCGAAGTGCGAGTGTTGAAGACGTTGTTGCCACAACCGCTGTGACGGTGGTGCAGGGAATGTAACCGCAATAATTTAATCAGCTTTACCCCAGAAATGAATCGCGTAGACTTATAAATGGTCAAGATACTTGTCATAAATTCAGGGAGTTCATCCCTGAAATGCAGCCTTTTTTCTATGCCCGCCTCCCGCAAACTGGCAAATTTTCACGTCGAACGCATTGGCGAAGAAGAAAGCTCCTTTCGATTTGAATCAGAGACAAATCAAATCGAACGCAACTGCGATGCCCCGGATCACAGTTCCGCGTTGCAACTTGCTCTGGAAACTTTCATAAGTGCTTCGGGGCCAATCGAAGACCTGGATGAGATTGCAGCCGTTGGCCATCGGGTTGTTCATGGGGGAGAAAAGGTCTCGGAAAGCGTTGCCGTTGATGATAAAGTTCTCTCGGTCATTCGCGAAAACATCTCCCTTGCCCCGCTCCATAATCCGCCCAATCTTACGGGCCTCGAAGCGGCGATGAACCGTCTACCTGATAGGTTACAGGTCGCGGTTTTTGACACGGCGTTCCACCAATCAATGCCCGAAAAAGCATTTCTCTATGCAATACCCTACGAACTCTATGAGAAAGATCATGTGCGCCGCTACGGTTTTCACGGTACCTCTCACGGGTACGTCGCAGAACGAGCGGCTAAAATTCTGGGAAAACCCTTCTCGGAATGTGATTTGATCACGATGCATCTGGGGAACGGTTGTTCCGCAGCGGCCATCAGCCACGGCAAGTCTGTCGATACCAGTATGGGACTCACCCCTCTGGAAGGACTTGTCATGGGAACACGATGCGGTGATATCGATCCGGCGCTTTCTTTCCATTTTACCGAGAATCTAGGGATGAATCCGCGTGAAGTCTACGATCTTCTAAATCGGCGTAGCGGACTTGAAGGTTTGAGCGGTGTGAGCAACGACATGCGGGAACTCAGCGAAGCAAGCGAAACGGGAAACCATCGCGCCCAGGTTGCCATGGAGGTCTTTTGCTATAGGGCAAAGAAGTACATCGGCGCCTATATGGCCGCACTCGGCCGACTCGATGCCGTGATATTCACGGCAGGTATTGGCGAGAATAGCGCAAGAGTGCGAAAAATGATTTGCTCGGATTTGGAAAATCTCGGGATTGAACTTGACGAAGAGAAAAATCGAAAGGTTAGAGCAGAAGAAGCGGCCCTCAGTACGGAACGCTCCCCGGTTAGCATCTTGTGCGTGCCGACTGACGAAGCGCTAAAAATCGCAATGGATACATTCGAACTTTACAAAAGACAGAGTCAGTGAAGCGCCGGCAAAAACCGGTTAATGACACCGGGGAAGCTTGCGAAAACCTGAAAAAACGTTATTCTCAACATCAAAATTCCGGCTCCGACCGAACCAAAAGCATACAGACGAGGTAATGGATAATGAAAATTGTCCTTTTTGAAGACGAACACGTGTCCGATCTTTACCCGCTGGTTTTCCTGCGGGCAGCCTTCGATCTGCGTTGTGGAATTTTCACGCTCAAAGAAAAGATCGAGAAGAAATTTCCGGAACAAGATCTCTATCTTGAAACTCGAGACGAGCTCGACGGCGTCGAAGCCGAAAAACACGGTGGTGACTGGGTCAACAGTCATCAGGCCGCGCGGGCAGACGATGATCTTCTGCTGATAAATGCTGCCGTCATCCTCACCGCGGAATCCTCTTTCTACACGGAAAAGGAACGCGCTGGAGTTGATGAAAACGGTCGCCTTATGTGGGCCTTCATAAAAAAAGAAACCCTGGAACAAATTGACACGCCCGCCTGTATCGGGATCGCTCAGCAGGCACTCGAACAATTGCCCTCGGAGAAAGTTCTTGATATTCTGATTCGGTACCCGTGGGATCTGGTTCACCACAGTCCGGATCAAATTACCAGTGATTTCCGCGAATATTGCACACCTCAACGCAAGAGCGATCCGCTAAAAGGCGCCAAAATGATCGGCCCGAAAGAGAACATCTATATCGGTGAAAACGTCGAGCTCCAGCCCCACACGTGGATCGATTGTCGAGAAGGCCCAGTTATGATCGACGATGGCGTCAAAATTTCTGCTCATACCAGCGTTGAAGCCCCAGCATACATTGGCACAAAAACTCAGATCTTCGAAGGAAAAATCCGGGAGGGGTGTTCTATTGGCCCCGTCTGCCGGGTCGGTGGTGAAGTCGAGGAAAGTATTATCCACGGCTACTCAAACAAATATCACACCGGTTTTCTGGGACACAGCTACGTGTGTGAATGGGTCAACCTCGGCGCGCTTACCACAAACAGTGACCTGAAGAACGATTACAGCAACGTTAAACTGTATCTCAACGGCGAATCGACCGATAGCGGCCAGATGAAGGTCGGTTCGTTCATCGGAGATCATACGAAAACCAGCATCGGCACTATGTTGAACACCGGTAGTATTGTCGGCATAATGTGCAACCTGATGGCGGGTTCAAGTGTCCTGCCAAAATATATCCCCTCGTTTTGCTGGTACATCAACGACAGAATATCCAAGGGCCTCGGAATTAAATATGCACTCAACACCGCCCGGCACGCAATGGAACGCCGCGACGTCGAACTGACCGAAGCCACTGTCGATTTGATCAAACACTCCGAGGAAATTACCCACGAAGAAAAAATGAAACGTGTCCGCAAAGACCGAAAGAAAATCAGGTAACCATCATAACATCCATCTGAGAAAGGAGTGCTCCTGATGGAACGAAGTGAAGTACTACAGCGAGTGAAGGAAGTTGTCAGCGACATCCTGGGCGTCCCCGAGAGCGATATCGTGGAAACGGATGACTTTATTGCTGATCTTGGCGCCGAATCCATTCAAAGCCTCGAACTGGTCGCAGCTTTTGAAGAAGAATTCGATATTGAAATGGACGAAGAAGCTGCTCTCGAAGTCCAATCCGTCGGCGACGCGGTCGACTTCATCAGCGAATATCTCGAAGACTGAGTCCCAGTAAAATATCTCTGGCCCCTTTTCATCTGAACGGAGAGCAAAATGGAAGTTGTTATTACAGATGACTATGAAAAAATGAGCGATTTAGCCGCTCAAGTTGCCATCTCATCACTGAAAGACAAACCCGATATGGTCCTCGGGCTGGCCACCGGAAGCACCCCGATCGGACTCTACGATCGCTTAATTGCGGCAAACCAGAATGACAAGATCGATTTTTCGGAAGTTACCACTTTCAACCTGGATGAATACGTTGACCTGCCGCCCGATCATGAACAAAGCTACCGTTACTTCATGGATGAGCACCTTTTCAACGACATCAATATCCCTGAAGAAAACACCTATGTTCCGGATGGGCTCGCCGAAGACCTCGGCCAATACTGTCTCCAGTATGAAAACATGATTCAAGAAGCCGGGGGGGTTGACCTCCAGGTCCTGGGAATCGGCCGCGACGGACACCTTGGTTTCAACGAGCCCGGCTCGTCTCTCGCTTCCCGCACACAGGTTGTCGCCCTCGCACCAGAAACCATCGAAGACAATTCCCGATTCTTCGAAAGCGAAGATGAAGTGCCCCGGTTCGCCGTCACCATGGGCGTCCACACCATACTGCAGGCCCGGACGTGCCTCTTGCTGGCCAGCGGCGAAAGTAAAGCTGATGCCGTACAGGGGTGTATCGAAGGCCCCATCACTTCACAGCTTACCGCTTCGGCTCTTCAGCTTCATCCTAACGCTATCGTTATAGTCGACGAAGCCGCCGGTTCGAAGCTCGAACGGCTCGAATACTACAAATGGGGTCAGGAGGCAAAAAACGAAATTGCGGATCGCCTCTAACGCGTATGGGCAAACTAATTCCGACCCCCAAAACAACCCATTCAGGTAGAAGATCCCGAGCCAGTTCTCAAACAAACTGCAAGACGGCAGTTAAGAGCCCTTTGCACCCGGGCGTATGCTACGCCGAAATAATCTGGGCGTTTTTACCGGTTGGATAGTTGTACTCGCAACGTCCGCGCACAGGCAATCGCAATGACAGCAGCGCTGAGTTGAGAACCGTTTGAGCTCCGATAAAACCATACAAACCATGACCGCTTATTTCCTCCGTTCATCCTCAATGTCGAAGCATGGATGAGCCAGCGTTCGAGATTTCAAAAACGTGGGACAATGGCAAACCAACATCGATCGGGGGGTCGAAGAACGTATCCTTACCTCTGCTTCGCACCAGGAGCCCGACCGTGTGCCGGTATGGGGATTTATCAATAACCCCACCGTCTTCAACCATTTTCGTCGACCCGGCGACGAAAATCCCCAGGTCACTATGGGGCGACTCTACAACGAACTGGGTATTGATCTTTGCAGGGGATATTGCACCCCGCAGACCCCCGAGGAGAGAAACGAAGCCCAAACCAATTGGCCCCGTAAAGACGTTCAGTCCCCGGCCGACCTGGAAGAGGAGTTGAACACCCCCGCGAACGATTCATGGGCTGAGCTCAAACCCCAACTTCTTGGGCACTATCGCTGGATGCGGGATAATCTTTCTCCTCACACTATGTTCGTTCCCAGCGGCGGCACCGGTCTGACAGATCTCTACACCAGCGCCGGATTCCAGCCTTTTTGCGAATGGTGCAAAGATTATCCCGGGCTCATCCGGTCTGTGCTGGAAAAACGCGCCACAGAAAACGCAAAGTGGGCCCAAACAGTGGCACAGGAACGCCTTTGCCCCCTTTTTTTCCTCGGGGAAGACATCGGCGGCAAAAACAGCCTGCTCTTCTCACCGGAATGGCTCCGTCAGAACTTTTTCCCCAACCTCGCCCTGAACATCAAACCGCTCGCCACTGCCAATATTAAAGTCATATTCCACAGCGACGGCTACATAATGGAAATTCTTGACGATCTGGTGGAAATGGGTATCGCAGGCCTCAACCCTATCGAACCAATCGCGGGTATGGATATTAAATATCTCAAAAAACGTTATGGCGAGCGCCTTATACTGGTCGGAAATGTCGACTCCAGCCATACTCTTGTCCGGAAAAAGCCTCACGACGTGCGGCGCGCTGTCAAAGATTGTATCAGAGCCGCTTCTCCAGCAGGAGGGCATTTCATCGCGTCTTCAAGCGAAATTACGCCCACTACCCCACTGAAAAATATCTTCGCTTTCTACGAAGCCTGCCACACTCTTGGACAATACCCCATAGATTTGTAAGCAGTCATGGATAAATATTCTCAGACTTCCTTGTTGCCAGCGGTCCCGGCAGGGCTGTCTCCGGCATACCCGTCTTATTCCTTGTGCTGCATTCTGAGGGAGCGGTAATCACGCAGCCATACCCTCTGGGATGCCCAAAGGCGTTTGCCCGTGCGGGAACGTCCGCAGCGCTTGAAACATCGGGCGCATTCCGCTACTGCGGGCAGGAAAAATAAACCGCGAAGACCTATCCCGCCACCAGGCCGAAAGATTCCAACCCGGTTTGGTCGTTTTCAATCCACCTCAAACCGCCAGCGACCCCACAAATCGGGCCGCAACGCGGCCTCTCCCGGCACATCCGAGATGATGCCGGTCGATTTGTTGTGCCAGTAAAGACGATGAATCGTCACTCCCCTGCTGCCGCGAAGAATCCCGATGTCACCCGCGATGACCAGCCCGTCGCGGGGTTTCAGGCCAAGGACATCCAGCGATACCGAAACCTCGAAGTTGCCATCCCTGCCCGCAAGCTCGACCGAATCGCTCACGTTCCGGACGCTGTCAAAAGTCACCGTCCGCCAGGGAGAACTGAACGGAACCGCCTCGTCCGCCGGCGCTTCGGGGTCGACCGGGCGGTAGAGCACGGCCTTTGTTTTCCCCCCCACCTCCGTGATCAGCAGGCGCAGATCGCCCCCTACGGGATCCTTCCGCTCAGGATCAGCCGTCGGATCGGTAGCTAACTTCAGGTCGAGCGCACCGCCGGTCTTGAAAAGCGACTTCCAGGATTCGCCAGTGTTCTGCAGAAGTTTCGCAGAACCGGTCCGGAACGCCGCGAATAACCGGTCACCAGCAACAGCCAGCGCAGCATCGGCCTTGAGTTCTTTGATGCGTCGTTTGTATTCTCCGATTCGCACCCACTCAGCACCGGCCCAATCCCCCAGTTTCCCGTCAACTTCAGGTGGCTCATCGGCCATTCGAACTGTCAGCGTCTTCCGACCCCGCCGCTGGATCCTCTGTTTTTCGACGCGACGCCGATATGCACTGGCTTCGGCGAGATGTTCAGGAGTTACGCTGACCCTTTGTTCCGGCAGACTTCGGACCGATTCGAGTCCGTCTACCCGCAGGATACTGCAGTGGCCTTTGCCGGCTGTCAGGTAGATCTCGCCCTCGGACTTGACGATGGTCGGCCAGAAATGCTCGGTTATGAAACTGACATCTTCGACGACCATCCCCGGTTTGGCTTCAAGCAGATGCCACGGGGGCGCGGAACGCTGGTCCCGACCGAGCGTCTTTACGAAAAGGCCATCGACTGTCATCAGATAGACGTTCCCGAAGTTGCCGTTGATCGCCCAGATCGGCCCCGCTTCTCCGTCCGCCGGTTCCACCGGATGACCCAGAATCCGTGTCGCCCCGATGATCTGTCCGGCATGTTGTGGTGTCGGGGAATTGTGCGATGCATGGAGTCCGGGCCATCGGTTCGGATACGCCCATTTCAGCGTGCCGTTCCGATAACCTCTTATTGGGCCGCCCGTTCTGATAATCCAGCCATCGGGGGCGTCGATGGCGACCCTGGCACCGCTTGTGAAACCGGTCGGTATTTTGCCGGCGACAGCGCGTTCCGCTTTGCTCGCATCGTATACAGGCACACCGGCGTCGGTGAATTTCGTCGGGCTGAGCCGATCAGTGAACGTAAACATCATCGTCAGATCCCGTCGGATGTAGCCCTGGCCCACGGACGGACTTTCCAGCACACGGAACGTCACTTCATCCGGCTGCAACTGGTGATCAAGATTGAGATCGGACCACGCGAACAACAGTTTTCTGCTCTTGCCACGATCTTTCCAGTCAAATCCCTCCGGCAGACGGTCTTTGAACCGGTCTTCTTTCAAAATTTCCCAACGCCGTGCGGACCCGACGGCGGCGACGGGACGGGCCGTGTTTTCCCTGACCAACCAGACTCCGACGATGGAGGGCGAGGTCGTGGGGTTGCTGTTGAAAGCGTTGGTCATGTAGTGGTGTCCGCGGTGGTGAATCGCGCGTTGCGGCGCGACGGGCGTGCTGTGATGACCGCAGGGAATCCGCGTTTCTGTTTCACTGGCCCGGTAGTAAATATCGGTGAGATCAAAAGTTCGCCTCTTCCAGTCGAGACGGAAGCCCAACCCGGAAAAATCGCCGCCGGCCGCATAATAAAACCGCGTTTTGTCGGCCGGATCGAGCGCCCCGCCTCCGCCGTATTTCGGCGGGCCGTAGAAAGCACGGATGAATTCGCCATTTTCCGACCAGAGACTGACCCGTTTCGGGGTTTTGTCGCGTTCTGCGACCCAGAGTCGCCCCCGGGAGTCCACGGCCGTTCCCGCGGGCAGGTGCATTCTGGTCGGATCGTATTTGCCCACCTGCCGACCGCCCGGTGTGCCGATTTTGCGCAAAAGTTTGCCTTCGGGGGAAAAGATCTTTACCTGGTGGCTCTTCCCCCAATCGCTGACGTACAGGCGGCCGTTCTCGGCAATACTCAGCCGGCGGGGATCTTTCAATCCTTGTGCCGGGACCGTTTCTGCTTTCCCGGGCCGGGGCACCGATCGGTCCAGCGAATACCGGCGTATCTTGTCGGCCTGGATCATCAGGAGCCGTCCCGCGGCATCAAACGCAATCGATCCCGGATTCTCTATCGTTTGAGCGTGGAGCGTTTTCCCTGATGAAGCATCCACGAAGAGAAGCGTTTTCAGTTCGGGGAGACTCGCCACAAGAATCCCATTGTGGACAGCAAGGCCACCGAGGCGGGCGATTTTCTTGTTTTTTGTCTCATATTTCAGAATTGTCCGCTGGTTGCAATCTTTATCGAGCGCTGTGAGGCGCACTTCGCCTTTTCCATCTCGGGAACTCCACCAGGATCCGATGTAGGCGATCACCTCGGGATCAGCCTTCGCTCCTCGGTCGGCGGCGAGATGCGAACCGCCGGTCCAGACGCCTCCCAGACGCCGGATTCCCCAGAGTTTTTTGCCGTTCAGATCGACTCCGATCAGACCGTGTCCGTGCTCCACAACATACGATGTAAGAAGGACTTCCGGCTTCCCACTCGGGCCTTCGGGTACAAACAGCGCGTCCCACGGCGGGGTATGATCGGCGAGCCAGCCGCCTTTGTGGTCAGGGGTAAGCCAGGGAGGATCGCCCGAACTGTAGGGTGTCATCTGGTAACGGAGTTTCACGTCTCCACGGTAGAGTCCCCTGACACGATACTGGCCGGGTTCGACCAGGCGGCCCCGGATATCGTAGATCCCGTGAACGCGGGAATTGACAGGGGTCTCGTCGAGTCCGTCCCACCAGACCGTATGCTGACCGGCCTCGAAACGACGGGAACTGAGGAGGTTCCGGACGCGTTTCCCTTCGCTGTTTTCAATGACGAGAGTGACATAACCTGGTTCTTTCAGTGTAAATTCGATGGGAATTGGGGGGTGATCGGATTCGGCGGCCCGGCGGAGTTTCTCCGGGATTACGGCATCTTCGTTCTGAATCGCATGGACGGCCATCAGTTCGCCGAGCCACGCGCGTTTCCCGCCGCGTGGTTTTCTGACGACATGGGGATGAACCTGTTCTGAGGGGCTCGGCTCGGTGAGGGTCAGTCTAACGGCCCTTGTTTTGATGGTTTTGCCGAAATCCAGCCAGTTCGGCGCGAAACGGCGCGGGTACTGGTGGTCGACTTTGAAATCTCCCAAATTTTGCCAGTGTTCAGCTTCCGCTTCCCTGGGATGAATTTTCTCAGGCCCCTTGTAGCATGCCACCTGAACGCGGCTGAAACCTGCCCAGAGGGCGCACAGTCCCCGAAGCTCGACCTCCGTCGGCCACAACAACATCAGGGATTCCGGGGATTTATCGGAGATTGTTTTCGAACGCTCTTGCCATTCGTTCTCCCATACGCCGTGCCAGCCCCCGCGCGAGTGATCGTTCAGGAAACGGGCTTTCTTCTGGTTGGTGCTGGCGATGATGTCCGCTTCTGGAGCGAGGTTAATCAGGCGCTCTTTAAGAATGTAAACGCCGGAGAGGTGGCCCTGAAATTTCACTTTCATCCGCCCCCGGCTTTCCTGGCTGAATCGTAGCGCCCGGGTTGCGGTGTTCGGAGGCAGAATCCAGAGCGAGTACTCGCCTTCATGAACCCGAGTGGCTTTTTGCCAGTGGTTCTCCTGCCCCGGGTCGCCGGGATACGGGGCCTCTGGTTTCAAAATGGAGAGCTGTCCTCCGCCGCGGGCGAAAATAGTTCCCACGGGGATCTCGCGTTTGAATCCCAGGCGCAGGTGGCGGACGCCGGCGGAGTCGGAGATGCCGAACTTCACGCCGGAGTGTCCCGGCCCGGAGCTGCGGGTCCAGACGACCCAGCCGGGGTGATTGTGGCGCGGGTGGAAGTGGACGTCTTCGGCTGGTTGTCCCTCGATTTTCTGACTCGTCGCATCCGGGTCGAGATCTTTTTTCTGCACCGGCGTCTGGAAATATTTGTCCGCCGGCGCCGCCGCGCAAAAGAAAAGTAAAGACAGAAGAGCCAGGACTGTTCTCAAACAGCGGCCACAAAACCAATTATTTTGTCGCATATCAGTTATTCCTTTTTGTGAAAGGGATCTGGAGGTAATTGTCTAAGGGAACTCGGATAAGTCTTCTCAGCTCTACCCCGGAGCTTGCGCGCCATACGACGGCGCGACTGCGCCCCGGGCTAACTCTGCAGCGCCCACTTCGTGGGCTTCCTTTTGCCCGGTTCACCGCCTAACGGGCTGACGCTGCATTGCCCATATCGTGGGCTTCGTTATGTTGGTTTAAGCCCCTGAGAAGGGGCGATTGCAGACGTAGCCCGGGGCGCGCCCGTTGTTCGGGCAAGCCCCGGGAGTCCAGAACACCGCATAATCCCAAACCCTGAAGGGGTGGCGCAGAAGTTCCGGATTCGGATAGCCCTGCGCATTTATTGTCGTGTCGCGTTCAACGTATCTTTCTCTGCATCGGCCCTTCGGGACTCTCATGTTTTCGATACGTTACGTCTCCCCTTTCACTTTATTTGCGCTTCCTGCAGGTTCTCTGAAAGAAAAAACTCTCACTCAAATTCCAGCACCCCCCAGTTTTTCGGATACAACAGCGCTTCCGACGGCAGATCGTTGACGAGGTTGGTGTGTTTGTTTGACCAGTAGGTGCGGGCGACGTTTGCGGTGCCGTTGGCGTTTGAAGAGATGAAACCAACATCGCCCCGCAATTTCAAACCTCCCTTAATTTGCAGGCCGATATCCGCCAACGGAATCCCCATCTCCACCGTGTAACTTCTTCCTTCCTTCCGGACGGCCGTCTCCGCCGATTTCAGCAAAACGACCCTGTCGAAATTTTTGGTCATGATGGGCGATTCATAGGTGCGAGCCTGGCTGTCGGGCGCGTCCGGCGCCACCGGCTGCATCAGCACCACCGCCTCCCCTTCCTGATACGGCGCCACCAGAATTCGGCGGTCATCCTCCAGCAACTGTCGACCACGGCGTTTCGGAGAAGGATTGATGCAAAGCTGGACATCCACCGCGTCCCCGGTCTTGAACAATCGCGTGAAATCTTTTCCGTTGTTCACCCAGGGCGAGGGATCTTTCACCGTCATCAGCAGATAGAGCTTTTTGGCATCGAAAGCCAGACGGGCCGTGGCATTTCGCGGCGAGCCATTACGTTGTATCCGCATGTCTGGTATGCCTTTCCAATCGTCATGGCGGCCATCTATATTCGGTTTGCTTTTCATTTTTGCAACCCTGAAACGCCGCGGCTCCTCCTTTTTGGCCTGCTTCAGAGCATTGAATTGCTCCGCTTTCGCCAGTTCGGCCGTGCTGAGTTCGAGCGTCCGCGGGGGGATCCGTTTGATCGTTTCCAATCCGGAAAGCTGAATGACCATCGCCGCGGTCCGGGCCATGCTTGTGGTCATGCGGATCGTGCCGTCATCCTGTTTGCCAAACCAACCGCTGAACGGTTCCCCGCCCTCGCTGAAGGTTCCCATCGGCATCCCGATGAGCTGTTCTTCTTTCGCCGGCAGGGAGTGGGACGGCAGACGGCAGTCGCGGAACATCGAACCGACGTAGAGACCGTCGGTGGTCATGAAGTAATCTTTCCCCAAATTCCCGCGCATGGCGAAGACCCGTCCGACTTCATCGTTAATATGCACCACACCCAGTATTTTGAGGGGGCCGATGAGGAGTCCCGGCCACGGCATGGGGGCGTGATGGGACCCGTGAACGCCGGGGTATGGGTTCGGATACGTCCAATCAATTTTTCCCCGCTCCAGATCAATGCCGAGCATTCCGGAGGTCGGGCCGGCGTAGCCTTTCCAGCTGAGACACAGCAGACGGTTTTCTTCACTGACCGGCACCAGGTCGCCCCGCTCTTCGATTTCAAAGTTTTTCATCCCTTCGGGTTTGTAGACGGGGGCCCCATCGTCGGTGAAATCTGTGGGTCCTATGCGCCGGAGACCATTGACAAAGATGCCGAGGCCGGAGGTCACACGGCTGCCCCAGCCGTTGCCCAGAGGATACGCTGGATCGCCGTCCTCGGCCGGCACGATTGTACATTCATCCCGCTGTATTCTGGCGTCGGCGTTCGTATCGTTCCAGAAGAATGTCGCATTCGCATCAAAATCCGCCAGAGCTCCTTCCGGATGCACCACATCACGCCCTCGATCCGGCCATTTGCCCGTAATGTATCCGACCCGACCTATGGCCGCCACGGGTTGCCAGCCGGCCTGGCGTTCCATAAAAATGACGTGCGGCTGCCAGTTGCGATAGGGGTTGTTGTACATGTACTCACGCAATTCCCCGGAGACATCACTGCGGAACCGTTGAGATTGTGCATGGCTTTTGGTGCTCACGGGAAACGGCTCGCCCTCCTGCGGCACCCACAGTATCCGCGTGACTTTCCACGAACGGTCAGATCGATCAAGTTCGAGCTCTATGGGACCGATGTACGCCAGCGTCGGATCCTGATCATGCAGGTAACATCCTGTTCCCGCGTAACCCGTATTGCCCACGTAATCCCGCACAAGCTGCCCGTCCCGATCCCATACCGAAACCCGCCTGGGATAATCCCAATTCTCGGTCACCCAAATCTGTCCTCTGGCCTCCACCGCGACCGAACTCATTCGCACCATGGCTTCCGGTTCAAATTCCCCGCGTATCGATCGTCCGCCTTTCTGACCGCAGGTATACATCAGTTTACCGTCCGGGGAATACGCCTTGACCTGACTGTCCGGCCCGGTATCGGCTATCACAACATTACCCTCCGCATCGATATCGAGAGCCGCTGCCGACTGAAGTCCCGGAGTGTCAATCTGGTTGATCTCGCCACTTTTTTCATCCACATAACATATCTCGCCGTCCAGGATGGCGTAGAGCTGGAGGGCCCCATTGATCTCGCGCAGGGCGACATCCGTGGGCGAGGGCACTTCAAAGGAACGCAACATTTCGGCGGAGTCCGCATCCAGCAGGCCAATCACTCCCGCCTCCTCTTCTTTTTTCTCCGCTATGGCGATGCGATCGCCGCTGGCCGCCAGGCCGGCCGGTTGTCCTTCCACTTCCTCCCCGAATATGGTGGCAAGCTGGAGGTCAAATTTGCGTTCTTCACCATCCAGCACGAACGGCCGATATGTACCGTCGGTGGCACTGAAACGATTGAGAACCGCGGGGTCGCGGTGGCCGGGGATTGTGTAGACATAATTTTCGTCCGCCGCGAGGTGCTCCCCGCCCCTCAATTCGCCCCATCGCTTGAGGCCATCGGGGCCGAGGACGATTGTTGAATGTCCGCCCTCGGAGAAAGGCCAGGAGATGGCAATTTGATCTCCGGCGGCGGCGACATTCTTCGGCGCGACATGATTTGCTCCCCAGGCGCCCGTGCCATCGCGGGTACGCCAGGGCGGTTTTCCGGGATTGTAGAAACACATCTCGTAGCGCGCTCCAAGCCCTTCGTGATAGAGTCCCCGCACGTTGTATTTTCCGGGCGAAACCAATTTCCCGGGCACATCGAGCGTCTTGCGTCCTTTGGTTATCCAGCGCGATTCTGTTAGGCCGTCCCACGGGACCTCTACGAGACGTTTGTCTCCGTGATCCTCCACGGTGTAGTCGACGGGATCGAGCCCTCCGATGTTTCGGATCCGGTTGCCCTTCTGATCTTCGATAACGAGCGAGAACCGTGCGGCGTCGGCGGGGAGTTCGAGGCGGATGGGTATCGCGCCGGTCAGTTTGGCTTCCCCTCCAACGTACTGGCGCAGTTCGATGTTGTTTTCTTTGATAATCCGGATGTTGCCCCAGGCCTTGCGGTTGGACCAGTAGAATTCGCGTGAGGTCATGTCGGGTTGCATATTATCGGCGTAGCGATGGATGGGCCAGGTTTTCCCGGTCGGGTCTCCCCAGAGGAATTCGCAACCGAGTTTGAAGACGAGTCCTGGCTTGATGTTTGGGACTTTTTTGAAGAGCAAATCCCAGGGGATTTTCATCTCTTGCACGTACCCATCTTCTTTTTCATTCTTACGATATGCCATTTCAGCTCCGCGTCCCAGGTCGGTGCCGCCGGGGTCAGCGGTGAGCATTGTGACGTCCTGTCCCGCCCGGGCGTTCCGTTCGTTTTGCCAGTAAGCGAAATGCATGACCGGTTGTTTTTTTGGCGTGTAGAACCAGGTAGTAATCCAGAGGGTTCGGTCGGTTTTCACGCGCATCTGCCAGGAATCCGATTTCCATCCGTCGCTCGGGTTGAATTCAGGATTGACCTGACTGTACATCGGGGTGGGATCACGCCATTTGGCGGCGAGGTAGAGGTTGTTTTCATCCCACATCGCGGCGGCTTCGGTGCTGTAGCGGGAGCGCAGGGATTTGTCGGCGAAAACCCAGATCCGGCCCGACCAATCCCAGTCGGACAGTTTTCCGTCGATTTTCACGGTGCCGGGAGTCGGGACCGCGCGCATCCCCTCGTTCTGGCTCTGGCGGCCGATCATATTCTCGCCTTCCTGGGCCATTGCAGACAGGGAGATGATGGAACCGATGGCAAGCCAGAAACAAACTCTGAGAAATATTTCGTATCGCGAAAATGCCAGCATGTTTTTGATCCTTGTTCGGAGGAAAAGGCTATTGTGATTATGGGAAGAACCCGTTGCAAACTATCAAGGAATCCCGCGGCGTTCGGGGGTGGTAACGTAATTTACATGTCCATCGCCAAAAAGGTAATTGCGGTCGTAGTGCAGATCGAAGTAATTTCCCCACCCGTGGTCATCCTGTCCATTGCTGTAACCTTTGTCGTCATATCGCATAACGGACCGGAATCCATGCGGATTGTCCGATCGGTGCCAGTACCGCTCATAATTTGTTGGGTATTCTTCGTAATCCAACGCGTACAGCGTGAGGCCGCGAAAAACCTGGCCCTGGCGGTGGCCACACATCGCCACCCAGGCGGCATTGCGTGCCCGTTCGAGAGCGGGCATGAGCATTGCCGCCAGAATAGCGATTATTGCGATGACGACCAGCAGTTCAATCAGTGTGAAACCAGATGAGGTAAGAATTCGCGTCTTTCTTGCACGCATCTCGGTCGGCCGCACATCCAGATCCCCTGGATTTTCCGGCATTTCCCCCCCCTTTACATACCCATCGTGCGCATTCATTTTCATTATCCTTTCCGGGCGGATCCTCTTGAGGGCGCCGCCATTTACCGGGCCAGACTCAAAGTTGCCGAAGATCTCCTTTTTTTGTCGCATTTTCTTCCAGAACCGGCGGGACTTCCAGCATTCCGGGGGTTTTCCCTTCTTGTCTTTGTCGATCAATCAACTCGAAACAACATTCCAGAACCCGGTGCAGGTCGAAACCGATTCTTTTCACGGGAGCTGCGCTGGGTGTGGGCCAGGGGAAATTACAATGCGCAACAATTTCGAGTTCTTCCGGTATCTTGACTTCTGCTTCCACAAGTCCGCGGGTCACCGGTTCCACAACGTTATCATCCGCGATAACCAGGCCATCGGGGCCGGAGCGATCCACCATTTCCCCCAGCAGGCGGCTTGTATTGGCAGCCCAGTGCTCGGAGTAGCAATCCACAGCCTGGATCCAACTTGTTTTCGTTGTCATTCCACGTTCTTGTAACAATGGTTCAAGCTGCGCACGCCAGGCATCCGGTTCCATCGATCGGCTGAAAGCCAGCACAAGGACAACAGCGATTTTCTCCCGGCCTTTCTCTTGCAAATACTTGAGCGAACGCTTGAGGAACTCGTTCTGATCGATGCGAACGACGCTCGCATTTGATCGCGGTTCGCCCTGTCCGATTGCCACCCGTGGCAAATCCGGTTCCTTCAGAATCGGCGTACCCCCGAGATATGCTGGATATGAAAGCGAAATCAAACCGGCCAGCCGGTGCGAGCGTACATCCGAGAGCAATTTCTCGTACGCATCGGAAAGTACCGGACCGCTGACCCCTTCATAGAAAACCATTTCCCGCTTACTCTGTTTTTCGAAATGTAAAGCTTCAGCACGTAAGGCCTTAAAAAAATGATTGCCCGGCCCATCCGGTGACGCCGGCAGGAGAAATCCGTACCGATAAAGGTGAGGCGGCCGTTCCACTACATACGTCCCATCTCCCGGTCGCGCCGACAAAAAACCCTGCTTTTTCAGATCACTCAAGGCCCGTTGTACAGTAACGAGACTCGTTCCACTGGTACGTTTAATCTCTCTACGAGTGGGTAAACGGTCTCCCGGGCCGTACTGACCCTCAAGAATACGGCCACGAATACGCTTCACCAATTTGGTTCGTTCCCGCGGCGGGCGGCCCTGCCTTTTTTTATGTTTATCTCTTTCGATCATTTGTTATACTGTTTTATAATACAATCGCCCGTTTGTCAATCCTTTTTTAGGCCCCAGGGGTCGAAAAGAATCTTTTGGCGCTTGAAATAACGCCCGGGAAGGGGTAATCTCCAATTTTTAGTGTCGGGGGGCAAAAAAGGGGAATTACTTTATTCCAGGAGTTGGCCCGACCATTCAGGATGACTCGCGAAGAAACTGATCACTCTGAAGAGGTTACGGCGGATGAAGACAGATCCCCCACAAAGCGGCAGAGACTGTTTGCAGTGGGGATATTTTCAGCTGTGACGTTCCTCGTTCTTATAACCGGCAATCATAGTCGTAGCGGCTTGTCTGTAGAAGCGTTACATCGTTCTAAAGTAGCTCAGGATCTCCTCAAGGGACAGAGCCGCGGCCGGCAGGGATTGGTCGGATCCATGAGTCTTCCCCCACTGCCCACGGTGCTTGCCGGCATTTTATCGGTCTTGCCGTGGGTTGAGCCCGCCCCCCTGTTCTGGTCTTTGATAGCAGCAATATCTGCACTGATACTTATCCTGTACGCCAACCGTCTGTGGCACGCAGAAGGGGTATCGCCGTGGTTGCGCTATCCTGCTTTGTGCGGTTTGCTTATTTTCCCCCCGGTGGCAATGAGCATTGATTCCGGACAGACAACCATGCTCTTCGTCTTGCTGGTTGTCTGCGGATGGGGATTTCTTCTTAACTGGTTGCGTCAGTTTGAGCTTCGCCACCTGGCTTATGCAGCTCTGCTTCTGGGGTTAAGCGTGGGCGTGCGTTATCAGGCAATTTTTCTCCTTTTGGTGGCTGGCCTCCTCGTTTTTTGCGCCGTCTTGCTCGAACATCGTAGCCCCTCCCTGTTGGAAGGATCAGCTGTAACATTCTTCACACCAGGGGTTTATGTGATTATCTTATGGATAGGAGCAAACTGGCTAATACTCGGAAATCCCGTTTTCTTCCTGCGAGGTTTGGCCCATTCGATCCGGATTGGAACCGCCGAAGCCGGAGCGATACTAACGACAAACTGTGAGTGGACGACATTGGCACTCGTCGCGCTGTTCGTTCTGAGCGTGCCGGCCGCGGGATCTCTTGTCCCAGGCCGAAAAGGTAAGAAGTTTCGCAATTTTGTCGGGATAGCCGCCCTTTTAATTGTTGCAACGGTGATATTTTTCGACAGCCACTTTTCCCACAATCGGCCCGTCGGAAACCGGATTCACGCAGGCAGAAAGAGGTTGCTCACATCAGGGATTCGCCGCACAGACCCAAGGGTCCGCGAAGTGGTTTTCGAGTTGGAGCAACGTTTTCCAAATGCATCTTTCATCGTCACCGGATACGAAGGGTATGAATTTCGCCGGGCGTCGGGTCGCGATGAACAACAGGCATGGATCCATTTAATGCATTTGGAATCACAAAAACTCGAAAGCCTGTTGGAAGATTTCACCGGTCGGCGCATATATCTCCTGATCAACACCCAAGACCGGGTAGAAAGATGGCACGAACTCGGCCTGGAATGGCGTGGCCGTCACAGCCGAATCCCCGAGCATTTTCTGTACGTCGACCGTGTCGGACCGTGGATGCTTTTTGAAACAATCCGCTCTCAGGAACCATTGTTAATTCGAGAGGCAGGTTGAAAACGGATTAAAATACAGCGGTTGTCTTCCACGTGTATAGCTATTATCCCTTCAACTCTAGAATGCGATCCGGGAGGAGTTTCGTCTGGACCAAAAAAAGCAGAGGTTGTTTTCGCCCTCTGCTGCCCACAAATTTCAGGCCGCGGATTGCTCCCGATCTCCCTTTTGGCGCCTATTTCCTCTCATAAGGTCATACAAACGCTGAAATTCGTCGTTATTGGCAAAGTGTACCACTATTTTGCCTTTTTTGCCCCGGTGTTTAACCTCCACCTTCGTGTTCAACGCGTCGCGCAGTTCCCGTTGAAGCCGCTTCACCTGCGGCGAAGGCTCCGGACGGGATGGTCGTGAGGAGCTAAGGCCCTGTGAGGCCAGACGTTCTGCTTTTCTTACGGAAAGCCCTTCGTCTACGATTTTTTTCGCCAGCTTCTTCTGCAAAACAGGTTCACCCAGCGACAGAACCGCCCGGGCATGTCCCGCAGACAGTGTTTCACGTGAAACCATCTGCTGGATTTTGGTCGGCAAATCCAGCAATCGGAGAAAATTCGCAACCGTGGAACGTTTCAACCCCAGTTTCTGCGCCGCCTGTTCCTGGGTTAAATCCAGATTATCAATCATGCGGTCGATGGCTTCCGCCTTTTCAATTGGGTTGAGATCCTCACGCTGGACGTTTTCAATTAGAGCCAGTTCAAGCATTCGATCATCACTGATATCACGGACCAGAGCGGGAATCGTTTCGAGCCCGGCCTTATGAGCCGCTTTCAGCCGGCGCTCTCCCATAACAAGTTCATAGAGGTCACCTTTCGGGCGAACGACGATCGGTTGGAGAACTCCGGCGCTTTTAATAGATTCAGAAAGCCCTTCCAGCGCTTCTTCGTCGAGTTCTTTCCGGGGCTGCTCGGGATTTAGTTCAATAGCAGACAGCTCGATTTGCAGAGTCCCTGAGTGTCCGCTTGCTGCCGTTGCCGAGGAATTTGGCGGGGACCCTGAATCCTTTTTAGTATCGGCATCACCGATCAATGAGGCCAATCCTTTTCCTAACCGTCGTTTTTTCACCATTCCTAACTCCTTTTGAAGTGTTTCGAGTGTTTCACGTGAAACACGACATCAAAATAGAACGAGGAAGAGGGGGAAATCAAGGTAAAAAGCAATTGTTCAAAGCATAACCGGGGGCCTGGCACTGTCAGAAGGATGCCTCTCTTGGCTTTTTTGAGTTTTGCGCGCGCGCGAGCGCGATAAAGCAAATTAAAGCAACATTCATACAATTCTCCCTGGCGCTCATACCACAGATGGAGACACGCCAGCAATCCAAAGATTGTGTGACAAAAATAAAGTGCTCTTACTCAGCATCCGCGGCCAAACCGGCATCTCCAGACCACTTTATTGCTTCAGGGCCTATTTAAGGCTCTTTGGCCGAGGCAAAAGCTCCCCGCACTGGCAAGGTCACCCAACTCCCGCTACAATCACTATTTCATCGGGGAATTCTCCCGGCTCGCTCAATCATGTTTCAATCTTGCTTTTTTATTCCTGGAGATCGTCGTCAATGGCAAAAAACTCTTCTCCTCTGGCGAAAACACTGCCGATTGCCTTCCGCCAAACGCTGGCTGACAAAAAAGCCGTCTGCCTGGTGGACGGTGAGCACTATCCACCTGTGACAAAATGGACTGTTGATGAACTCCAAAAGGAGGGGGCCAACATCGTCGCTCTTGTGTTCATTGGCGGAACGGAAAAAGTGGAGAATGCGGTTGAAGAACTGGGGGGCGATTCCACATTGTGGAATGTCTATGTGGGCGGCAAACAAAAGGAAGAAACCCTGCAGGTTATCCGGCGTGTCCTTAAGGAGGCCAAGCCCGAACTGGTCATTGATCTATCCGATGAACCGGTTCTCGACTACCGAACACGTTTTGAACTGGCTTCGCATATCCTCGCACATAATGTGTCGTATATGGGTGCTGACTTTATATTTACACCACCTTCAATGCGTACCATTCTGAAGAAACCGAGCCTGGGAATCATTGGGACGGGCAAACGTGTGGGCAAGACCGCAGTCGGGGTCACTGTGGCACGCCTTCTGAATCGAAAAGGTTTTCAGCCCCTCGCCGTGTGCATGGGCCGCGGTGGCCCGCCGGATCCGGATGTCGTCGATGCAAGCGAAATGGAATTGACTGCGGAGGTTCTGCTTGAGGTAGCGGAACAGGGCGGCCATGCGGCCTCCGATTACTGGGAAGATGCGTTGCTCGGTCAGGTGCCAACCATCGGGTGTCGGCGTTGCGGGGGAGGAATGGGAGGTAACCCCTTTCTCTCGAACGTCATAGAAGGGGCCGAGATCGCCAACGAATTGCCCGCGCAATTTGTCATTATGGAGGGCTCCGGGGCTACATTCGCCCCCGTTCACACCGACCGAAAACTGGTGACTGTAGGAGCCGGTCAGCCCCTCGAAAACATCCTCGATTTCCTGGGACGATACAGGATTTTGATTTCCCAGCTCGCCGTAGTTACTATGTGCGAACCTCCGATGGCCGGTTCGGCCAAAGTCGATAAAATCGCCGAGGGAATCCAACGGATCAATCCACAATGCGACGTAGCATTGACGGTTTTCCGTCCTGAACCCTTGGGGGATTTGGCAGACAGAAAAGTTTTCGTTGCGACGACCGCTCCGGAAAAGGTTGCTGACAACATAAAAGACTACTTAGAAGACACATACAACTGTACAGTAACAGGTTTTAGCACCAATCTTTCAAATCGCCCGGTGCTGCGTGAAGACCTGCGTGATGGACTCGAAAATGCTGATGTTCTGCTGACCGAAATTAAAGCCGCCTCCATCGATGTCGCCGCGAAGGCCGCGCAGGACGAAGACGTACAAATCATTTTCCTTCACAATAAGCCAGTGCTCACAGGGGGAACTGTCGAGAACCTGACAAATGCCATTGTAAATCTGTGCGCAGAAGCGCAGACAGCCTATGGGGAGTGATTCATGATTGAAGTTCAGAAGGGCAAGAGGAAATTTCCGTTTTCCGAAGGGATTATGGCTAAATCTCTAACCGGCTGCGGGCTTTCCGTGAGTGAAGCCTACGAAATCGTGCGGGAGATTCGGGGCATACTTCAAACCAGGAGAGTGCAAAAAGTATCGTCCGGAAAGCTTAAAGAAATGATCTCCGAAAACCTTCTTCAGCGTGGACATGGCACAGAAGAGCGCTTCTATCGTGTTCGACGGCAAATCAGATATCTCGATGAACCGCTTTTCATTGTTATCGGTGGGGGACCAGGTGTTGGAAAATCAAGCATTTCCTCCGAACTGGGGCACCGACTTGGCATTGATCGCGTGATCGGATCCGACACCGTTCGGGAAATTATGCGCTCCATCATATCTCCCGGACTCATACCAACTCTCCACGAATCGACCTTCAAGGCGGGCGATGTGCTGAAAACTTCACTTGTGACTGATAAACTCATCTATGCTTTCGAGCAACAAACAAGCCTCGTGTGCGAAGGCATAGCCGCCGTCATGCGGCGGGGGGCAAAAGAGGGCCTCCACATGATTCTTAACGGCGTGCATATCGTTCCAGGATTCCTTCGCCCGATCCTGGAAGATAAACTTCGCTACGTTTTCCAATATGTTATTAACGTCCCAGATCCACAACAGCACATACTATACTTCCATCTTCGAGAAGAGAGTGCTCAGCGGGAAGCCGAACGATACGTGGGGCAAATCGACAGGATTCGCCGGCAGCAGGACTACATATTGCGGATGGCGGAGCAAAACGACGTGCCCATCATCGACAACATGGATTTTGAGCGTTCCCTGCGGACAATACTGGAAGATATAATTTCGCAGATTGAAAAGGAGGTAAGTGATGAGTGACGGATCACTTGGATTCTATGATATGAACGTCCCAGTAAGGGCTTTCGTTACGAAACGGCTGATCGGAGTTGAATGCGAGAGCTCTGTTCAGGATGCCGCACAGCGTATGGTAGAGTTCAATATAAGCTCGATCGCTGTCATCGAAAACGGGGATATCGTGGGATTATTCACCGATGGGGACATCAAAGAACGAGTTGTTGCAAAAGGGAAGGGGGCCCAGACGTCGGTGTGTGACGTCATGACACGCGATTTGGTCACGTCTGATATCGGAACGCCCGTGAAAGACGTTCTGCGGATCATGGCTGAGAAAAACATTAAACACGTCCTCGTTACTGACAATGAGGAAATTGTAGGCATCATGACGTTCCGGGACCTTATCGATATTCAGCGGCACAGTCTGGAGACATTTATTTCGAGGGAGTGAGATGAAACTGCTGCATATCTCGGACACCCACTTCGGCGATGAAATGGATTTCAACGAAGAAGCCCTCAAAATCGCCGAGCGTGACATTTATGACAGCACGTCCGATCTACTTCTCCACACCGGCGATGTCACGCAGGCGGGGAAACTCGATCAATACGAGTGGGGCCGGGATTTTCTCGAGGGCATCCAGATTCCCAGAGTTGTCATCCCGGGGAACCATGACGTTCGAAGCGGGGGAATTGCACTTTTTGAGAAATACGTGGGCCCGGTGAACGGTGTGGAGGTCCACGGCGAAGCCGTTGTGGTCTACGTTAACAGCGCCATTGCTGACAGCAATGATGGGCGTGTGGGCCAGGTAAAATTCGACATGATGCGGGAAGCTCTTCACAAATATCATGATAAATCCATAAAAATTGTTGCCATTCATCACCACACTATCCCCACGCCCCGGGCCGGGCGCGAGCGGAATATCCTATCAAACGCCGGCGACCTTCTCGATATGTTCCTGAGATTTGATGTCGATCTCGTTCTTTCGGGCCACCGGCATTATCCCAATGTCTACCGCGTTGAAGATACCGTATTTGTCAATGCAGGGCCTGTTTCCTGCCGGAAAACGCGCTACGGAGACCTTAACTCCTACAACATCATAGAAATAACTGAGGAGACAGTGAACGTTGAAACCAGGAGGGTCGATGGCAGCTGCAAAATAAAAAATTTCCCCCGAGGAAGAAAAAGAACATTCTATGATTTTGGCCCGCGGTTGGGACGCATCGTCCAGATGTCGAATTCATTTATTGCCAATTCCTCCAAATTTCTCGCCGACCATCTGCACAACGCGCTCAACACAATTAATTCTCTCCAACCCGATATTGTCGTGCATTGCGGTGGGATCGTTCGGGAGGGAATAAGCGAAAATTATGAACTCGCTCGGGATTATCTCCCTCTTCTGGAACCACCGATAGTCTATACGCCTGCCGCGCGGGATTTGAACTATCTCGGATATGATTTGTTTCCCGCGCAGCTGGGACCACTGGAACAAACGTACATAACCGACAATATAATGCTGCGGGGCTTGTGTTCATCTCAATATGACTCCCCCACAGGTGTGATTGGGGATACCCAGCGCAAAGTGCTTTTCAAAAGCCTGGAAACCCGGGAAGAAGACTTTCTCGGCTTGTTTTTTCATCACAACGTAACCCCCATCCCTCACGCCCGAGAAAAAGGGCTGATGGAGGACGCGGGGGATTTGCTGCGGGAAGCTGTGGATTTTGGGATTGACTTGATTCTGACCGGAACATCGTCACATGCCTACGCAGCGAAAATCGGCAATACGGTCATTGCCAACGCCAATTCCGTCAGCAGCGTTTACCAGCGAAGCACCTACGGCGCCAGTTTCAATCTGATCGACATCTACGAAAAAGTAATAGCCGTTTTCGAGATAAATAGTCTTTGGGGAACACAAAAACTTTTGGGAATGTGGCCCCGGACCGGGGAGAATCTGAAGAAGCGAAAACCGCCTGGTACACTGCGTTCGGATACAATTGTGGGTGAACTGAATTCCTCGTCTCCTTATACTATGCAGGATTAGCATCTCGTTTGACTCAACTTTCTGGCTTTTCTTTTATGAGCAAATCCGTTCCCTCGATCAGCACTTTGCGCGTCTCCATTACCCGGGCATGCAATATGCATTGTCTGTATTGCCGGGAGAAAGGCAACAATGGCGCTGAAACTTCCAACCGACTCGGGGCCGGCGGCATCCGGGCGTTCGCCGAGTTCCTGCAAAAAGAGTTCGGCCTTAAGTGTATCCGCCTGACCGGGGGGGAACCTCTGGTGCGAAACGATATCGTTGAATGGGTCGAGGCTCTGGCCTTGCCGGGAATAGATCTGGCGCTTTCAACCAACGGACAACGGCTGGGCAATCTGGCCAATGAACTCCGGCAAGAGGGGCTGAAACGGGTCAATATCAGCCTTGATGCGCTCGATCCCGATTTGTTTCAACAAATGAGTGGAGGGAACCTCCGGGCAACCTTTGACGGTATTGAGGCTGCACGAAAAGCCGGTCTGATTCCTCTGAAAACCAACACAGTCGTCCTGAGGGGGCTAAACGAAGACCAAATTCTGCCGATTGCGGAATACGCTTTTGAACGTGATATCGAGCCGCGTTTCCTGGAACTGATGGATATAGGTCATGCCCGTTTGCATCACGTAGAGTGGTTCGTAACCGCGAAGGAAATTCTGAAAACGCTCAGATCACGGTATTCCCTCAGCGAAATTGGACGAGAAGCCGGCCGCACGGCGCGTCGTTATACCACACCTGAAAACAACACCCTCGGCATTATTGCACCCGAGACGCGACCGTTCTGCGCCGATTGCACTCGCCTGCGGCTGTCCGCGCACGGCTTCCTTTTCGGGTGTTTCATGCAGGATACCGGTACCGATATCACAAAATGCTTCCGCAGCACAGGTATTCTGGATCCCGATCAAGCGCGGCAATGCGTGCGGCGTGCCTTCCGCTGTAAGCGAGGTATCGAAGTTCAAAGACGCCACAGAGCCGTCGCCGAAATAGGGGGGTAGAGGTGAACCAAAACTCGAGGCCGGCGATACTCCAGATTTGCGGTTTTAAAAACAGTGGCAAGACCCGACTTATCGAAGAGCTCACTGAAAAATTCACTGAACAGGGACTGAGAGTTCTTGCCGTAAAACGGGCCCGCGAATGTCTTATTTTCGACTCCAAAGGGAGAGACACACAACGTCTGTTCGAAGCCGGCGCGGACGTGATCGGATATGACAAATCCCAGCTCTTCCAACGGACGCATCAGCCGTCCCCACTCAAAACCATTCTTTCGCAAGCCGGGGCCTACGATATCGCACTTGTGGAGGGCCATAAAAGCGAAATTTGGCCCAAAATCTGGCTCTTGAAAGAATCGGAAACAAAACCGCCGGACGAGGTGACCGATATCCGCGCAGTGCTGGCCCCCGAAGACGACCGGATAAAATGCGCTTTGGACGTGCTGGAAAATCTCAGTGGGATTGACGGCTGACGCCAATGATTTGCGCGAAGCAAAAACGGTGTGTGCCCCTTTATCTGAAGGAGATAATCCATGCCAGACAAGATCACTGAACCTCCGCGGGAGCTTCCTTTTATTGCCGATGTCGACGTCTGCGTGCTCGGTGGCAGTTGCACCGGAGTCTTTGCGGCCGTGCGGGCGGCGCGCCGGGGAAAGTCGGTGGTGGTTCTCGAAGCCACCAACGGTTTCGGCGGCACTGCCACCAACGGGCTGGTAAATGTCTGGCACTCAACCTTTGACTCCGAATACGAGCGTGAGATTATCGGCGGGCTGACCACCGAAACCATGGACCGCCTGGATGCGCGCGGCGCGGCCGCACACCTCGATAACAATCCGAACATGGCGTTCCGCTTCAATTCCGCGGAGTTGAAGCTCGAACTGGACAAACTCGTGCGCGAACATGACATAGAGCCTATGCTTCACACGCGGTTCTGCGCTCCGGTTTTGGCGGACGACGGCACCGTTGAGGCCGTGCTCGTGGAGAACAAAGACGGCCGCGCGGCCATCCGGGCGAAGGTATTCGTGGACGCTACCGGGGACGGCGATCTCGTGGCCCGCGCCGGGCTGCCGTTCCGGGTGAGCCCCGAGCTCCAGCCGCCCACGATGTGTGGGTTGATCTGGAACTTCGCCGTGGAAGGACTCGATTTCCAGCAACTCTATGATCAGCATCATGAGGAATTCGGGCTGGAACCGGACTCCGGCTGGAGCGGGCCGGTGCCGGGCCTGCCCGGAATCACCATGTTCGCGCATGCCCACGTTTTCGGCGTTAATTGCGCCGATGCTGCGGAACTGACGGCGGCGGAAATGAAAGGTCGCGCTCAGATCCGGGCCGTCATGGACATGTTGCGCAAATATGGGCCGCAGGGCAACCAGATCGGGCTCGTTGCACTCCCGAGCTACATCGGCATCCGCGAAACACGGCGTTTCGAGGCCGAATACGAATTGACCGAGGACGATGTCCTCAGCGGGCGGCGGTTTGACGATGCCATCGCCCAGGGCAGCTATCGCGTGGACGTGCATCACCCCGAGGGGGGTGGGTTTCTGTTCAAATACCTTGACGGCACCACCCTGGATACCCGTTCGGGTGAACGCGGCCGCTGGCGAGAGCCGACCTCCGAGAACCCGACCTTCTATCAGATCCCGTATCGCTGCCTCGTGCACCGTGAATTGCGAAACGTCATTATGGCCGGCCGTATGATCGCGGCCGACACCGGCGCCTACGGTGCCATCCGCGTGATGGTCAACCTGAACCAGACCGGCGAAGCCGCGGGCGTCGCCGCCTGCCTGGCCGCCGAACGGGATGTGCACGTGGCCGATGTGAAAGCCGACACGCTCCGCAAAGAACTGCGCGAAGGCGGCAGCATCATCCTGTGACAGGTTTCTGTGAGGGGCTGGAAGGCTGTCGCAGAAACGTGGGATTTTATTCTCTGTTCGAAGGAATGGAGACTCCAGTTCGGCTATGACACTTGATTTTTGGGAGAGAACGGGTAGATTGCCGCGTCGACCAAAGCGCGGGCCCCTCGCAATGGCGCTGTGAGTGTGGACGGGCTGATGTAACGCGCGCTAAACGCACATACCCGTTGGAACGGACCACTGGTCTCGCGCGAAGGAGGCACGTCGTTTACCCGAATCCATAAATCCAATTGTCACGGACCACCAGCCTGCAAAAACGGGTTGCACGGGCGCCAGAAGTAATGTAAACTAAGCATAGACTAACTTTTTATGGCGGGAGGGATATGTGATCCGGGTCGGCACGCATGAGGCTAAAACGCATCTGTCCGAGCTCTTGGCGAAAGTCGAGCAGGGCGAAGAAGTGATTATCACCAGATACGATACTCCTGTCGCCCGGCTTGTACCGACCGAACAGGAGATTCGGCCGCCGGTAGAGGAGGTAATCGAGGCCATAAAGCAGTTTCGAAACGGTAAGACCCTCGGTGATGCGTCGTTGCATAAGATGATCGAGGAGGGTCGCAGGTGAGCGATTTCGTCGTTGATAATTCGGTCGTTATGACCTGGGCATTCGAAGATGAAAGCGCAGATTATGCGGATGCGGTCCTGGAATCCCTCGAAATCAGTGAGGCAGTAGTGCCCGCCATCTGGCGCCTGGAAGTGGCCAACGTGCTCGTCTGTGCTGAACGCATCGGGCGACTTCAGTCGACGGACACGTTGAAATTCCTGGAACTGATAGGGCAGTTACCGATCGTTTTATGCGAGACACGAACATCAATCCGGAATGTCATCGATATCGCCCGTGAAACGGGTCTGTCCGCTTATGATGCTTCGTATCTTGATTTGGCAATCGCCCGGAACCTTCCGTTGGCGACGCTTGACGCGAAATTGCGCAAGGCAGCTGCGAGTGCTGGAGTGGACTTGTGGCTCGAGGGCTGATGGGTTTTGGGGGTATGTCCTGGACCTCACCTTGTGTTAAGAAGAAGATAAGGTAAAAAGCAAGTCGGAGCCTTTTTCAGCGGTTCGTTGCGTGGGGAAACACACAAAGTATTGTAGTGGGCCTTCAGCCCACTTTTTTCTCAATGCCCACCTGTACCCCAGGGCTCCGAGGGCCTGCGGCCCCCGTCACCCCGGGCTGTCATATACTGCCCTTTCAGGGCAATGAACGGCAGGGCGCGCTCGGCGATAACCCCTTGCATCTGCGTGGCATCCCGGATACGTGGAGCCCCGGTGGGTTCCCCCGCTTTTCTCAAGCGCCGCTCCCGGAGGGCGAACCGCTGTTTTTAGACTCGAATTACAGACTGTGTACTGAGATCAGATGCGAAATATAGTGCAAAGTCTTTTTGGGATGCCGTTTATAATAATTATCTCTTTAGGTTCGTGAGAAATGCGGGTTCCGGGAGATCTGCCGACTGACAGTGCGCGTTCTGAACTCCCGCCTGCTCATGTGTCAAATCACGGAACGCGACAGAAAACAACGAGTCCCTTTGGTCTCTTCCGTCGCTTCTCCCCGCAACCCATTGCCGGGGGGAGCCGCCGTTGGTCGTTCTGGTGTTTTGCTGCGAGACCTCTCGGTTTATGAGCCGCGTTCTGAACTCCAGCCTGCGGCTGAAGTCCAGTCCGCTCGCGGCGATTGAGACTCGAGTTCAGCTGAGCGCGCCAGCGGCGGGCGAAACTGGACTTGAGGCGGACAAATGGAGGAAAGTCTGCCAACAAAAAACTTCTCGCCTCGCAGCCATACCGCTGACAGGGAGGCATCTTACCTGTCAACGGTTCAGTTGCGAGGGACTCCAGCGCTCCCAGGATAGGGAACGGGAACCGGGATGGCTGAATCCAGCATTCTGTTCCGAAGGAAAATTAAGGAATTTGCGCC
>JBKHIT010000003.1:0-171870 GCA_046538485.1 Candidatus Brocadiia bacterium | reverse complement strand
TTCTGCCACGCCCGCTCCGCGGGCTTACCGACAGCACCAACGCTAAACGCATACCATCCGAAGATGCAGGCTAGCGGTTCCTCAACACTCTCAATTACGCTCCTCCATTGTGCCAGGTATCCCTTTGACTGTGACAGACACCGCCCCGTTTAATAGAATGTCTTCTTGTAATTATAGTTCTTAGGAAGTCCCAACATGATTCTTCTCAACACGGGCGAGAATAACTGGTATACATACCCCTCTTTGAGTCTCGGATATATTGCCGGAGCACTCTCGGACGCCGGGCACCGGGTTATCGTCGTCGATCTCCAAATCGAGGACTCCCCCCTGATAGCCATCAAAAAGGCTATCGAAGAAGGAGAAAGGCATCTCGGCGTCACGGTCAACGCAGCCAATGTCAGCCGCACTGCAGAACTTATAGCACAGATCAGAAATTTATATCCGGAACTCAAACTCATCGCGGGTGGCCCACAGGCATCGGCAATTCCCGGTACGCTTTTGGAATGCGGATTCGACGCCGTGGTCGTGGGCGAGGGAGAACCCGTGATCTGCCGGATCGCCGCCGGAGAACCGCCTGAAAACATACAAGGCGTGTTCTGCCCGGAGAAGCTCCGCACTGCCAGCGAAGAACGCGTCCCCCATATTCAGGACCTTGATTCGGTTCCCTGGCCGGCCTGGGAAAGTTTTCAACTGGACAAATATTATTTCCCCGGGCACAGACCCGCTGTCCCTATTACGACAAGCCGTGGATGTCCATTCAACTGCATCAATTGCACAAAATTTCTTCATGGCTATAAGGTCCGACGCCGATCCATCACCGACGTGGTAGATGAAATGGAAAATGCCGTTGACCGCTGGGGGATTCGCGAGTTCCACTTCTGGGACGACCATTTCACCTACGATACGGATAGAGTATGTCAGCTCTGCGAAGAAATTCTGGAGCGAAACCTGCAGAAAAAGATGCGTTTCGCCCTTCCAAATGGAATTCGCGCCGACGTCCGCGAAGAAGAGATGCTCGACATGCTTGTGAAAGCAGGTCTTTATGCCGCCAGTGTGTCCGTGGAAAGTGGAAGCCAAAAAGTGGTCGACAAACTGGGCAAAAAAATCGATCTGTCCGTGGTGCTTGGAACTGTTGAAGCACTGCGCGAAAGAAATGTCCGCGTAGCGCTTTATTTTATGATGGGGCTTCCGTTCGAGACCCTTGACGACTTGAATGCGACAATCCGCATGGCGTGCAGTCTCCCGGCACACCACGCTCATTTTTTTATAGCAACTCCGTTCCCCGGGACAAGACTCTACGAACTTGCACGGGAACACGGACAGCTACTCCGCCCGCCCAATGAACTCTCGACCTATGACGAGGCAGGACCGTACATGAGCTCGCCTCATTGGACATCGAATCAGCTGCGCGCGAAACGACGTGAAGCATTTCGCCGATTCTATACGAACCCCCAGCATCTTCTCGATATCGCCTCAGCGTTGGTAACTGAACCCCAGGACTGGGGATTTCTCGTGCAAAACGCATGGAGAATTTTCCTTACCGGGAGCAGAGTTTGAATCCACTTGTCTGGTTCAGAAAATGGCGCGTAAGACAGCCGCTACGCTGGCTCTTCCTCATATGGGCAATCGGATTCGCTGTGCGTTGCATATCGATCGCAGGCTACCCGCCGGCGCTCCCCTACGGCACAAAAGTCTATTGGGATGAAGTCGATTACGATATGTTCGCGTGCAATCTGCTGAGATCCGGCTCTTTTCATTCATGCCCGGCCGGCTTCATCGGCCAGGCACATCGTCCGCCGGGCTATCCCGCATTCCTGGCCGGTGTTTATTCCCTCCTGGGACGGAACGTTACGACCGTACGCCTTATCCAGGCCCTCCTGAGCAGTTTTAACATCCTCCTCATCTACCTGATTGTGAGAAAGGTCGGCTTTGCGCCACGACTGGGCCTGCTCGTAGCGGGATTCATGGCTCTGCACGCACCCAACATCGCCCTGATCCATTTTCACCACGATCCCGTTCTTTCCACAGTTCTCCTCAACAGTTTTCTGCTGTTCCTGGCCTGGCTGCCCAGCTCACCGATTCGTAGCGCCATCGTGGGAATCACGGGTGGTCTCTGCGCGCTGATCCGCCCGTCTTTCCTCGCAAGCATCATCGCCGCGGTGATACCCATCGCCAATGGGGGAAAATGGCACGGTAAAATACGTCGCGCCTGCCTGTTCGCACTCCCGACTCTCTTCGTTGTAACCCCGTGGATCGTCCGGTCGTCCCGCCTCGTCGGTAAACCCGTTTTGATCACCACCGCCCCGGCATGGCATTTCTACGTTTTCGGAACCGGTGATCCCAACCTGAGAGCAAAACCAGTTCAGGACGCCCTGTTTCAATCGGGGATACCCACCGAGCGCAAGATGTACGCTGAGGGCCTAAAAAGAGCCCGAAAAGAGTTTTCCAAACGACCCTTCACGGCCCTCGCGAGCGGGATATGGCGTCTGGTGAAATGGTTCGAAGTGTCCCGTTGGCCGAGCAGGTTCTACAAACCCCGGGCTTACGTCGCTTTTGTGGGAAACAAACCGCTCCGGTTTCCCTTACTCGATTTCGAAGGTCTGATTTACGTCACGATGGCTGTTACTGCATTCTGGGGCATCTTTCGAAAGCAGCTCCCGGGCATGCCCGCCAGGTGGTGGACCAGGTGGAAGGTGCTTTTCTGGCCCGTTGCCGCCTACACAGCTGCCCACCTCGTGGCCAGTCCGCTCGTCCACCACCGACTTATCATTGCCCCTATCCTGATCGCCATCATGATCACCTGGATAAGTGCGTTGATCCTCGGCGAGGATTCCTTCAAAAAACCCGAGCCGCCCCCGGATAAGAAGAGCATCTTCCGAGGCATACTCATTGTTTTTCTGGTCGCCACCGGTCTCACCGCGCTGGTGTTGGTTCGCTCGGCGCGGTTCGAACCACTGCCTCGTCCCGATAGTAATCCCTCTTCTGGAATATCGTACGACGATGTTCGCTTGTGGCAAGCCCGCGACAAAGGCAGTTTAGCGCAGTGGAAAGATACGGAGATTGACTGGGCAGGGATAGCCCACTACCCTGCGGAGGGCTGGCGAACCGAGCCAGGCATAGAACTGGGCGATATACCCTGCAGCCGAGAGGAAAACTGGTGGAGTGCCTGGCTCATGATCCGGGACAGCAAACTCAACCGTTTTGGCGAAGGTCTTATTCGGATAACCGGGGCCCTGAAAAACAGTGCTCCGCCGCAAGCCGGGCAACCGGTCAGGATTCGAGGCCAACTCGTCGGCACCAGTTGTTTCGCCACTCCCATCGTAGAGGTAACAAGTGTTGAACAAAGCCGACAGGAATAATTTCCGCGCTTTTCTTGTGTCACTTCGACCCGATGAAGTCGCGAGGATGTCTGCGCTTTGCGTATGGGCTTTCTGTGTGGTCGCTGGGACAAAAACGTTCGAACAATCCTACATTTTTGTTCTGCTACGTCTTGGCGCCGCATGTGCCCTCCTTGGCAGCGGGCTTGCCGCTCTGAACGACCTCACCGATGCCGCCATGGATCGGGCTTCCCCGTTGCGGGAGACTCCTGTCAGCCGCGGCTCAATCCAGACTTCGCATATGCTTGCAATGGTTATCCCGCTCATTTTCGTCGGCACTGCACTTGCGTTTGCGACGCCCTGTCCCTTTCGATTTATCCTGCTGGCCGCCGTCTGGTCCGCATACGCTGTCCCGCCATTTCGTTTAAAAAAACGCTATCCATGGTCGAATATCTGTAACTTCAGCGGCGGATTTCTTCTTGTGAGCCTTGGCGCCCGTGCGGCGGGAGCCGCCCTGGCTGCGGAACTTCTGCTGGCAACTTTCGGCGGCGCGATCATTCTGGCTGGCCACTTCACTCACCAGGCAGCTGATATCGCGGCCGACAAAGCCGCCGGACATTCCACGCTGTCCACGAGGACCTGTCCGCGGCATGCTCTGGATGCCAGCGTTGCCGCTATTGCCCTATCACTCGTCACAATTGCCCTGGCAGCCCATCTCGGCCATATCAACCCTCTTCCTTTCCTCCCTCTTGCCGTCGCCGCGGGGTTCTACGGCATTTTTTGGGTGCAAGCCCGGCAAAAAGCCTCGTCCTCCCACACGGTCACCGTTTTCCGAGAACGTTACCGTAGCGCTTACCTGATAGCCGGCATCCTCAGCATCGGTGCGAGTTTGTTGCCCGAATCTGCATCCTGGATAACGTCCTGAGAAGGGCAACCAGAGTCTCTTCACCTTCGGATATAACCGAATATCTGCCCTTCACCCGGGAAGTCGCGACAAAACCACTCTTTTGGGGTATTAGAACGGCAAACGAACCGAGGCGACAAAACGTACACCGCTCCATAACATCATTCCCCGGGACAATTTTTCACCTCCCTTCTTTCGGAGAATCCAGCACGACTCGCTGTCCCCGGTCCGCATTCCCCACTTGCCGGTACCGGGATGGCGAAGGCGCGACGGCGTGGTCATCTGCCTGTCCGCCGCCGTTGAGTGCCCGCTCCATCCGTCGCGCTCGCGCATCCCACTCCGGTTCCAGAGCACAAGTGATTACCGGACCTGCCGTAAACGTTACCGAGTAAGCGGGACCAAATTCGTTGTTTTCACCACATCGGGCGTAAACCGTGAACTGCTTCATTGCTCAAGCCTTACTGTTAAATCTATAAACCGTTGTTCCATTCGACCTGATAATTCGCAATTCGCGTACCATAGCTATACATTAAAATAGTAGCGGGCTGTAACGTCTTATATATAAAGGTCTTACGAAACTGCGGAGAAATTACCGACTTTCGCTTATAGGGAAAGCAGCATTGATGCCCATCAAATTATAATAACCCATGATCATTATTTGATATGTCCTTCCCCTGCATGTATCATTAGAAGCATCGCGAAAATCGAAAGGAGACAGGGTTCATGCCCCCTTCAGATAATGTTGCCTTAATCACTTACAACGGTCTCGACGGAGCCTGTGCAGCAGCCAGTTTGCTGCTCCGCTATCCTGAGGCGGAAATTTATGTCACAAGTGCAGCCAGGGTCGGCGAACAATTCGCCGCTCTGGCCAACGTTCCCCTGCCCCCCAGTCAACTTCACGTCTGCGGAGTTGGCGTATGGTGTCCATGGGAGGAGCTCGCGGCGCCTGCTAACCGCCTGCTCGAAAAAGGAGTGGAAATTCGTTGGTATTGTGGACGCGGTTATCTGCAACCGATGCATGATCAGTTTGAAAACATCTGCCGACCTGTTTTTCTGGAATGTAGAACGAATACCGAAGCCGTCCAGAGGTTCATGGATATCTGTGAAGATCCCCGTGCCAGGCGGCTGGCCAGTCTGGCCGTTCACGATCAGAACATCATCCGCTCCTTTTCCTCTGACTCCCCGGACGAAACACAGTCTTTTTGGATGGATTTCATCGAAGCGTCCATCGGCCAGCGGTTCAAATACCAGGATACACAGGCATATCTAAAGGCCATACGAAAGCTTGCGGCGGGACAATGGGATACGCACGATGAGCATTTGGTCGCGGTCTTCCGTCGGCACGGGATGAAACACGTTCTGAAAGGCCGTTCCAAGGCGATGCGAAAACTGCGCAGGCGTATTAAGCAATCTGCAAGAACCGACGAACATGTTCTTATTACGGGCGAATCGGGAGTTGGAAAAGAATTCGTCGCCCACCTTGTGCATGAAGGGAGTGAACGCAGCATGGGCCCCATGATTCCTGTAAACTGTGCTACTTTTACCGGAAACGTTGGTCTGGCCAACTCCGTGCTTTTCGGTCATATGAAGGGAGCATTCACGGGCGCTTTGAATGATCGTGAAGGCGCATTCGTGGCGTCGGATTCTGGCACATTATTCCTGGACGAAATTGGCGAACTCCCGCTGGAGGTACAGACCAAACTTCTGCGCGTTCTGGAAGACGGCCGTGTAACTCCCGAAGGCGCCGATCGTTCTCAGCAAAAAGTCGATGTCCGGGTCGTTGCGGCCACCAACCGGGACCTTGCCGAGCTCATCCGGAGAAATAATTTCCGAGCGGATCTCTATCATCGGCTTGACACGCTTCGCATCCACGTTCCGCCTTTACGTGAACATGCTGAAGATATACCGGTCATTGCAGATCATGCCCTCGAAAATCTCGAAGGCAAGCAGGCTGCGTTGTCGCCCGAAGAAAAAAGCCTTTTGATGGATTACGATTGGCCGGGAAATGTTCGCCAGCTGATCAAGATCCTGAAACGCTGGATTTATCTTGACATATCTTTAACGGAAGCACTTCAGCAGGAGGTCAATCTTCCCCGTATTGAGAGTAGTGACTCACATACAACTTTCAGACCTTCATCGGTCGAGCAAATTCGCCCCATACGCGAGATAAGGAATGAATATGCACACCGTGCGCTGGATTTGCACGAAGGGAACAAAACACGCGCGGCTGAAGCGCTCGGGATAGCCGTTAACACACTCAAATCCTACCTGAGTGAGGGATGAAAAAGAAAAATCTCCGGCAGAAAGTCGGAGATTGAGACTGATCAGAAAACTACTTTACGTTTCTTCGCCTATGCCGGTTGCCCCGAACGCCCCAAGAATGCAGAAACAGCCAAGCAAAGTGGAAACGTAAGCCATCAAGGTACCGGGCCAATCCTCGATCAAAACAAACAGACCACCAAGCAAGATAAAAAACACACCCGACACGCTGCAGCTCATACAAATAATGCGCTTAACCGAACCTAAAAAAGCCCGTTTTTCGTTTTCATCCTGGGTGATTTCAATATCACCGCCCGTCTGGGAATCAGCAGGAACTACATCTTCTATCTGATCTTCGAGCATCGTTCCCAAAGGGTATTTCCTGAGACGAAAGTAAAAACCACACGCGAACGTTTTGCAGTATCTGTAATAAGGCAAAATAGAACCGCGATACAGCCTGCACCCTCACCGGAAAATATTAATTTGCCACCCATAGGCGACAACATAAAACAACGCCACATGTTAAATAGCGAGCACGGAAATTCGCAGCATCATGCTTCAAAACAACTACTTCCAAGGATTGTAAGAGTAACGCAACAAGGGCTCACTGTCAACCGGGTAAAGCAACTTTGCCAGGGCACGCCCCCCGCCGGAGCGGACAGATACAACCGCTCACCCTGCCACCATGCCTGCAGGTTCTGGTAGAAGGGAGATCAGCCCTTGAGCGCTTCAAGAAAGCCACAGAGATCTGCGCGAGAGCATCAAAGCATAGGCCGCTAATGGCCCGATAATTTTTTCTATCTGCATCAGTGCAGGTAATTGGTCATAAATAAACTATCAGCCTTCTCCTCCTGCTGTCTGAAACAAATTTTCTACCACTGAGCCCGTACGGTATATACTCGCGGCATCATTCCGCTTGGCCCACTGAAACTAATTTGTCCCTCAGGGCTAAAATCCACTTCTTCGATTTCTTCGCCATCGACCCTGACGCTGTAACGGTCCGGCGATTTGATGCCACTGACAACAAAACGGACGCTTTGTTGCTTATCGGAAACGACCCGGAATTGCAGCAGCATCGGTTTTTGTTCAACGCGTAGAGGTGTAACACGCACTGCTTCACGCGCGGGCAATACCGTAAGCGGAAGGAAGATATACCTTCCCTCCCAGTTATTCTGCGGCTTGTGTGCGACAAACTGGCCTCTGGCACCCGGCATGACGGTGGTGGAACGCCCTTCAACCCACAAAAGTTCCCGACGATTAAAGAAAGGGGTAATTAATGCCTGAGAGCTCTGCGGGGTCACCTGCTTGAGCTCACGGAAACTGTTTCCCGAAGTATGCCTGACCCGTCCGTGACGGAAATCGATTTCAGGGGCATTGTGTTTCATAACAAACATCCCCGTCTTCAAACCGCCGATGCTGACTTTTTCCAACGTCCCGTGATCCCGGGGGAGTTCAAAAACTTTTTCTTCAAAAAATCCCAGGGTCCCGTCAGCTCGGTATTCTTTTCCTCCGAGGACAACTGAAAAGTCGGTTGTTCGATTACCCTGGTGGTCCACATAAACATCATAGCTATCGATATCAATTTCGACGTGGCCCTCGGGTGTCGAGCGGTCGAGCATTACGAAGTATTTGAAGCGCCCTCCGGCATCTTCAGGCGGGTGGAACTGGAGGCGGTACGTTTTCCACGATTTGCTCAACTCTACCACTTTTTCTTCAGACCACCATCCTTTGCTGGTTCTCGTACCCGAAACCATTAATCGTATCCGGCCCGGTGCGGTGCCACTGCCAGCTTTCATCCTCACGTCAAAATTGTATACATTCGCCGGTACAATCCGGGGAAAACGACAGTGCTTATTCACATCACCCCGTCCTGCCGTGAAGAATCGCCACAGCTCATACGTTTGCTTATTAGAACTACCCGAGAGCAACATTTGGTCGAACGGCGGTCCGGCCTCACGCACAACCCGAAGGCCTGTATAGGGTTTCTCCACTTTCTCCCATCGGACGAGTCCCGCGCTCTTCCAGTCACCGGCAGCAGGCAACCAGATCACCTGTTCCCATGGAGCTTTTCCTTCACCCTTGGTCCAATATCTGCCGTCGGCGTTGCACAGATGTAGAGCCTCTTCTTCCAATCCAACCAGAGCAACTTCTGATTTATCCGAAAGGCAATTGCGGCTTACAAAATCTTTCCCACCCAGCCAGGCAGATGGCACCTCTCCGTTAGTAATTCGTTCTCCATACAGATAGTAGTTTGTAGCTTCCGGATCATATGAAGTTTCAACGCGGCGAGAGTAACGTTTTTCAAACCGACCTTTTGGAATATCCCAACGGCGCACCAAGAATCCGTTTTCCCGGAACGAAACCTGGATGGCCTTTTTTGTAAAACTCCCGCCTGACTGTACAAAAGTAACATTCCCCTGCTCAACAATACTGTCCTGGTGGTTGTGTCCATGAATGTACAGCTTGATCTGTGGATTATTATCGAACAGTTCCCTCCACCATGAGGAATCGGTCTGGTGACGATACCCTCTACCGTCCGTGCCTTTCGTGGTTTTATAAATGCCCTGGTGACGAAAGATGACCGTCGTCATACCAGAATATTTCTGAAGAAGGTAACGGATCCAGTAACGTTCATTCTGCGGAGTCAGTTTGATCTTCATCCCCGTCATTATAAACAGAATATTGTCCTTAATGATCGCATAGTTGCCGGCCCGGTCGTTAATTTGTTTCGGATAATTGAAACGATCATGATCTCCGGGGATGGTATAGACTGGCGGGGCGATTTTCGTGCTCAAGACCCGGTGATAAATGTCAATTTCCTTTTTGCGGAGTTCAGGATGTGGGTAACGGTGCTCGGAGCGGAGCCACACCAGATCGCCCAGAGGTACAACAAACGAGCAACGCGGCATCTTTGTATTGATTTGGTCCACCAGACGGGACATCGTCTCCACAAAACGGAAATCTTTGGTCTCTCCCTCGGGTACGAATTGCGGGTCGCCAATGCATGTAATCACCAGCTCTTGCTCCGCGACTTCTGGTAATTTTGACTGTTTTTCAAGAAAGGTACAACCCGGCAGCACAATCAACAGGGAGGCAACGACGGCGGACAGCAAAACCCAATACCGCGAAGCCGAATACGACTTCCCCCTCAACGCGACAAGAAATGGCGACTTTTTTTCTGGCCCGCTAAGCTGTATTTCATCTGTCGACTGGGAAGACATGTTTCACCCCTTCAGGAAAAGTGATATCTATTTAGTGAACTCGTTTGCCAGCCTGTGCTGTTTTTCAAACTGGCTGAACCCACTCTGGCAACATATTTTTTCTTTTTCCGTTGTAATCAGATCATTAAACAAACGACGAATAGCTCCGGGGTCCAGACAAGCTATTGTAAGCGAATCAGCCAGCATCGCATAAAAGAGAGGCTTTGTTTTCCGTTCACTCAATCCTTTCACCAAAAATCGCTGGGTCTCGATACTGCGCCGACAAAGCATGGCACATTGAGACGGCAGATTACCCATAGTTTCGGGATGAAACCCTTCTCCGTCAACTCTAACCGGGACTTCCACGGTCGCATCTTGTCCCAGATTATCAATCAGTCCATCGTTCGGCACATTCCCGCTGATAGTACATTTAGCTCCGGTTTTTACCGAGTTTACAACACGGGCTGCGTATTCTTCCGAAAGTTCCAATTGCCCTGGTCGAAATCGACCTCAGGCCAGGCAAGAACAAGATCACGTGGGGATTTTCCCCTACCTTGACCTTTTCGGCGTTCTTGACTACATTATTTGCAAGGTATCCTCAGTAACGCCTTTTCGCTTCCGCTCCAAAGATTTGCCGTCCCCTTTGCCGTTTTGCCTACAATAGTTATACGAAATATTGCGGCGTTTCATGAGACAAGGAAGAACCCGCTCCTTATTACTGAGGTCTTGACAACCAATCCGGCTACCACAAAAGATTGTGTTCTGATAACAGGCCGATTTCGCCGAAACTGCCGGATGTCATAAGAAGTTCTTTAAAAATCGTTTATATCGGTGCGCCCGTAGCTCAGTCAGGATAGAGCGGCGGTTTCCTAAACCGCAGGTCGCAGGTTCAAGTCCTGCCGGGCGTACCACTTTAATTCTACTTCTCTGAAACGAACACGCCTCCGGGAAAGCGACGGAACATCTTGACCTCACACGGGGAAAATCGGCCTGGAGTCAATGCCGCAAAAAAGCCTTCCAGTGCCCTCTTATCGTATGAAACAAAGACACTCGCGGCACCTCACCCGCCAGTTACCCCTGCTACCGACACTTCCGGACCAAAAACAAGACGGGCTTCTTTTCTGCTCACGGTAAGACCCCGCCTCATTTAAACTTCGGCCTCTCCCCGTTCCGGCAATGTGCTCCGTGGAGAAAGCACGTCAGGATCAAGATCTCTCCCTCCATAAATCGTTACCTTTCTTTGCTCACCCGGCAAAAGATCGAAATAATGATCGGAAAGACGATATTCGGACGGGATCTGGAAGTGGACAGCGTGGGCGTACACGTCCGAGCGCACCCGGATCTCGAGATGGTCCCCTTTCTGCTCAGACCCCACCACTTCGATGGTAGCCCCAGGAAAATTCAGCTCCCGATACCGTCCGTGATACCAGGTCACTGGTAAGAGATCGGGAATTCCGCGGGGAATGGCAGCAACCGTTCCGTTTCTGGCCCGTTCGCCATCCGGTATCTCCCATGTCCCCGCAACGGTGCGGGATCTGCCCGGCACCTCCAGCTCAAGCACATCGAGTTCCTTTTCGTTTCCATCGAAACTCACATAGCCCATTTCGACTTCTCCCCCCAGCGGATCCGGAGAATCGTTCAGAACTATGAGCACAATTTCCCCGAGTTTTCCACCGAAAGCCTGGCCACCTTTCCGGAGCACAAGCCTTGTTGGGGCGAGACAGCGCCTGACATTGTAGAATGAAATTTTACGCCGCAGGTAGTAATCGATGATCGTCCATCCGTTCTCACCCCAGGTATCGTTGTACATCCAGAAAATGCCGCCCATCGTCTGCTCGTTCGCACGCAGAGATTCCAGCGAATATCCCAGATTCAATCCCTGAACGAGGCCTCCGAGAAGAATATAATCCTCAAGGCTAAGACCTTCAGGATCCCGGTAATGCTCTCGGATACCGTGATTCACCCTGGGGATATCATAGAACGTATTGGTATGCTGATGCCCCACTTCGCTGAACAGATCCGGCGAATCGGTGTCCGTATACTCGCGTGTCGTCTCCAGCGAGCATGGTCCCCCGTATCCGTATTCGGAATTGAAAATCGGCCGCTCCGATTCGTCCCAATACTGCGGATTGGACCAGTATTCTTCCTCCGCTCGCATAACCACCCAGTGATGGTCATCGCCCACGTCCCGGGCATTGACGTTTTCCGCCCCGCCGTATGGCGACGTTGGCCAGTATGGAATGTCGGGATCTAACTGTTTTAGCAAACGGGGCAAATCCCGGTGATAAATTCGCCACGCAGGATCTTTATGTTCATCGAATTCAGGCATCCAGCTGTAACAACTGCCCACTTCATTATTGCCGCACCACAGCAGCAAGCAGGCCCGGTTACGCAGACGCCGAATCTGGTAGTCGGCTTCTTTCATAAATTCCCGCCTGAACCACTCTTGATGGGCGGGCAGAGGTGCGCAGGCCGACATAAAATCCTGCCACACGAAGATGCCGTGTCGGTCACAAGCCTCATAAAACTCATCCATCTCGAATCGCCCGCCGCCCCAGATCCGCAGGCAGTTAAAATTGGCCTCGGCCGCTTCTTCAAGCAGGGAAATCACTTTGTCGGGTGTAACTCGCCCGTAAAGAGAATCCGGCGGGATCCAATTGCCTCCCTTCAGGAAAATGGGTTTTCCGTTGATGATGGCTCCAAACCGACCGGGCCGATTGTTCAACTGCACTGTCCGCATGCCCCATTTCAGATGTTTTGATGCCGAACCGTCTTCCGATTCCAGATTGATTTCCACATCATACCGGTGCTGTGAACCGCTACCGTTCGGCCACCAGAGCCGCAGAGCATCCACGGCCAAATCGAGTTCGGCGATTGCTATTCCCGAAGAGAGAAACACATCTTCTTTTTCAGCTCCAAACTTTCGGCCTTCCTCATCGGCAAATTCAATGGATAGAGAACCCCATCCCGAAGAAGTGAGGGTATTGTGTTCGATCTCAACGCTTGCTTTGACAAGCGCGTTTTCCTCACGCAGACCCACACGCAGGTGCACATCCATGATTTCGTTAATACGTCGATGGCGCAACTCAACGTTTCCCGTAATCCCGCAACTCGCCAGGTGCGGAGCCCAGTCCCAACCCCAGACATAGGCAGGTTTGCGAAGATCTGCTTGCAGAAATTACTCAACTCAGTAGACTGACCTGCAAGTATTACGAAGAGACACAATTCAGATCTGGAGAAGTATCATGGAATATATCAAGTTCGGAAACACTGGCATGAAAGTATCAAGGCTCTGCCTGGGAGCGATGACATTCCCCGAAACGTGCGACGAGAAAACATCCATCGGCATCATAGACAAGGCCCTCGATGAAGGTATTAATTTCATCGACACAGCGAACTATTACAGCGATTTCGAGAGCGAAAAGATCCTTGGGAAAGCCCTGAAAGGGAAACGCGATCAAGTTATCGTTGCGACAAAATTATGGGTTAAGATTTACGACGACCCGAACGGACGCGGTTGTTCGCGCGTCCACATGATGCGCACGCTGGAAGACAGCCTGAAAAGACTTCAAACGGATTACATCGACCTTCTTCAGTTGCATCATCCCGGCAGAAACACGCCTCTGGAAGAGGTGCTTTCGACGCTTGATAGTTTTGTCAAGCAGGGCAAAGTCCGTTACATCGGTGTGGCCAATCATTACGCCTGGCAGGTGGCCCACATGCTTGGGGTTTCGGCGCTTAATGGCTGGGAACCTGTCAGTTCACTCCAATGCCGCTACAATCTCACGGACCGCGTTGTCGAAAATGAGATGTTGCCATTCTGCAGGAGATTTAATATCGCGACGATGCTTTACGGGCCGCTGGATGGTGGTTTGTTAACGGGAAAGTACAAACGCGGTGAGGAACCGCCGGCCGGTTCACGAGCCGCCGAGCTCAAGGGATTCCGGAAACTGCTCACTGACGAACTCTTTGACATCCTTGATGTCTTGCGTGAAGTCGCCGAAAAATACGATGCTGGAATGAATCAGGTCGCCATCAAATGGCTTCTCTCAAGGCCGGGAGTCAGCTGTCCCATTCTGGGGGGGAGCAAACCGGAACATTACGACTCAATGTATGAACTCGATGAGATTGAAATCGCCCCCGAAGACCTCGAGCGTCTGACCGAATCCAGCGAGTGCCGTCGCTACCGTCCTCACATGAATCAACCTGTTGTGAGCGGTTATCCGCTTTCTAAAAACCGCTTGTAAATCAGGTCCAGTTTTTCAGTTGTTCGAGAACTCGATCCGCGTGCTCGCTATCGTGAATCCCACCGATTCTCAACCAGAGCCCTTCCGGGGAGAGTTCCTCCATGAAAAGATCCAGCTCATCGGTGTTGAGTGTAATCTGAAGGCCTTTGCCGGCGTCCTGGCATTTCTTGTAAACGTCAAGCCAGTTGGATGCGGGCCCTTTTCCAGCCCCGTAGACCCATTGGATGGCGTTCAAAGAATCTATCGCCAGGAGACTGTCAAGGTGCTGCAAAGCGCCCGGCCCATCCAGATGGTAAATCGCCGCCTCCAGATGGTCACATTCTCTGATGATTCCGGGCAGAAAGACGTCGTCGAACATCTCACTGGAAATCATGCATGAGAAATCATTGCTTGGAACGTACCAACGTTTGCTTGAGACAATTCCGGCCCACGTCGTTATGGCCTGTTTCGCCTCCTGGAGTTTGTCGCAGAAAAAATCAAAAACCTTCAGGTAAGTGTCAGTCACCCGTTCCACCATTTCCTTTACTTCGTCCTGATACTCAATCATATCGAGCGCCAGTCGCTCGGGATCTCGGAACGCCGCCACGGCGTCCCCGCCCGGGTGGATATCGGTTAGGCCGGTGTAGAATTTGCCCTCCCCTACCTCCAGAAGCGCATCGGTCATTTCCACGATTTTCTGGAAGTATTTGTTGCCCCAAGAAAACACCAGCTCGTCGGCATCCTCCCAGTTTCCCAGATTGGGGATAGACCAGCTGGTCCGTTCGCCGTATTCCATCTTCGCACCGAAAAAACAACTGAAAACTTCCGGCCCGAGGTTTGGGTAAGCATGTGGAAGAGCATCTCCTAAGAAACTGGTATTCATCACGTTGGCAAGTTTCGCTTCCGCCATATACTCCGTGTCCCACCACCTGTCTCGCAATGAATCCCAATCTTTCTGCGGTGGGTGTGGATAATCTGAATTCTCCTCCCCTATCGTTATATTGGCCACCGGACGATCGATTATTTCCATTTCCCAAAACGCATCCTGGCGCTCAATACGTTTTTCCGAATCGGGAATGCGCTCAATTGGCATCAAATCCACTGTGACTGAATCCTTTCCTCAAAATGTTGCGGAAGCTTGTCATCTTTCGGTTTGAAAAATGACATTAAAGTAGCTGGATTTTCTGATGGCTCAGCGTGGAAGCCGAAAAAGCATCGGTGCTGTACGGTCGCAGCCGAACCGAAAACTCGAAATCTTCGGCCTGAAGTTCGTATTTTTCCAGCGGCCCTGGCCCGCAGCTCGCGGTTCCCAGCGGCCGGACACGGTCGTCAATATTCAAATAAATTTCGTCCCGACGCTGCAAATCAATTGTATGAGCTGCTTCTTCCAGATTTTGAATACTGTAATGACTCACGTTGAAATTAAACTCCGGATTCCCCACAAGCAGAAGTCCCATCCCCCGCCGATCGGTCAGCGAGGCCCAGCGCACATCGCTCCGGTTGCCATGTTCCTGGGGGCGGACATAAGGCGTATAAAAATCCTCAACTCTGCAAGAATGAAGGCCCATTTTCCCGGCCTGCCGGCTATCCGGATAGGTTTCTCCCGGACCGAGACCAAGCCAGAACACATAGTTCAGTTCAGGCGGCAAAACCAATTGCACACCGATTCGCGGCAACGGGGGAAATTCGCCTTCCGGCCATCCGCGGACAGTTAAGATGACATCTCCGGTTCCATAAACATCGTACACATATTCGCAGCGGATTCCGCGCTCACTCGACGGGGGCGCGACCCGCCCGCGACTGGTTATCCTTGCCGCCCCATCACTCACCTGGCTGGATTCCGTCTCTTCGATACGATGCCGCAACGCATCGAGCCCGGCGGCACGCCACCGTCCTTCGATTCGGGCATCGTTGTCGGTCGGAGCACGCCAGAAATTGAGTCGCGGGCCCTTTCTGATTAGCTCCCGCCCTTCGTAACACCAGTTTGCCAACTCCCCCGTGAGTCTGTCGACCTCGATCCTGAATTCGGAGCCCTCGACAACTATTTGTCCTGGCGATTCCTGTTGTGAAACCGAAGGCATTGAATCGTGGGGAAGAACGCGCGTCTCGGCGGCATGCCACGGCAATTTCAGCTGTTTCCAGGCCACCTCGTGGCCACGCGGAGCCCAGGGAGTCTCTTTCCCCAGCGTGAAACTTAGATTCAGATAATAATCAGCGCCGCGTGTCGACGCGTCGGGTTTTTGGAATGGGATACGTATCGTTCGGCGCCCTCCCGCGGGCACATCGGGCACCGGTTGCTCGCCGGAGTGGATAATTTCTCCATCTTCTGTCACATTCCAGCCCAGTGATAGATCGCCGAGCGAGCGGAAATCGTAGAGGTTCCTCAGCCTGATCTTGCCATTTTCCAGATCCGTATCCTCGATAACCACCGGCTCCAGAACTTTTTTATACTCGACGAGTCCAGGCGAAGGGGTGCGATCGGGGAAAATGAGACCGTTTATGAGAAAATTCGCGTCATTTGGCTCATCGCCGAAATCACCACCGTAGGCAAAACAAGACCGACCATCGTCCGTCCTTTTGAGCAATCCCTGGTCGATCCAATCCCACACGCATCCGCCCTGCAGCTTTTTAAAACGGTAGAACGCATCCCAGTAATCTTTGAGCGTCCCGGGACCATTGCCCATTGCGTGGGCGTACTCGCACAAAAAGACCGGTTTATCAATTTTCGGTGATCGCGCATAGGTTTCCAGTTGGTCGATGGAAGCATACATCCGGCTGAAAACATCGGCGACTTCCGTCTCATAATCCGGTTCGTAGTGAATCAACCTTGTTGAATCAATCTCACGGGTTCGCTTCGCCATAGCCCGGTGGTTCTCCCCGAAACCGGATTCGTTCCCCAGGGACCACATGATGACACTGGACCTGTTTTTATCCCGCTGGACCATCCGTTCCATGCGGTCGACGTACGCCTTTTCCCATTCATGATCATCACTGAGCTGATTGATGTTTCCCGTGCGGCCAAAACCGTGGCATTCGACATCCGTTTCATTGATGACATACAGACCGTAACGATCGCACAATTCGTAGAATCGGGGATCGTTCGGATAATGCGAGGTCCGCACGGTGTTGATGTTATGCCGTTTCATCAGCAAAATATCCCGGCGCATCTGCTCCACTGGCACTGCTTTTCCAAGTTCCGGATCGTGGTCGTGGCGATTGACCCCCTTGAACATCACGGGTTCGCCGTTTATCAAAACGTTCCGATCTTTCACCTCCACAGTTCGGAATCCCACCTCGCAGGGAATTGCCTCGAGCGTTTCCCCATCTTTATCCAGGAGCTCCAGAACCAGCTGGTAAAGATTCGGCGTTTCAGCGGTCCATTTTGCCGGACTCTCCACCGCAAATTTTTCCTCCAGAACCGCCTTTTGGCCGGCTTTAAGGTCTGCCGGGGCTGTCGTAACTTGCTTTAGAACGCTTGTCCGATCGATATCACGCAGTGCAAACCTGAGCTTGAAGGACCGACCAGCGGTCGATTCGTTGCCCACAACGACCTCCAAGCGGAGAATGGCATTTTTGTAGTCCGCATCAAGCTCTGTTTCCACGCTGAAATCGTTGATGTGGATTGTGGGACGCGCCAGCAGGTAAACGTCACGGAAAATTCCCGCCAGCCACCAGTGGTCCTGGTCTTCCAGATAACTGCCATCGGACCAGCGATACACGCGAACGGCAAGCACGTTGCGTCCCGATTGGACCAACTCGGTGATTTTGAATTCTGAGGGAAGTCGGCTTCCCTGGCTGTAACCTGCTTTTTCCCCGTTCAGCCAGACGTGGAAAGCCGATTCAACTCCCTCAAATCTAAGGCAGATTTCCTGATCCGCCCAGTTTTCCGGAAGCGTAAACGTTCTCCGGTAACATCCGGTCGGATTTTCCGTCGGAACACGTGGCGGATCAACGGGGAAAGGATATACGACATTCGTGTAGTGTGGATAACCGAATCCCGCCGTCTGCCAGCTGCACGGGACCGCAATATGGTCCCATTCAGCTGTATCGAACGCAGGATGCGGAAATTTTTCAGGGGCGTTTTCCGGGCAATCCGCGAGCAAAAAATCCCAGGAACCGTTCAGAAGCTTGAACCGCTCAGACAGTCCCCGCTCGTTCTCCCGTGCTCGGGTTTCGTTCTCGAACGGAATGTAGTAAGCGCGGTTTCCCAGGCGGTTGCGCTCGACAGTCGTGTGATCTTCCCAATCGACGGACATCTGTTAATTTTCCATTTCTTCCTCGGGTGAGGGGCGAATTTCCGGCTCCTGCTCTCGTGCTGCCACCATTCGCGATATCAGGCGCTCGCGCAATTCGGCCCGCACATTTTCGTAAGCCGGATCGTCGACAAGGTTATTTCGTTCGTGCGGATCGGCTTCCAGATCGTAAAGGAAATCCTCTACATAGAGTTCACTGCCCGGGGCCCCACCTCCTGTGCCGGGCGCGCGCACGGAATATTTCCAGCGATGTGTCCGAATTGCTCGGCCGCAGTGACTTTCGCTGATCTGGATGAAAACTTCATCCCGCCAGTCTTCGCTATCTCCGGCAACCAGTCTCTGCAATGGCTCTCCCCGCATGTAATCGGGCAGATCAAGTCCTGCAGTTTTCATTACGGTGTTTGGCGTATCGATCAGATTGACCAGTTCGCTGCACACCTTCCCGCCACGGAAACCGGGCCCTGATATGACCATCGGGATATGGGTGCAGGCATCGTGGCATGCGCGTTTGTATTCCCCGTTCCGCGTGCGGAAATGCGATCCGTGGTCGCTGGTCCAGACAATCAGGGTATCATCGGCGATTCCCTGCTCTTCAAGCTCCTCGCGCAGCCGGCCAAAGTTGCGGTCAAGCGCATTGATGCATCCGAGATAATCCGGGTAATTCTCGCGCCAATCGCCTTCGGTATCCACGAGATCGCCGGGCACTTCGAAATCGCCAAATCGTTCTTTTGAACCCTCGGGACCTTCGTACCGGTTATGATCGTTTTGATGGTGAGGCTCGATATAGGAAAGGAATAGGAAGAAAGGCTTGTCGGTCTTCCGAGATTTCAAGTAATCGAGCGCAAAATCTGTGCAACAATCGACTCTGTAACCCTTGAATTCGACTTTCTCGTTATCGGCGTTGAACATATGCCCATCGTAACCGTGAGACGTGAATTCGAGGATATCGGAGGCAAGCCAGTGGTCCTTGTAGCCTCCCCGTCTTTCGAGCGGGATAGGTTCGGTCCGGTAATCAAACTCTCCCCGTGTAGAAGCCAGATGCCACTTTCCAATATAGGCGACCTCGTAGCCGGCGTCGGACATCCAGTGGGCGATCGTTCGCGTGTCCTGGGGGAGCGCGATCCCGTTCGTCACACAACCGGTTTCGGTCGCCCATTTCCCGGTCTGGATGCAGGAACGGGCCGGTCCGCAGACAGGTTGGCAGGTGAAAGCGTTTTCAAATCGCACGCCTTCCTGAGCCATGCGGTCCAGATTCGGGGTCACATCGAGCGGTTGTCCGTAACAACCGACAGTATCCCATCGTTGCTGATCGGTGAAAAAATAGAGGATATTCGGTTTGTTCTGTTCTTCACTCATCAGGGAACACCTTTTTCAAAAATTGGTCAGTCGGTCATTTTTTCGCAATCGCGGGATGAATAGACGACCAGCATTTCGGAAGCTTCATTGGCGACGTTTTCGCTGCGATGTTTCAGGCCGGGAGGAATCACAACAGCATCGCCGGCCGTCATTTCCATGAACTCTTCTTCACTGGATATATATTGCCGCACCACGCCCGTCATCACGTAGATGAACTCCTCACATCCCGGGTGATAATGTTCATCCGTGCGGCAATCGGGCAGGATCTCGCATATAGCCACGGCAAGCTCTCTTGAATTTTCATCATCTTTCCCGGCATACCAGCGGAGTTTGCCCCATGTATGCTCTTCGGTTTCGGCATCGGCTTCACGCACAAGTTTAGCTGCGCTCTTCATGCTTTTTCTACCTCCTCATAGGTCAAATTGACGGATTCACTCTTTTCACAGGAGCGGACGATTCCTTCGTAAAGAACCATGCTCCGATACGAATTTTGAACGGAAGATCTTGACTCTTTACGGCCCGTGCGAACGGCGTCGATAAAATCTTCCAATTCCGATAGATGTCCGGTGTCCCTTCCGCTGTCGCCGCCCGAGACGAATGTCGGCGGCTCGCGGTATTCCACACACTCTCCATCTCGGGCAATGCGCCACTGCGATGAATTATGCACTGACATAAAATTGCCGCCCGCGGCCGTAATCTCGACTTCCTCGGTGGGAATTTGGAATGATCTCCCATCGGTAAAGTTGAATGAACCAACCGCGCCGCTGGCATACCGCACAGACACAGCATAGGAATGCTTTTCTCTGGCAAATACAAAGACCTGTTCGGCATCCCCAAAAAGATAACCGGAAAGATCGATCATGTGGATACAAAAATCGAGGAGAAATGATGTCCGAAAGCTCTCGTTGGTATAACGCGAGGAAGCATAGTCGATAGAAAGCGATTCCAGCTCTTCAGGACCAAATTCTTCGATGAATTTCTTCGCCCGGGTGTAGGCGCGACTATACCTTTTTTTGAAAGCCGTCACGCACAACTGGCCGGTTTCTTCTGAAACCCGGGCGACTTTCAGAGCATCCTCCGCACAGGCGGCCGGCGGTTTTTCCGTGTAGACCGGCAGCCCGTGTCTCATTATTTTCGGAGCGAGTTCTGCGTGGGCTTCCGGCCCGACGCAAACGATGACTCCGTCCGGTTGCGCGGCATCAAGCATTTTGTCCATATCGTCATACGGCTTCCCTCCGAACAACTCGGCGTTGCGGGCCGCCTTTTCAAGATCAAGGTCGCAGACACCCACAAGTTTGGCTCCGGCTGTCGCCAGGTAAGGGTAAATTCGGCGCGTCGAGAGGTTGCCTGCTCCGACCACCGCTATTTTGGGGAATGACATCGATTAACTACCTCTGTCACGTATTCGAGAGCTTCCGCAAGGGCGTCCAGTCCCTCCTGATCATTTTCCAATTCCATCTCCAGAACGACATTCCCGTCGTAATTGTCCTTAACAAGTCTTCGCAACAGACCTTCAATATCGACTTCACCTTCCCCGAAGCGAACGCTCCGGGATCCCACCTGATCTTTCAGATGCACCAATGCCACCTGTTCCGCCAGTTTCTGATAAGCTTTTTGCCAGCTTATTCCCATGCTGTGGTATTGGCCGACTTCCAGCAATGTTTTCAAAGCAGGATTGGCGATTTTATTCAGGATTTCTTGCATATCTTCTACGGTCTCGATGGGCGAATTGATATGGTTGGTAAGAACCGCTGTAATCGGCAAACCGCTGATGGAGTCCAACAACGCAGGCGCCCGTTCGATGTAGCTGTCTTTGGAATTCGCATTCAGAATAACAACCCGGCATTTCAGCTCCGCGGCGCAACGGCACATTTGACAGGCCTCTTCTACGCTTTCCGGCCGACCTGTCAGATAGGAAAGATGCAGTGATGATAATCGAATTCCGTATTGCTTGAAAATGTCCCTGTATTCTCCGCAGGGTCTTTCCATATCGAAACGGGCTTCAGTCCAGTTGGAAAAAAGCTCGACGTCTCGAAATCCTGCTTCTTCGTACCCACGCAGGGCTTCTTCCAGCGACAGATTGGGGGTGCTACATGGACTGGCGCTGAAACTAATCATAGAATCCCTTTTCGGTAAAAATTCTCCATACGGCTCTATCAGTACAAGTCGATCCTATTATTTCCCAGTCGACGGGATAATAGACCATGCCAGCTCGGCACTCAAGCTGAAACACGATTTGCAAACAAAGTTCAAACAAATATACTGCATTAAGTGAGATAAAACTTCCTGGGGAAATCGGCCGATGTCTATCACAGATGGCAAGAGACTCGGCAAAAGCAGGGCGAAAAGCCCTGCCCAACCCGGATCTGCAAAGTATTGAGATGGGTTAATCACCATTCTCGGCGCGCAGGGGTTGCAGTTGCGCTCAGCAGAGGTTTATAATGGCGCCTCGATTTCCTTTCGTTTCAGAAACCAGCCCGGATTATGTCATACGTGCGCGATAACATTGATGCAATGCAGGGATATACGCCCGGATTTCAGCCCAAAGATACCGACTTTATCAAGCTGAACACCAACGAAAACCCCTATCCACCCTCTTCCCACGTTCTAAAGGCGATGGAAGAGGCATGTGAAAAATCCATCCGGAAATATCCTCCTCCTCTTGGAGATCCATTCCGGGAAAAAGCGGGCGATGTATTCGGGATCGATCCGGACTGTATCATTTGCGGATTCGGCTCTGATGATATTCTCACCATTGCAGTGCGAACTTTTTGCGGCGAAGGGCAGACAATCGCTTACCCGAGCCCGACTTACAGCCTCTACCCAGTCCTGGCTCAAATTCAGGGAGCCCGCACAGAAACCACTGAATTTCCCGAAGATTATTCTTTGCCTGAAAATCTGGCCAGAATAGATGCCGAATTGACTTTTCTTGCAAACCCGAACGCGCCAAGTGGAACGCTCATAGCACCCGATCGTGTAGAGACATTGGCCAATGAATTGAATGGCGTCCTTGCAATCGATGAGGCCTACGTAGATTTTGCAGACGACAACTGTCTCGAGCTGACAAAAACCTGCGAAAACGTAGTCGTCACCAGAACCATGTCCAAATCGTACAGCCTGGCCGGCCTTCGTTTCGGCTATGCTGTGGCGCCCCGGCCACTGGCTGAAGCTATGCTGAAAGTCAAAGATTCATACAACGTCAGCGCTCCCGGTGTAGCAGGTGCGCGAGCAGCAATTGCTGACCAGAAATGGCTGGGCAAAAACATCGCGCGTATCCGTAAAACTCGTGCTTGGCTCACTGAGAACCTTCGAGAACTGGGATTTTTCTGCTGGGATTCACAGTCGAACTTCGTGCTGGCGCGTGTGCCGGAAGGCCAGAACGGCAAAGAGCTATTCGAAGCGCTTTTTGAAAATAAAATATTGGTACGTTATTTCGATCTCCCAAGAATCGACGATTGCCTTCGTATAACGGTTGGGACCGATAAAGAAATTGACGTTCTGCTGAAAACTCTTAAGGCAATACTCTGAAAAGCAAACAAACGTTGGCGCAGGAGCAAATATCATGGATAAAATGCGCACGGCAAAGGTCGAACGAGAAACAAGCGAAACAACGGTATCCGTGGAGTTGAACATTGATGGTGAAGGAAAATCCAATATCAGTTCCGGTGTCGGGTTCCTTGACCACATGCTCGAACTTCTCGCCCGACATGGACGTTTCAACTTGGAAATAAAAGCGACGGGTGACCTGGAAGTAGATGACCACCACACAACGGAAGACGTAGGTATTGTTCTCGGAAACGCGCTGGCAGAAGCGTTGGGTGATAAAGCAGGCATACGCCGTTTCGCCAACGTCCGATTGCCCATGCAGGAAAGCCTGGCAACTGTCGCGGTCGACGTCAGCGGTCGAGCATACTTGAGCTCAAATGTCGCGTTCCCCACCCACAAAGTCGGCGAATTTGACGTAGAACTCGTCAATGAGTTCCTCCAGGCTTTTGTCAATCACGCAGGACTTACTTTGCACCTGGACGTCGTACGTGGTGAAAATTCCCACCACATTGCAGAGTCTATCTTTAAGGCTCTCGCACGGGCCTTGAGGGAGGCTGTTTCCATCGATCCATCGGCCGGGGACGAAGTGCCCTCAACAAAAGGAAAACTATAGCGCAAAACATCCCCCGGCGGGGCAAGACCGGCAGGCGGACACACCTGAACCACACAAATTCAATCAGAAGACTGGACCTTCGGTCAGAGCCCGGAGTTCAGAATGCTGTCGGTAAGGGGTGCCTAACCCGGATATTTCATGAATTTGAGGCAATAATTATTATAATGCACCTTCTGCACATCTGACTTACGAATCCGGAGTGCCGTCCACGCCGTCCCTTATTTCCCCCGGTTCACAGTCTTCGTGCAAATATGCTCCCCCGTCTTTGCCCACGACTTTGAGAACGTTCATATGACGCAAACAGTACGTTATCTTCTCGGCGAGTTTTCGTCGCCGGCCGATGGCTCTGGCCAGCTGCGCGTTCGTGAAAGGCCGTTCGAGCCGGTCAGGTATAAAAGATTTTAGATCAGCGGGCTTTTCATAAAGCCGACGCCCTTCGACCGAAAGCAGGCGTCTGTCGAAAGGTATAAATTTGCGCCGCTTGCGCGAGGAATTCGTCTTCACCTGCCGGCGGATAGCTTCTTCCTGAATGACAATAACTTCGAGGATAAAACCGGGATCCATCATCAGTTCGGGGATACTCACCAGCTCCCAAAAGATATCGATCAATGACTGGTGTTTGGGGGATTTCCGACGATTAAGTTTGGTGAGACCGTCGGTGCCGATATGCACAATCCATTTTTCGCGGGATAAAGGATAGACAACCCGGACTGGATGGCCTTCCAGAAGAGCGGGGAGTTTATCTTTCAAAGCCGTGAAATTCCCCGTCTGAATCTCGATGAGCAGTCCTCCTCGAACCAGATCGATAATATATCCTTCAACGGGCACTTCAGCCCGATCATCCGGGATGGAGTACCAGGTTTTGAGCTGCTCGTGCAGTGAGTGTTCCCCCATTGGCCCGAAACTCTGGTTATTGTGTGCCGCTGGCATGAGACCTCCCGGTTAGGTCAAAAACCCCCGAACAAACATTCAACTGGCAATATCTGCATCCATTCCGCGTTGCTCAGGTGGCTACTCCGGCCATTCTCCTTCGAACACTTCTTCCGCCGGACCGGTCATGTAAACGCAATTGTCGTCCGCGGACCATACAAGCTCAAGATCCCCTCCGGGTAGATGTGCCAGAATTTTCCGATCCGTCTGATCGAGCAAATTCATGGCAACGCAAACCGCAGAAGCTCCCGTGCCGCAGGCCAGTGTCACACCACTCCCCCGCTCCCACGTCGCCATCGTCACTTCGCCCGGCGATTCCGTTTGAACGAAATGGACGTTGGTCCTTTCTGGAAAGACCTCATGGTTTTCAACCGTCGGTCCAAGCTCTTTCCAGGGATAGCCCTCGATCTGTTCCACTGGCACGATGCAGTGCGGATTTCCCATCGAAACGCACGTCACTTCGAGTCTCCGGTCCCCCACCAGCAGGTCGATATCGACAGCACGTTCGTCGGGCGAACCGCTCATCGGTATTTCCGCTCTGGTGAGGCCTGGCTCGCCCATATTGACGGTTGCGCCAACGGCTCGCCCATTCTCAGTTAGAAGCTCGATCGTACGGACACCGGCTTTTGTCTCCACCCGAAAGGTTTCTTTTTCGCAAACACCTCGATCGTAGACGTATTTCCCAACGCATCGGATACCGTTGCCGCACATTTCGGCTTCGCTGCCGTCGGCATTAAAAATCCTCATCTCAACATCGGCTTTTTCGGATGGTCCAATCAGAATCAGGCCGTCGGATCCGATCCCAAAATGTCGGCGCGCCATTTTCCTGGCGAGATCCGGCGGATCCTCGATCGACTGTTCAAAGGCGTTCACAAAGACATAATCGTTCCCAATCCCATGCATCTTAGTAAAGTGCATCATTTTTACCTGTTCTTATTACCCACAGGAAACATCAGAACTGGTTCTCGGAGATTTTCCAGAAAAGAATCCGCAACGACGCCGTATCCCGACTCTTCACCTTGCATCTGCTCAACCTCCGCGGCGGATATCAGACGAGCCGCCGCATCTTCCGGGTGTCTCACACCCAGCTTCTTCAGAACGGTCGCCAGTTCGCCGGGCATAAATGAGTCCGGCAGAAAAGACAGCGCAAGGTGCGTTCGTTCACAAAGCCTGTGCATTTCTTTCACACAGGCTGCGAGAATTTCATCATGGTCGAAAGCGAGCGCAGGCGGTGAACTTACCGGATGCCAACCGGCCGCTGCCGCATCATCCGCCCCTTCGACCTGGTCAGACCCGGCCCGAGTTGTGCCGAGGTATACTGCGCTAACCGTCCGGCCTCTCGGATCGCGGCCGGGAGCCCCCCAGGCTCCCACCTGCGAAATGGCCACGGGTTCCAAACCGGTTTCCTCTTTGAGTTCTCGCCTGGCGGCATCATCCAGATCTTCATCCAGTTCAACAAAACCACCGGGCAGAGCCCACATTCCTTTGTAAGGATCGTTTCCGCGCTCCACCAGCAGGATTTCAAGTTCTTTCTCCGCCAGGCAGCGAAATGCTGCAACATCGGCAGCCACGCACATCTTGGAAGGTACCGGACACATGATGTCCCTCCGAAACGAATTTTGCTCTCTCACTCTTCCCTCAAAAAGCTATTATGCCGATGGATTCATTGCGGTCAAACCAAATAACAGATGGAGTACTTTATTACAGCGTCGCTCTACGCTGATTTGACTTTTTCTGTTGAGCCGGACAATAATGCATGTTCTTCTGGCAAACAATGTGAAAGCTACTTCATGATTCTCATCATCGATAACTACGATTCCTTCACCTACAATCTCGTTCAACGTCTCGGAGAACTGGGCGCCGAGATTCAGGTGTTTCGAAACGATAAAATAGCCACCGATGAAATCAGCGAATTAGATCCGGACCACATCATTATCTCCCCCGGTCCATGCACACCTCTTGAGGCAGGGATATCCAATGAAGTGGTCGAGCGATTCGCCGGGGAAATACCGCTGATGGGGGTTTGCCTCGGCCACCAGTGTATCGCACACACTTTCGGGGCTGAGGTTGTGCGACACAGGCGTCTTATGCACGGCAAGACAAGTATGATAACCCATGACGGCAAAACCGTTTACGCAGGACTCCCTAATCCGTTCGAAGCCACACGTTATCATTCCCTCTCAGTGCCTGAAGAGTCCCTTCCTGACTGTTTTGAAGTCACCGCCCGAGCCGAACAAGATGAGATAATGGGGATCCGGCACGTTGAATATCCTTTGGAGGGCGTCCAGTTCCATCCCGAATCGTTTCTCACAAAAGACGGTCCTACACTATTGCAAAATTTCCTGGAAATGAACTGACCTCTGCTGGAAAGCCCTACCATGTCCCCTTCTCTTGACGAAAAGCGTATTTTGATCACCAGTGGCCCTACACGGGCCGACATCGATGCCGTGCGGTATATCAGCAATCGTTCCTCGGGGAAACTTGGCTCCCGCATAGCCATTGAGGCGGTGGCGCTTGGCGCACACGTTACAATGCTCGCGGGACCCGACAGCATCGTTCCTGAACCCGAGGATGTATCCTCCGAAGAATGGAATCGATTGCGCATCGAACGAATTGAAACGGTTTTTGACCTCCTGCAGACTCTTGAAAACGAACTCAGCAAGAAACAGCGCTACGTTGCCGTTATCCATGCCATGGCAGTTCTTGATTATGTGCCGGAGGCCGACCACACTCGGAAAATAGCATCCGGTAAGGATCGACTGACGCTGCAGTTGAGTCGGACTCCGAAAGTTATTCGTCAGATCAAGGATTGGAGCCCGCGAACCCTGCTCGTTGGTTTCAAACTGGAAATTGATGAAAGCCGCGACAGGCTCCGGGAAATCGCAACGTCATTGATTCGAAACAGCCGGGCCGATCTCGCCGTCGGAAACAACCTTTCAGAAATCCGCGATGAAAAGCATCCGGCTATCATCGTGAATCGACAAGGAAGTATACTGGCTGAACCCGGCACAAAGTCCGAGATTGCCATCGAACTCTGTAGCATTATAAGCCGGTCGCTTGCGTGAGGGTGGAATGAAAATGACTTGGGATGATTTGTTAGCACCACAGGCAGGATTAAAGGGACAGAAGAGACGTAAGCGACATAAGGGACTAAACCAAGAATTTCGGTTTTAACTTTGTAATTCGATCAAGTCTCCCTGCAATTTGGAGTTTCTGGCCGATCTTATTTCTGCGTGGCGGACCTGGTCGGTACTCCCCTGCCCTCTCACCTCGGCGCGGACGTAGCGGTCCGTATATCCCGTAAAGCAATTGGGAGCCTTTTGTTCCTCCAACAACACACGGACATTCCTGCCGACGAATTGTTCCGCCCATTCCTGCGACAGTTGTCGGGCAAGTTTTCTCAATTGTTTTGAGCGTTTTTTTGCTGTGCGAGAATGAACCTGTCCGGGCATCTCAGCAGCCCGAGTTCCGGGCCTTACGCTGTATCGGAAGATGTGCATTCGACTGAACGCCACTTTCCGGCAGACCTCCATTGTCTTTGCAAAAGCCTTATCCGTCTCCCCCGGGAAACCCACAATTACGTCACCGGAAATAGCGGGGTTTTCCAGATGGTCACGAATCATTCCCACCCGTTCCATAAAATCCGCCGACGTATAGCGCCGTCCCATCCGCTCAAGAGTTTCGTCGTCCCCACTCTGCAGGGCAAGATGGAGGTGCTGGCAAACGGACGGGTGTTCCATTGCCTTGAGCAAAAGTTCATCAACCTCAACGGCCTCGATCGAACTCAGCCTGAGGCGTTCCAGGCCGGGCAAGTCTGCAAGAGAACGGACAAGGTTCGGGAGATTCTCGTCATCCGGTCTATCGCGTCCATAGAGCCCGAGATGGATACCGGTCAGGACAATCTCCCTGAATCCTCGGGAGATCAGCCGTTGAGCTTCCTTGACCGCTTCCTGAAGCGGTCGGCTTCTCGGTTCACCACGGACGAACGGCACTATGCAGTAGGCACAGAAAAAGTCACATCCCTCCTGCACTTTCAAAAGCGCCCGGCTTCGCCCTGTAAATGACCTGATTCCGAAATCCCCTTTTACACGCCGGGAATCGTGTGCTTTTTCGCCGGTCGCTGCCTCCAGCAATTCCTCCCACTGCTCACGCCCGTAGACACCGGCCAGCCCCTCGATCTCGCCGAGTTCCTCAGGATCAGCTGAAGCATAGCAGCCGGTGGCATAAACTTTTGATTGCGGGCATTCCCGGACAAGTTCTCTCAAACGGCGCCGGGCCTTCCGAGATGCCGTATGGGTTACGGTACAGGTATTGACAATTATAAGATCGGTATTCCGGGTATTGCTCGCCCCTTGCAGGCCGACTTCCTGCAACGCCTCACGGAGACGCTGGGAATCGTACTGGTTGGAACGACAACCGAATGTTTCGACATAAAAAGTCGTCAATGGAATGAAATGGCTTTCTTTTTCAACACGGTCAAATTCTTGCCACACCGCTGTCCCGTGCAGCTTCACATACCGCCGCTGCCACCTTTTGGTGGACAGCACGGTCCATAAAATCGGGCACGAGTTCGCCCTCTGGAGCCAGATTAGCAAGGGTCCGGGATGCGGCAATTTTCATGGCATCATTTATATCGCTGGCTCGCGCATCTAAAGCGCCCCGAAAGATGCCCGGGAAACCCAGAGCATTGTTCAGATGGCGGCCATCTGTCGCAACCGCGGCGCCAGCGTCGATCGCTTCGTCCGGCCAGATCTCCGGGATTGGATTCGCCATTGCAAAAACAATCGGATCAGGCGCCATTGACCGGACCATATCTTTGCTGGCCAAGCCCGCTGCGCTCACTCCGATGAACAGATCTTTGCTTTCCATCACCTCCGCGAGGGAACCCTGCTCCTCCGATCGATTTGTATCTTTCGCGATCTTCTGTTTGACCTCATTCATATGTTCATCGCGACCGCGGTAAATGGCCCCTGAACGATCACATAGAACAACATCGTTCACACCGTACTCCAGCAGGAACCGCGCTATTGCCCATCCCGCTGCACCGGCTCCATTAATCACAGCAGTCACCTCCTCGGGTTCTTTACCTGTGTGATTGAGTGCATTGATCAGAGCGCCGAGAACCACGACCGCTGTCCCGTGCTGATCGTCGTGGAATACCGCTATATCGAGCTTGGCTTTCAATTCATTTTCGATCTCGAAGCACAAAGGAGCTGCAATATCCTCCAGAAGAATGGCACCGAACGTTGGAGAGACAAGAGAAGCCGTCTGTACAAACTCCTCCGCGTCGTGGGTATCGACCAAAAGTGGGATTGCACTGATATCGACCATTTCCATCAATATGACGGCTTTCCCTTCCATAACCGGCATAGACGCCTGAACGCCGACATCTCCCAGGCCCAGAACTGCCGTCCCGTTTGTCATCACGGCAACGGTATCTCCGATCGAAGTGTGCGAGTAAATTTGCTTCGGTTCCGCTTCAATCAACTGGCTCACTTTAGCCACACCCGGCGTGTAGATTCGCCTCAGGTCTGAAACAGTTTTAAGTTCGCATCGGCTCACCATGCGAGTTTTGCCGCGCTTGTGAAACGGGAGAATGTCTTCCAGTTCAGGATCATCTTCTCTTTCGGGATGCTGCAATTTTTCGCCTCTCTTTTGTTGATTCCGGAGGGTCCAGGACAGGTAAACTCCGCGCACTCTCATCATTTATAGTTGGCCCGGCGAAAAAGCGCAAGCGTCTCCTTTTTCAAGAGGGACTCCTTTGCCCCTTTTCAATATTGTTTCGTGTTGCACCGATAAAAATTATCCAGAGAAAAACAGTCCCACGAAAATCACGCCAAAACGTCCCCCCGCAGGACGTTCAAAATCTTTCAAATCAGCCCTATTATTCCGCCGCAAGAATTTGTTCGTAGATTTCAGCAATCTGCCGGACATGCTCGTCGCGGTTGAAATGTTCGATGACACGTTGTCTTCCTTTCTGGCCCATCTGCACCGCAAGATCTGGATCTTCCAGCACCTTCTTGATAGCATTTGCCGTGCGTTCTATATCACCGACAGGAACCAGCCAGCCGGTTTCCCCATCTTCGACTATTTCCTTAAGGCCACCGGCTCTTGTTGCAACCACTGGCGTTTCCATGGCCATCGCCTCCAGAGCGACACGCCCGAATGGCTCTTTTTCACTCGGCACGACAAGCACATCGGCATCGGCCATAAGGGTAGCAACATCGTTTCGATATCCGAGGAAATGCATCTGCGATTCGACGTGTAGCCTATGAGCCAAAGATTGGAGACGCCTTTCGTACCATGAATGTTCTCCAAAGAGATCTTCTCCTGCTATGGCACCGTGTATTTGGGGATACATTTCTGAAATGACAGCCAGAGTTTCTATAAATGTGTCGTGCCGTTTCCACGGGACCAGTTGTCCAACCATCAGCATGACGGGAGTATTGGCACTCAATTTCATTTCTTCTCGAAACGCTCCCGGATTGGCATCGCGGGTAAAGCTGTCAGAATCGATGGCATTGTGAATAACCTTTTTTTTGATTTGACCGCCCGCAATTTCATCCAGGTAATGCTTTAGGGCGTGGCTGGCGCAGACAGCTATTTCAGAGGTTCCCTTCAGCACATGATCGAGAGGGCCTGCTGACTGAAAATCTCGCACATGCCAGAGACAGGGGATATGAGCGAACGCCGAGGCCGGCCCCCCTATACACTGGGCGGCGGTATTGTTGGAATGAATCATTTGCGCGCCACACTCTTCTGCAATTCTAACCACCCGCTTTACAGCCCGCGCCCACTGGCTGGCCAGAGATGCCATTGCCACAGGGGACCAACTCTTCTGCGGGCGGAACTGTAACCCACGGTGGACCTTAACTCCTGCTTCGGCCAGCTGGGCGGACAAAACCCCAACTTGAGGGGCCGCGGCGTTTAAGACATACTCTTGCCCATTAAGCCCACTCACAAGCTCAAGCAGGCTCCTCTCCGCCCCGCTGATTCGGCCTCCTGCGCTGACATATAGGATTCTTTTTTCCATAAACTCAGTGATCTGATTTTTAGGATTTGGCTTTATTGTAGGTCAGACGAAACAAGAAAGCCAAAGGTTTCTCTGTCAACCTCGCAACTTTTTATCGGACTGCTGCTCTGTGGTCAGGTTCGTTTGCGAAGTCAGGTCCCGGCGGATATTGTATATGATTGGATTTCATATTCTGGGAAATCGTGTTCGCACCTGGACGGGCAGCCAAAGCCGGCGGGGTTCTCTGTACACGCATACACAATTATTATGAAAGAAACCTGTAGCCATGCTGAGATACAACGAGCACACACGCACACTTCAAAGAGAAGAACACAATTTCGTGCTCCAAAATATGGACTATCCGGAGTACTTTGATGATGTATTTCCGGATGGGGAGGTTCCCCAGATTCCTTTCAACCACCGCCATGTTCCGATGCGGCCCGCTCAAGAGACATGGATCACCGATACGACGTTCCGAGACGGTCAGCAGGCAATGCCTCCCTTCACAGCCGATCAAGTAGTGGAAGTCTACAAAATGCTGCATCGTCTCGGAGGCGAGAAAGGTCTCATTCGACAGTGTGAGTTTTTCCTCTACCAGGATCGAGATCGAGAAGCGGTCGAAAAATGCCTGGAACTGGATTACGAATATCCCCACGTGACCGGTTGGATTCGAGCCCACCCACGTGATTTCGATCTGGTCAACTCAATGGGGCTGGAAGAAACGGGTATCCTCACCAGCGTCTCGGACTACCATATTTTTGGCAAGTGGGAAGGTTTTAACCGCAAGAAAGCGATGGAACGCTACCTATCCATCGTCAAATCAGCCCTCAACGAAGGTATAAAACCGCGATGCCATTTTGAAGACATCACCCGGGCCGATTTTTACGGGTTCGTTGTGCCTTTCGCCATTGAACTGCGAAAACTCGCGGACGAGAGTGGAGTGCCGATCAAAATCCGGGCGTGCGATACAATGGGGTTCGGAGTCCCTTACCCGGGTGCTTCCCTGCCCCGGAGCGTCCCCGGTATCATTTACGGCCTGCAATGTTACGCCGGGTTCCCGAGCGAATGGCTGGAATGGCATGGGCATAACGATTTTCATAAGGTCCTGGTCAATTCAGCAATAGCCTGGTTGTACGGCTGCAGCGCCACAAACTCGACCCTATTCGGCGTGGGTGAGCGCACGGGGAATGCCCCTCTGGAGGGTATGGTGATGGAACACCTGGCACTCCGAGGAGACGATGAGGATATCAACACAGAAGTGATCACCGAACTCGCCCATTATTTCAAGGTTGAAATTGGTTATGACATCCCACCGCAGCAACCTTTCGCCGGTTCCCGGTTCAATACAACACTTGCGGGAATCCACATTGATGCGATGGAAAAAGACAAACGTGTTTATACGATTTTCGACACCGAAGAGATCCTCAATGTCAAACCAGGCATCCGGATCACAGACAAAAGTGGACGGGCCGGTATTGCCTACTGGATAAATACCAAGCTCGAACTCGAAGACAATTCCAAGGTGGACAAAAACAATCCCGAGGTATCAGAGATTTACCAGGATGTTGCCAAACAATACGAGGAGGGTCGTGTTGCTGTAATGAGCGACGAAGAACTCGTGGAACTGGTCATCCAGAATATTCCGGAACTGGCTGAGAAAGCCGCAGAACTCCTGGAATAATTGTGTGGCATACCCCCCATAGAACCCGACAGGATTCTTAACTTAAAGTCGGGGCCAGAAGAACAAAAGAAGCTATAAGCAGAGCCGCACCGACCACCACCAAAACAGCTTTCAAAACCGTGTGGAAAAGCCTGCGCCCTTTCCGAGCTAACCGTAAGTCTTGTATTAATGCTCCCTCAAAATGGACGTAAAAAGCATGGAAACCAAGGACCCACAAGACGTCGACCGGAATCTGGTAAACGGTGCGGACTTCCCATAAAACAAGCAAACCGGTCACTAAAACAATGTAAGCTAATGGGGCTTTCCAGTTCCAAACCCTGAAAAGGTATTTGCCACAGGACGGGCAGCGGAAAGGAAGCTTGAAAAGAGAAGTCTGCGCCCGGAATCGCTGCCATTGCCCCTCGTAACTGCAATCCGGACACCTCATTAATTTGTCACAATCAAACATAAGCAGTTACCTCGCCGGAGGTTATAACTTAGTTCCTTCACTCGTCAATTCCCTTCTATCCTCTGTTGGAAGAGGTCAGGAACCATCTTTGCTTGCCCTATAATTATACCTCCAGAGCGAATTTTTCGCAACAAATGCATACCTTTCCTCCGTCCTCAGATGACAACTCCTAATCGGCCCCTTACAATCTATAATCAGATCGAAATATTTATTGCATCAGAACGCCAAGAAATATGATCGCAATCATCAGTGACATACATGCAAACCGCGAAGCTCTGACGGTTGTCCTCGCAGAAATTCTGGCACTCAATCCCGAAAAAGTCATATGTCTTGGAGACATCGTGGGCTACGGAGCCGAGCCCGCGTGGTGTATTGATGCCATTCGAAGCTCTTGTGAAGTGGTCATTTGTGGAAACCATGATTCCGCTCTCATTTACGGCAGCGAGAATTTTAGCGACGAAGCGGCAAAATCCGTCAAGTATCATCGTTCTATTCTCAGCCCTGCACCCCGGACTGAAGGTGGCAACGAGAACAACACCGAACGGCAGAGGTGGGATTTCTTGAAAGGCCTCTCCCACCGATACGTGGAAGAGGATAATCTGTTCGTTCATGCCTCTCCACGGAACCCCGTTAACGAATATCTTCGCGAACGCGATTGCCGCTTACAACTGAATACGAAACTTTCTGAGAATTTCAATCGCATCGAGAAAGTGGCTTTCGTGGGACATACGCATAAAGCTGGCATAATAAACTCGAATTTCGAGTTCATTCGGCCAGATGCGCTTTCCTTGCCTTATTGGCCCGCCGAAGAGAAAAAAGCCATTATCAATGTCGGCAGTGTCGGTCAGCCCAGAGACGGCGATCCCCGGGCGTGTTATGTAACGCTTCAAGCGGAGGGAATTCGGTACCACCGAGTAGAATATGACGTCGAAAAAGCATCAACTAAAATCCGTCAGAACGAACATTTAAGCGACCATACAGCCGATCGGTTGAAAGACGGGACGTAGGCCATTCGCTTGTTCTAAAAGGCCCCCAAACATATAATTCTTCATCTGTGTAGCATCCGAAAATCTGGCCCGAGCGGCAAAGCACTCAGAGAGTGTCCTGATCTGCTAATGCTCTGGCTATGGTGCCCATCTCAGACCTTATTTAATCCCGGGAGCATCTGAGTTGTCTCTGATCGAATACGAAGATTTCCGACTCGACACGCTGGAAGCATTACGTGAGCGCGGGGTCGACCCTTTCGGAGGGCGATTCCCGGATACAGAACCCATTTCATCGATCCTAGAGAGCTTCGAAGAAGATAATCCGAAAACTGTTAGAACCGCCGGCCGAATCACAAACATCCGGGATATGGGTAAAGCTTCTTTCGTAGATATAAAAGATAAAACAGGCAGCATCCAGATATTCTTTCAAGAAAAACGGCTCGGCGAAGAAAATTTCGAGGTCTATCAACAGCTTCAGGCGGCCGATATCGTTGGCGTGAGCGGCGACCTGACGAAAACCCGGACCGGCGAAATCACTATCTTTGTCGATAAATTCCAGGTGCTCTCCAAAGCATTACTGCGTCCACCTGAAAAATGGCACGGTTTGAAAGATGAGGAATTTCGGTATCGTCGTCGTTCGGTTGACCTGTTCACAAACGATGAAGTGATGGAGCGATTCCTCATCCGCTCGGAACTGAACCAATCAATCCGATCTTTACTGCAGGATAGGGGTTTTATCGAGGTTGAAACCCCCATGATGCAACCAGTTCCCGGAGGTGCCGCTGCCCGCCCGTTCGTAACCCATCATAACGCGCTCGATATCGACCTCTATCTGCGAGTCGCTCCAGAGCTTTACCTGAAACGGCTTCTGGTGGGAGGGATGGAAAGGGTTTTCGAAATTAATCGGAATTTCCGAAATGAAGGCGTGGACAGGCAACACAACCCGGAATTTACCTCGCTTGAACTTTACCAGGCTTACGCCGATTACAGAGATATGAGAGAACTAACCGAGGATTTAATCCGTTCTCTCGCCCTCAATATCAATTCCGAGGGCTTAATTCAATACGGCGATTACGAAATCGACTTTACCGTTCCTTTTCAGCAGGTTGATTACCGAGAAGCTTTTGAAGAAAAGAATGATTTCTCCCCTGATGATAGCGAAAAGCTCCGTGAGAAAGCGCAGGAACTCGATCTGGACGTATCCGGAACGGGAGATGAATTGCTGCTTGAACGCGTCTTTGAACGAACCGTAGAGGATGAAATTATTCATCCGACCTTTATCTTCGATTATCCAGCTGCTCTATCTCCTCTCACCAAGCCTTGTCCGGACGATGAAGCTCAGGCCCAACGCTGGGATCTGTTCATCGGAGGCTTGGAGATGGGAACGGCTTATACGGAGCTGAATGACCCTCAGCTTCAGGAAGAGAAATTTCTCCAACAACTGGAAGGTGAGGATGCAGAACAGGAAACTCTGCGGACGGTCGACCTCGATTTCCTGCGCGCGCTCGCCCATGGTATGCCACCAGCGGGGGGTATGGGCGTGGGGATCGATCGACTTGTTATGCTGCTGTCGAATAGCCCCTCCATCCGCGAGGTCATTCTGTTTCCCCTTCTGCGGCCTATCGATCAAGAATAAGGCTAAGATACGATTGCCTCTCGAGCGAAAACCATGCTTGAAGTACAAGAAGTATGCAAAGATTATAAAATTGGCCGCCGAGCCCTGCGAGTGCTCCACAACGTTTCATTGAAGGTAAGTCCCAGGGAAATTCTCGCTATTGAGGGACCGAGTGGTGCAGGTAAAAGCACTTTGCTTCATCTGATGGGGATTCTCGACACCCCCACCCAAGGTCAGGTGGTTTACAAACAACAGGTAATTTCCAGCCTGAGTCAAAAACGCCAGGCGCGTTGGCGGAACCGGATTTTCGGCTTTGTCTTCCAATTCTACCATCTTCTTCCCGATTTTACCGCCGTTGAAAACGTTGCCCTCCCCGCTATCGCTGATGCCGGCATGGGATCGTGGAGACGCAAAAAGAAAGAATCACTTCAGGAAGCCCAGCGACTTCTGAAACTGGTCGGGCTGGGGGAGCGCGCCGCACATAAACCGGGCCAGCTCTCCGGAGGGGAACGCCAGCGGGTCGCCATCGCCCGAGCCCTTATCAACAAACCTCATATACTGCTTTGTGACGAGCCGACGGGCAACCTCGATTCACACACCGGGGAATCCATTCTTAATCTTCTCTGCACGCTTAAAGAAGAAACCGGGGCTACCCTTGTGATCGTTACGCACGATCCTACAATCGCCGCCCGCGCGGAAAGAAAAATCCGATTGGTCGATGGACGACTCGAAAGAGCCTCATAATTCACGCTTGAACAACTCAAGGCTTTGCGGTAGTTTACCCAATACAATTGAAATTGAAGGAGTATCTAAGGAGCGCGATGTGGGTCTAAAAGTTTATATCAGCGGCGAATTGAAGGAAAGAGCAGACGCAAAAATTTCCGTTTACGATCACGGTTTGCTCTACGGCGATGGTGTATTTGAAGGAATCCGTGCCTATAAAGGAAAAGTATTCCGGTGCGAGCAGCATATCGAACGGCTTTACAATTCCGCTCGGGCGATTGCCCTGGAAATCCCCATGAGCAAAGAGGAATTGATCGAAGCTATTCATGAAACGCTTGAAGCCAATGACCTGACAAATGCCTATATCAGGGTCGTTATCACCCGGGGAGTTGGGACCTTAGGTCTCGATCCAACAAAATGCCCGGATCCAGAGGTGATCATTATCACGGACTCTATATCTCTTTACCCGAAAGAGTTTTACGAAAAAGGATTGGAAGTGGTAACCGTCCCCACTATGCGGACCCACCACAATGTCCTGAGCCCGAAAATCAAATCTCTAAACTATCTCAACAATATCCTCGCGAAAATAGAGGCCCTTCAGGCAGGGGTTATTGAAGCAATTATGCTCAACAGCCAGGGCTATGTCGCCGAATGTACGGGCGATAACCTGTTCATCGTTTCAGAAAGCACACTCGTCACTCCCCCTCCTGAAGCTGGGATGCTGGAAGGCATCACACGCCAGGTGGTAATGCAGCTTGCGCGAAGCGCGGATATAGGGATCGAAGAACGCCAGCTGACCCGTTTTGATCTTTACGTCGCCGATGAGTGTTTCCTCACGGGTACCGCCGCCGAACTGGTGCCTGTCGTGCGCATTGATAGCCGTGATATCGGGGACGGCACACCCGGACCCATTACACTACAACTTCTGGAAATGTTCCGCGAGGAAACCGGTAATCACTCCTGACGAAAACACGGAGCTCGGGGTCCCGCCGGGGATTAGCCCCCATATCTCATAAATTCCGAAGTGATATTACTATAAAGCATTTCTGGACTTGGCCTTACTACGGATTTTGCCATGATGATTTGTACACACCCTGTACTGAGCGCTTTTTCAAACAAACGGCAGGAATTCACCCTGTCGGGAGCCCCCTCAGCCGCCAGTTGGCGGTTCCGTTGGAGTGAGACTGTCAGACCGCGCGGACGGTGACAAAAAAACCAGCCCCGGTCTTACTATGATGAAAGAGGCTTCTGCCTCTATGCTTTGTCAGGCTGCAGTTGGGGTATACGAATACACCCGCCTTTGCCCTCCGCGCATATCCGGCGCTGAGGGGGCTTGAAATATGCGGGTTAGGGCTCTTCTTATGGCTGATTGAGCTTTAAAAATGTATGAAATCCTCGCAAAAGAAAAGCTGGCCCCAAAGACCTACCAGATTAAGATCCACGCGCCGCGTATCGCCCAGAAACGGAAAGCCGGGCAGTTTGTGGTCCTCCGCCTCTCCGAAACCGGCGAACGAATTCCTCTCACCATCGCCGGAGGCGAACCGGAAAATCACTCAATAACGGTCGTTTTCCAGGCCGTCGGAAATACCACAGAGCATCTGGCAACATTCTCGGCGGGAGACGAGATCCTTGACGTAGCCGGCCCGCTCGGGAAACCCACTGAATTGCATGACGGGGAACACGCAGTCTGCGTCGGGGGTGGCCTGGGTATCGCCTTGATACTGCCACTCGTCCGAGCAATACGAGCCCACATGAAAGGGGTCACCGGAATTATAAGTGCCCGGAGTGAAGAACTTCTGATCATGGAAAAGGAGCTCGCCCAGCTCTGCGAAGACCTCCAGATCGCTACCGATGACGGTTCCAAAGGGTATCACGGCTTTCCAACGGACCTGCTGAAAGAGATGCTTCAATCAAACGGAAAAATCGATGCCGTCTATGCCGTTGGCCCCGTGCCAATGATGGCCGCCATTTCAGACATTACAAGACCCTTTGGTGTCAAAACAATCGTGAGCCTCAACCCCATAATGCTCGATGGCACCGGCATGTGCGGAGGATGCCGCGTTACTATTGGTGGGGAAACGAAATTCGCCTGCGTCGACGGACCGGAATTTGACGGACATCAGGTCGATTTCGAGGAACTCCGAGCCCGCCTCGCACAATATGAAGACAATCCGCGTGCACGGGAACTACCCCAGTATGAGCCAGCTCATGAGTGCGACCAGGATCATACCGATTTTCAAAATGCAAAACTGCAGGCCGGGCGAGAAGCCGAAAAAAGCATAGAAATCCCCCGGCAACCAATGCCCGAGCAACCAGCCGACAAACGCATAAATAATTTTGTGGAAGTCCCTTTTGGTCTGAGACCAGAACAAGCCGTAATGGAAGCCAACAGGTGCCTGCAATGCAAAAAACCGAAGTGCGTTGAAGGATGTCCGGTGGGGATCGACATTCCCGGATTTATCAAGCTGATAACGCAACGCAAATTTGCGGATGCCGCCAGCCTCATAAAAGAAGACAATGCCCTGCCAGCCGTTTGTGGTCGGGTCTGCCCGCAGGAAGATCAATGCGAAGCGAATTGCGTTCTCGGCCGAAAAGCGGACCCCGTCGCTATCGGTAACCTCGAGCGGTTTGTCGCTGACTACGAACGAGAAAACGACCTGATTGAAACGCCGAATCTGGCAAAGGCAACCAAAGAAAGAATTGCTATTGTGGGAAGCGGACCGGCCGGTCTGACAGCAGCGGGGGAACTGGCGCGGCTCGGTTACCAACCGGTGATCCACGAAGCTCTCCATGAACCTGGAGGCGTGCTCACATACGGTATTCCCCAATTCAGACTACCCAAAGAAATCGTCGCTCAGGAAGTGGATTTCATAAAATCACTGGGCGTAGAAATCCGCACGAATTTTGTCGTCGGGAAAACCGCTTCTATCCGGGAACTGTTCGATGAAGGATTCGCGGCGGTTTTTGTTGGCTCGGGAGCAGGCCTCCCCATCCTCGTGGGTACAGCCGGGGAAAACCTGAATGGAGTGCTCAGCGCCAACGAATATCTCACCCGGGTTAATCTGATGCGCGCTTATGACACCCGATACGAAACTCCCGTACTGGTCCGCCCTCGTATCGCCGTGCTCGGCGGGGGGAATGTCGCCATGGACTCGGCACGCACAGCCCTGAGACTCGGTGCTGACGAAGTAACTGTCCTCTACCGTCGCTCCGAGGAGGAATGCCCGGCACGCCAGGCCGAACTGGAACATGCCATGGAAGAAGACGTCGACATCCGCTGGCTCACCAATGTGGTGGAAATTCTTGGCGATTCGGACGGATGGGTCAAGGGAGTCCGATGCATTCAAATGGAACTCGGAGAACCCGGCGAAGACGGTCGCAGGCGGCCCTATCCGATCGAAGGCTCTGAATTTGAAATCCCCATGGATATGGTCATTATCGCTTTCGGCAACCGGCCTCACCCGCTCATACCACAGACAACCAAAGGCCTTGAAGTTGACAAATGGGGGACAATTGTCGCTGAACCCGGAACGGGAAAAACCACTCTGGATAAGGTCTATGCAGGCGGCGATATTGTGACGGGCGCTGCCACGGTAATTCAGGCCATGGGAGCAGGGAAAGACGCAGCGCACGCAATTGATGCTGATCTGCATGGGAAAAGACCGGAGTGATTTGTTCCTCCTTGCGTTTTTGAGGCGCTCAAAACGTCAAATTAACCCCATAAGCCTGTCAACCAACCCGATGCTACCTCGTTTAGTTCCGTCGTATCGGTGATCTCAATCCGGCTCCAAAAAGGCGGCAGCACGACGGTTTTCGTCAATATCCCGGTGACACCACTGCCAAGACTATCGCGAAGTTCTTTTGTTTCCCGCCGCAAGTTTTCATCAAATGAAATTTGAACAAGCAAAATTTTCCCGGACAGCTCAGTCTCGCTCAGACAAGGACTTTGAAGCCCTTCAATGATGTCTTTGGGAATGGGGTAGCCATCGAGATCTATAATTTCCTCTCCGTCCTCCTCGCTACTGGATGAGGCCTTGCCACTCGTTATCATCTGCCGTACTTTTTTCCGCTGGATCTGGCGTTCGAAATACGACCGGCCGTGGGGAACCGGCTCCAAAAGGGCCACTCCCCGGCACAATTCGATATCCCGAGCAGATCGAGCGGCCAATAAAGCACCATAGCGCAGGCCGATAAGCACAAGTCCATCAGTTTTCTCAAATCCGGAGAGAAACTCGGCCGCAGAAGCAATATCGTCGAGCCTGGATTCCAGTGTGGCTTCTCGAAAATCTCCCGGGCTATCTCCGGTTCCATAGTAATCGAACCGCAAAACCCGGAAACCCTTACGCGCAATATGACAGGCCATTCGGCTCAGACCCAGACAGCTCGATTTGCGCTCGTCCCCAAACGGATTGCATATCAGCACAGCGGTATCGCAGGCGCACCCTGCGCGGTCTTCGTATATCATCCCGAGCAATTCGCCGCGCCCTGCCTGCACCTTCACATGTTTCTGGTTCACGCTGGCAGGGTCTTTCAATTTGTCTCTCCTGTTTTCTGCACTATAGAGACTCGATCACGCTTATGCCTCGATCTCATCCGGCCTCAGAAGCCCCTGGCGGTCGGCTTTGATATAATTCATGCACATTTCGTCCTTTTCGCAGATGGCTTCAGCCGCCAGAATCGTGGCCATCATATCTTGACTGGTGGGATCAACAATTCCGGAATCCAGGCCTGCTCCGATCAAAAATGTAATGAACGCCCGATTTACCACACCACGATAAGGGAGTCCGAAACTGATATTTGAAAGTCCCCCCGTTGTATGGATCCCGGGATAATCTTCCATCACCCGCCCGACGCACTCGATCACCGCATTGGCCTGGTCTGGATTTGTACACAAAGGCTGGACGCACGGATCAACATAAAGTTTGCCCAGCGCAACTCCAGCTTTCTCCGCCTGTTCCACGATTTTCTCCGCGATCTGAAGCCTATCATCGACTCCGGAGGGCAGACCTTCCTCGTCCATGAGCAATGCTACCAACCTTGCGCTCCTCTCGGCAGCAATCGGAAGGATTTTTTCCATCTTTTCCGATTCTCCATTGACGCTATTCAGCATGACATCTTCGGAATGTATCTTCTCGAGAGCTGCCTCAAAACCTTCAGCCCCCGCAGAATCGATGCAAAGCGGTAAATCAGTATTCTGCTGGACAATCTCCACGGCCCAGCTGAGATTTTCGACTTCCTGATCTGGAGTGTTTCCGCCATTAATGTCGATATAATCCGCGCCGCACCTTTCCTGCAATTTAGTTTCTTCAGCAATATGAGCCGCGTCGCGCTCATTCATTGCCAGAGATATCGGTTCGCGGGTCGCATTGATCCGTTCAGCAATGACAATCATCGTTTTAATCCTTTCACAGACAGGCACTTTTGCATTTTTTTACTGCAGACGTTGCACAATCTTATACCAGGCAAGATGGGATTCAGACCCGACCTGGATTTCACGGACAGTTTGAAGCCTTCATCAGGGAATTCGCCGGATTTTATCACTATATACCGTTCCCAATAATTTTTAAACCGAAATAGCGTTCGAAAACGGTGCCGCACGATGGAATCACAAAATTGGGCCATCAGAAACAAGTGGTTCTTAAACCGGTCGATTTAGGTTGCGTGCTCGACAGTAGTGTGATATCGTCTAGATCGTGTCGTATTTTGGGCTTATTGTCCACCAAAATAAACGTTTTGGGGGCTTTTTGTTCGGGTTTAATCGAGTCTTTGGCATTTTGGGATCGTGCTAAGCGGGGTACTAGCGGTGCCCTGTACCTGCAAACCGCTCAGCAGGGCTGACCGCTCCGCTGCGGCAATGGCATCTTTCAGGAAAAGAGCTGTTAGCTCAGTATTGAACGGTGGGTCCCATGGAGTAGGGCGGCCGTGAACTTGGTCAGGGGTTGACGCCAGCAGCCATAAGCGGTACCCCTGCCTGCCGTGGGGCAGCTCGCCGGGAGCTGAACAACGGCTACTGCCGAAGATGTGTTGCCAAACGGAGTGCACGATCCCAAATTTTTGGCTTTCTCTCAGACAGGAAGTATTCTGCTTTTCCGGGGTCAGTTCCGTGTATTTGGTTTTTGCTCGAAAATACCGACCGACTCAGTTCAGCGAAGTGGTTGGACAAGAACATGTTGCCCGAACGCTGCAAAATGCAGTTCGGGAAGGCAAAGTGGCGCACGCTTATTTGTTCTGCGGCAGCCGCGGAGTCGGCAAAACAACGATGGCTCGGATCCTTGCCTGCGCTCTGAACTGCGAAAAAGGACCGACGCCGGAGCCCTGCGGGGAATGTGATGCCTGCAAACGCATTGCAAGCGGGGAGGATATTGATGTCATGGAGATCGATGGTGCATCAAATCGACTCGTGGAAGATATCGAACAGTTGCGCCAGAACGTTAAATATGCCCCGGCGCGCAGTCGTTACAAAATTTATTACATTGATGAAGTCCATATGCTCAGCGATCATGCCTTCAACGCCCTGCTCAAAACGCTGGAAGAACCGCCCGAACACGTAAAATTTATTTTCTCAACCACCGACCCCCAACAATTACCTGAAACTGTTAAGAGCCGCTGCCAGCGTTTTGATTTTCGGCGTTTATCGGACCTCCAGATCGTCGATCATCTGCGTGGGATCTGTTCCCAAGAAGATCTTGAGGTGGAAGACGGTGCGCTGCAACTTATCGCACGGGCGGCGCGGGGAAGTATGAGGGACGCCCTCGGGACACTCGACCAGGTGGCAGCATTCGGTGGAAAGCAGGTGCGGTCCGAGGATGTCCGCATGGTTTTGGGCACCGCTCGCACACAAACTCTGGTCGAAATTGTTGACGCCCTATCTGACCAGCAAACCGGCAAGGCCCTGCAAAAAATGCACGAAGTGCTGCTGGGGGGCGTTGATATTCTGGATTTTGCCGATCAGATTTCGGCATACCTCCGCGATTTGCTGGTCGCCAGTTATTGTGGACCAGAGGATGACTTGCTCGCCAGCGCCCCCGCTGATTCTGAAACCCTCGAACGCCAGGCAGAAGCCTTCTCTCCAGACCAAATACTCTATCTACTTCAGGTCTTCCGTGAGGCAAAACTCCGAGCCCGACGCGATAGCACGGGTCGGCTGGCAATGGAACTGGCTATTATTAAACTTTCAAACACAGAGGATTTGCTGCATTTGGAAGAAGCTATCGAACGCCTTTCGGGAGGGGATCCGCAAACAGAAGCCAATCCGTCAACGGAAAAAGAGACCGCACAGAAAAAGTCAACGGGAGTGTCTCCTCAAAAAAAAAAGAAAGATAGTCAATCTTCGCGTGTGGCCAGCATGATGAAGAAACTGCAGCAGAAAAATCCTTCTGGTCAGAGACGTATTTCAGAGACAGAAAAAATGGATCTCCCGGAGGGAATCGACAGAGACACATACAAGCAGATTGAAGTATCGGCCGAAAAACGAACTCTGGCAAACGGTTTAAAAAACGAAGACTCGCTGATGCAAGCGTTCATCCAAGCCGATAAAGAATTTGGGTTGCGCCCTGTACAGCTGCGGGAACGGCAAAAAAAATTGGACGAACAAAAACAAACCGGCGAAAACACCATGGAAGACGATCAGTAAACTGTTTTATTTTCACACGCAAATCGCTATCCGTGCAAAAATCTCTCGACAAAGATGATGCAAACGGGACCGGGTGGTTTTAGTGGATAAAGAAGAACTCTACAAGCGATAATTTATTTCAGGAGCCAGGTAATGAAAGGTTTAGGCGGTCTGGGCGACATGGGTCGTATCATGAAACAAGCTCAGAATCAGGTAAAAGAATTGCAGAAACAGATGGATGAACTCGATGAAACGCTCAAAGAGCGGGTGGTCGAGGGAAGTGCCGGCGGAGGTATGGTGAAGGTGCTTTTCAACGGGCTTCAAGAGCCCCTTGATGTCAAGATAGAACCGACCATTCTGGAGGAAGAAGACCCGGAATTCCTCCAGGAGATGATCCTCGCTGCCGTAAGGCAGGGCTTGAAAAAAGCCGCCGACATTGAAGAGGAAGAAAAAAGCAAATTGACCCAGGGAATCCCGTTGCCGGGAATCGAAAACTTGCTCTAAAAATTGGCAAAAATACAGCTCAGCTGGTACAATAATTCTGGCATCCGGAAAGCAGGAGAGGACCGACTATGAACAAGGGAGGTGCCGAATCTATTTCCCGGTTGGTAGAACGGTTGACCGGTCTGCCAGGAGTCGGGGAGAAAACGGCCGAGCGGCTGGCTTATCATATCGTGCGTCTCAGCAATGATGAAGCTCTTGAGCTTGCCCGGGCAATCGAAACTGTCAAAAAGAGTATCAGGCAATGTTCGATTTGCCATTTGCTATCGGAAAGCGACCCGTGTCACATATGCTCCGATGAACGTCGAGACCCCAGCACAATTTGTGTGGTCGAAAGTTCTCAGGACGCAGCAGCGATTGAAGAAAGCGGCGGATACAGGGGGCTTTACCATGTTCTCGGCGGCCGCCTGGCACCTCTTGATGGTATTGAGCCTGAAGATCTGACGATTGATGATCTGCTGCGGAGAGCAGCCGATGAACAAAGTGAAGAAATCATCCTTGCCACCAATCCCGATATGGAAGGAGATGTAACCGCCGAATTCGTGCGCAAGGCTCTCGAGAACATCGATGTGAAAATCACGCGCATTGCCAAAGGACTTCCCAGCGGCAGCCACCTCGAGTACGCCGATTCGGCAATTGTCACCGAAGCGTTGCAAGGGCGACGTGAAATCGAACAATCAGAGACCGAATAGGCCTTTTAATCGAAGAAAGGTAATAAATCCATGAGAATGGAAGCCAGCCTGCAGGCGCGACAGGAAATGCGTATGCGGCTGGCTCCACAGGTAATCCAGTCGATAGAAATACTGCAGTTGCCCCTGATTGAGTTGAAACACCGAATCGATGAAGAACTGCAGGAAAACCCCATGTTGGAGCAAACCATCTCTGAAGATAAAGAAGAGGATGCAAAAACAAAATCCCTCGAAAACTCAGAGGTCGAAGAGCCAGCAGAGGAAGAAAAGCTCGACGAGGTCAGCGCCAACGAAGAAGAGCAAGCCGACGATTTTGATCGTTTTGACGATTTGGCCTCATATTACGAACGTTCAGCCTCCGCAACCTCATCAGGGAGCTACTCGCCCAATACCAAAGGCGATAAACAGGAAGCATTCGAAAACTCCCCTGCCCCGGACCCGTCTCTCGAAGATCATCTCAACAGCCAGCTGGCATACCATGACCTTGACGAAGATATGCGCGCGATCGGCGAAAATATCGTTGCCAACCTCGACGACAGAGGTTATCTCGCACATCCTCTGGAAGAGATTGTGGCGTCGATGGATAATAACGTTACGCTCGAGCAGGCCGAGGATGCACTCAAACTGGTGCAGAGCTTTGAGCCACCCGGCGTTGCCGCCCGTAATACGGAAGAATGCCTGCTGTTGCAACTGGATAAGAGAGATCCGAATTATGACCTTCTGAAAAAAATCATCACCGATCATTTCGACGACATCCTCCAAAATCGCTATCCTAAGGTTGCCCGAGCTGTCGGCTGCTCCATTGAAAAGCTGAAAGAAGCTGTTGAATCTATCAGTAAACTAAACCCCATTCCAGGATCCCTCTTCCAAAAACCCATTACCCCCCACGTCACACCTGAAATTCGCATCGTTGAACGAGATGGGAAATTCGAAGTAATCCAGGAAGATAGCTGGCTTCCATCGCTGAGCATCTGCGCATACTACGCCCGCAGGCTGCGCCAAAAAGATCTCGATGAAAAGACGCGTGAGTATCTGAAGAAAAAGCTTCAAAGCGCCCAAGGATTGATCTCTGCTATTGAGCAACGTCGAGCCACCGTTCAAAATGTGACTGAGGATATCGTTAATGCTCAGAAAGAATTCTTTGAAAAAGGAGAAATGCACCTGAAACCGCTGAAAATGCAGGAAGTCGCAGACCGCGTGGGCGTCCATGTTTCAACCGTCAGCCGGGCAATTTCCGATAAATATGCGCAAACTCCCCAGGGAATCTATTCTCTCAAGCATTTCTTTACAGGAGGAGTAGAGAAAGATAATGGAGAAATGGAGTCGTGGGAAGTCGTCAAGAAAAAACTCCTCAATATTGTTGAAAACGAAGATAAGAGCAATCCCCTCAGCGACCAGGACATCGCGGATAAACTGAACGAAGAAGGCATTGATATCGCTCGCCGTACTATCTCCAAATACCGGAAGAACCTGAATATTCCGTCATCTCGAATGCGAAAAGAATATTGAAGACCGGACCTCTTCCTGAAATTCCCCACCCGAATCTTTCTTGGCAGGAAACGGATTGCTGGTGAACACCGATTCACCCAAGAGCGAGACAGGCGAACTGGAAATGCCGCTCGGAGACCACCTGGAAGAACTCCGAACGAGAATTTTGAGATGCCTCGCAGTCCTTGCAGTGGCTTTCATCTTAGCCTGGTTTTTCCGCCATCGCATCCGACAGATTTTGATCCGGCCGCATATTCTCGCCACACAGGCCCATCATATCGATACCCGCTTAAAGTACCAGGGTTATCTCGAAGATGTCCTTGCATATATGAAAGCGTCTCTTCTGATCGCCGCGATTCTGGCCGCTCCTTTCTGGCTTTATCAGATGTGGGCCTTCGTCGCTCCCGGGCTTTACAAAAAAGAGCGCTCCGTTCTACTGCGATTGGGCGCTATCTCCCTGCTATGTTTTATCATTGGGATAGCCTTCGGGTATTTCGTTTTTATCCCCTACGCACTGCGTTTTCTCCTCACGCTATCAGGTGCGACCACTCAACCGATGTTGATGATCGGCCCCTACCTCTCGCTTATCGTCCTGATGACTCTGGTCCTGGGCATTGTATTTCAGACTCCCCTTATTATGTATCACCTTGTTCAGTGGAACATCATTTCCATCGAAACGGTCCAAAAACACCGTAAAACCGCTATTCTCCTCGGTTTCGTCCTCGCCGCCGTCTTCACTCCGCCTGATCCCTTCACACAAATCATGATGGCGGTCCCGCTTATTCTGCTGTATGACCTGGGCGCGCTGGCTGCCGCTCCCACCCGGAAAGCTTTTCTGAACTTCGCCAAGTTCGCCGGGACAATAGCGCTGGTGGTCGTACTCATTGCAGGCTATTTTCTGTTCTGGCCAATCGGAACGATCGAGGCCATCGATGGAACGCTGAAATTGGGCGATAAATCACTTTCGGCTGGTGAATCAGCGCAGCTTCGACACGGAATGGTATCCCGCACGATAGAAAGTAGTCTTGCACGCATTAAGCTCGGGGAAAAAACCGTCCGCCTTGCTGGCCAATCCAAACTGCAAATCCATAGTGCGGGTTCTGTAAGCGTCTACAGCGGCAAACTGCTCGCGACCGTCCCCGGGCGATCAGAGCTTCAGATCCGCTCAAAAGCCGCTCGCTTGAATTTACTCTCGGGCAAAGCGGAGGTCACCGTCGATGAAGACCATACCATCACCGTGAAAGTTCTTGCCGGTCATATTCGCGCACGCAGTGAAGAACGTGATGTCAGGGTCGTTGCGGGACACGGGGAGACCTTCCATTACGGCGGCACTCCCATTGAAGCGGAAAAGATCGAAGATGACTGGAAAAACTTCGAAAGTGAAAAGTCTTCCAGTACGGCCGAACCCGGGAATTAAGGAACGTCGTAATGCCATTTTGTAAGTCCCGCTCGAAAGTGGCCAACCGTACCCAAACTCTACGAATTCGATCCGGTTATTTGAAAACAAAATATTTCAACCCGATAAAATGCCATCTCTTCGGGCTCGTGTTTACCACGTAAACATCGTGAATCCCCGAGATCTTTTTTTTCAGTTCAACCGGCCGCTCCCGCATTTTGCCGTCCCTCATGCTCACTTTCGCAATCGCAGATCCATCGAGATTATCTATTTTGAACGTGAAACTAACGTCGAATTTGTTCCGCCCCGCTGGATTACCCCTCGCCATCGCTTTCAATTTGGTACTCCCTTCTCCAAAATCGATTCGCTTGAAACCGAGGTATGCCCCCGACGTACCGATCCCCCGCTGTCGCAGACCCCGGGTATAATTTCGCCGATCGTCAGTCTCTATATTTGTCTCATCGAAAGTAAACGCAGGGATTCTGGTCCTGGCATCGCGCACGTCCGGTTTATCTGCGACTTCTATTTCAGCGGGATAAAGATATTTCTGCGGGATACGCCGCCGATCTATACTTGATGATTCCCAGTTCAAACTGCACGCGGGATACAACTGCTCGGATTTGAAATCGAGCTGGATGCTGTAGCGCTTTCCCGCTCTCAGCTCGATCGTACCACTTTCCCGACGCTGCCGGCTCTCGTTCCAGCCAAATATTTTCTGTTGCCCATCGATCCAGAGCCTGACGCGCCCGCGGTGATAGACTGAAAAAACGAAGATTTCAGTCAGCGGGGATTCGATTTCCCCTGTCCACCGCACCCCGAAAGCCCGCGACGGCTTTGCCATAGCATTGAGTCCCAGCTGTCCCCCTTCGGCCTTCTTCAGAAGTTTCACACCTTCTGACCAATCATAGGCTGGCCCACCACGAAAACCGTCGATAATCGTATGGTTTCCAGGGTTATGACGCGGGACCCCATGCCAGACCTGGCGATCGACACGGACAACATTCGGTTCATCAAAATCAGTCCCGCCAGATTCGAATAACTCCGTTATTTCTTCGGAACCGCCTTCGCTCTTTATGCGATAATACCGCGCGGTAAGTCCTTTGCCCTCTCCGCGTGCGTAAAGCGGTTCGGCTTTGAGTTCGATCTTCCCATTGAAACGTTTCCAGTCCTCCCATCCGTGTATTTTGTAAACGGGCACACTGTTGCGGCCCTGAGTGAAAAAGTATACGGACCCATCATCGTTTTCAACAATAGCTCCACCGGTCGCATTGTCACTGGTAATGATCGCTTCTTTGCCGCTGGGCGTCCGCCACCAGTAATAACAAATCTCCGGCAACCCGTCTTCAACGCGCCCATCCAGCACATCGCCGCAGCATAATCCGTCTTTCGTCCACACTAATCCCATCCATTCGACTCGATCGGTCATTACGACCGTATTGCGGATTTCTCCGATCATTGCCGCGGGCACGTGCAGGTATCCCGGCGGGGTCGTGTGAGGCCGACTCCCGAGCCCGCCATGGATTGCATGCCGACCGACCTCCCATTGCTTGTTTCCCTTTGAATCCCACCTGACAACCCGGCTTCGCCCTCCCCATTCGGTAGGCCAGGTAGTCCCGTGCCTGTCACTGCTGGTATTGTAAATAGCGTAATAGTCCCCCTTACGGTCGCGAAAAGCACACGCTCCCCGTGTTCCGCCTGTCGTTGCGGGGCTGGGAACCTCCATTTCCCCGGCGGTGTTGTTGACACCATCCTCATTCCCGATCGGGTAGACAGGCCCGCGTTGTGTCCATTTTGGATGCGTGCTGGTGACTCGGACAAATGCGCCATCTTCCCCGCGCCCGGAAGCGAAACCGACAATTTCAAACTTGTCGGAAACCCAACGTCCGCGTGGCACATGCCTTTCGGGCGAGAACGTAAACTCCTCACCTTGAGGCGTTCCGTCCCTGTTTTTATCGAGCCATCGAAATGACCGCGCTTTTTCTTCGTAGCCAGCCATCTCCGCAGCAACTGACACCTGCCTGGCATCATTGCTCACCACTGCGACCGCCCGCAGCGCACCTTTTTCGTGCAATAGAACGTGTGGTACCCCTTCGCTGACCAGATACCGCTGATCCCCACGATACAACACATGCCAGCGCCCGCGGTGTCCGGTGACCGTCCGCACAAGCCCACCGCCAAGCTCGCTCTGGCGATAATTTTCAAGAACCCGCCATTTTTTGGTTTCAGCGTCTATCTCGGCCAAAGTCAGCCATGATCCCGGATTAAACCAGACACGGAGAGGATTGCGCGTATCCGGTTCTCCCCAGGTATAGTAAGGTTGACCGCCGTACCACTCCTTCACCAGCTGTCCTTCTCCATTGAAACGCGCCACACGTCGCGGGGCGGTTCTTTCCTCGGTAACAACAAAGCCATCCTGTCCGTCAGAACAGATCGAGGTAATGTGCAGGAAATCCGTTGGAACATAAAGCCCATCCTGCCGTCCGCCCTTCCGCCCGTAGGTACTCTGGAGTTTGCCCTTCGGCGAAAAACGTTTCACCTGATGCGTGGGGGCAAATTCAGAAACCAACAAATCTCCGCTCGTTTGGTCAATCGCAAGACGCCGAGGTGATATCATTCCGGCCGCAACGACCACGCTCTGTTCACCGGAGGCCGCAACTTTGACTATCTTCTTTGAAGAAATCACGAAAACTTCGTCATTCGACCCCACTTCAACGCCCCAGGGATTCTCAATGGCCACCTCCGATTGCACCGAACCGTCATCAGGACTCACCCAGCAAACTTTATCCCTGTCGTGGTAGCTTATCACCACCGTTCTCCCCCGCGCATCCAGGTCTATCATAGAAATCGCCTGCCCGTGCTTGTAACGACGATGTTTCAGACGGCCGTCTTCGCGACGTTCATCGTCCTCGGGCAGAAGATCCCACGTGCCACGCCGGTGTCCACTTTTTGCATCAATTACCTGAACGTAGGCGTTCTGCTGCAACATATAGAGCGTCCCTTCGCCATCGCTCGCCAGAGAAACACCGCCCTGGAAACGTCCCGTCGTAACATCGCCCCGGCCACGCGTCCAGAATCGCTCCTTACCACCGAGCGATTGTTTCAAAAGCACAGGGGCCGTTTCTGTCACTGTCGCTGCGATATACATTCCGGACGAATCGACCTCGACCGAGGCCGGTCCACCATGATTGCCCACCCATTTGTCATAAGGAACGGAATCCGGATTAATGCCCAAATTCGTCACGTATTCGGCTCTAAAACCGGGTGTGCGGAGCACCCGCCACTGGTATTCGCCAGGCTTCTGCGGATTACCTTCACGGTCCAACCCATCCCAGGAAATAATATGCTGCCCCGGTTTTTGCTTTTCAGCGCGCAGCAATTCACGTAGCAAATGTCCCTCGGTATCGTAGACGGCTGCTGAAACACGTCCGGACTCTTTAAGCTCGTATGAAAATGATACCTCACCGGCCGCACTCTTTTCCTTCATCTGGCCGGCTTCTCCCGCAAAAACACAAGCCCAGTTCGCAAGTGTGAAAACAAGGAAAACAGAAAAACTCAAGGGCCTTCTGAGTTTATGGTTCATGATTTTGCACTCTCCCGATGAAACCGGCGTTTTCTCATGATTTCTATGTTTATGCATGTACAGAATAAAGGGGAATGGCGTGATGCGCCAGTTACAAATGCCAGGCATCCACTTCGGGAAACCCGAAAAAGATACAAGAAGACTCAGATTCAGCCCCTTTAGCAATATACGAGTATCCGTTTACCGCGCGTTAACATAGCTGGCGCCCGAATGTCGTTGTCAAGCAGCAGCGTAGCCGCCGCAGTAATCTGGCTATCGCGCGGATATAATTACGAAATTAATCACGAAAGGAAGGATACGTTTTGGTGCGGCACACGGCCGCCGTTGTAGCGACGGTTGTGGCTGGTTATTCTGACGTTGGACACCAACGAAACGGATGAACCAGGCAAATTATAGCCACTCCCACGACGATGGGAATCAGTCGACCGTTCGATAACTGATTTGAGGTATTGAGAAGCAACCGCATGGGACAAGGTTATAATCTTCGGACCATTGATCTCCGGATGTTATAAACTGGGAGGGGCCGGTCCATCGTGGCCATGTTTCCACATTATGAAGCGGGCCAAACGCATTCCTGCGGTGCGAGACTACTTCAATGGTCAGGCCAATTTCCCTCGTATCCTGCACGTATTCCGTAATCTCAACTTCGGCCGGTTGCCAGCCTATCACTCCCGCTTCTTCGCCGTCAACCAGCACTCGCGCACAAGCACCGCTGAAATCAGGCACTTTCACGAATACTTTGCGGCTATCAGCCTGCACCGGAACGCTTCTTTCATAGGCTATCGCACCGCTGTAGAATGGCAGATCCTGCTGAGTCCAATCCCCAAAATCTAAATGAGACAAGCCCTTTATAACAGCCTCATTGCCGTTCAAAGAGACGCCAAAATATCCGAGCAAAAACATAGTCTCCAGCCCGGCATCATCGTCATAAGTTCCAGAAAGTTCTATGGTATTTGTGCCTTCCTTTACCTCTGCCACATCGAGTGGAATCACACGAATAGACCGATCGACCCACCAGCCACATTCAGCTTCCGTGGAAACGCTCTGGCCGTTCAGTGTAATTGAAAACCTCTGGGGATCCTCGAGCGCCACCTGGATAGGCCCTTTCGGAATTTCATCAACCTTAAATTCCGCACGCAACTGCACTTCCCCTTTTGGACCTTCCGCCGTTTCTTCTCTCGCCCACGGTTGGACCATTTTCCCTCCACGGGAATCAAGTCCAATTGCGTCGCGAATGGCGTTATCCGCCTTGAGCACTTCTGCTGGTCCCTGCCAGTCCCCCTCCTCAATGCGGTACCAAACGCGGTCAAGCACATAAACATTCGGTTCATTCACCCGCATATCCCATCCGTCTTCCGGCAACGGCACGGATTTTACTTCTGAAGCGCGTTTCTCCTCGGACAAATCTTCTTCATCCGGAGTTATTACAAAAACAGCGCTACCGGTAGGGGCAAGTGCCCTGGAAAATTCCATGCCGTCTTCAGTGATCTCGGCTCCCGCATCCGAGCGCTCACCGGTTTCAGCGTTCCAGGCCTGTACCTGTCCTTCAGCCTCGATTTTTATCTTCAAAACCCCGGTGCCTTCCTCCCGGTTCGTATTACAGATAAACAGGTAGTAGTCCGAACCGTCCCGGTGCAATAGATACAGAACATCCCTGCACTGTTTCCCGTTCTCGTCGGTTATACTGACCACACGTGTCTCGGCCACCGAATCAACGACGGGGTCACGGGAAAAGGAAGCCTGCGCGCAGTTTCCAGCAAAGTCGAGTTCTCCCCCCTCGGGTTTGGCAGCATCCACGTATTCAGGGATCTGTCCGCAGAAAACAACTTTTCCGCCCTTTTCGGCGAACTCGCTGAGAATTTCAGCAGTGCTGCTCCGTATCGTCAGCATAGGTGGCACCAGAACTGTCTGGTAGTTCGCCTCTCCGATGCAGAGCGACTGCTCCTCAGCATCAACCTTTCCGAGTCGAGCGATCATGTCCTCGTCCCCGTAATCGAAATCCAGGTGTTCCTCCAACAACCACTGACGCAGTTGGTCGTGTTGCTGGTCCAGGATTTTGACCCGTTCATCGTCTTGCCATTCCGCTCCGGCAAGAGCCCAGACGCTTTCAACAGGGTGGACGACAAGCAGTGGGCGGACGGCTTGTCCTCGGCTGGTCAGCACAGCAAGGCGTGCAAAATAATCTTCCACAGTGCTGTAGTACCGCCACCAGGGAGATTGATAATGGATAGAAGCGGGATAATCGCGCTTGGCCTGACCGGCCATGGTATACCAGGAGAGGTGCTGACACCTCAGATTGATTCCAAGAGCCGCCTGCCAGTCGCCAACGGCTTTGTGTCCTTCAAAACTGAAATCCCAGCCCGTGCACCCATAGGTCTCGCTCAGCACCCAGCGGCGGCCCATTTGATGCTGTACGCTGGAACATTGCTTAGCGGTTCCGTACTCGTAATTATGCTCCGTCAGGATATCGATCCCCTGAGCTTGCATATATTCGTAAAATCGCATTGCCGATCCGACGACGCTACTCTGGGAACGAAGAGTCCCCTCCGCAAGGACATGTCCCGTGTGCATTACATTGTTCTCTTCACACCACTCCCCTATTTGCCTTGCGAAGGCATCGGAAAAAAGGAACGTAACACAATCCATATAATCCCACCGAGTCGTAGAAATTTCTTCGCCCTCGGGGGTGAAAAATATTTCAGGAAGCACATCCATGATCTCGTAGCCGTAACGTTTGCTGAACGTTTCTGGAAGCGACCCGGTCCAGGCGGTTTCCCAGGATTTCGTTCCCTCAATCGCAAAAGGCTGGACAATGTTTCCATAATTAGGTTCATCGGTAAAGATCCCGGGGATATGGTTTCCAAACTCATCGCCAACTTCCTCGCGATATCTCTCGTGCGTCACTTCGATGAAACGCTGCACGGCCTCGTGATTCATTGTGTCGAGATAGGTGCCATTATTGTACCAGGAGGAAGGATCGTCCAGTTTGACATAGAAGCTCAGATAGCTCTCAGGCTGTTCCAGGTCCGCCGGCAGGTCCTCTGTTTTCTCATACTTCTGGTACTCAATGAGAGATCCGTCCTCAATCCGGGCCACAAACAGTGTGAGGGGGGTAATTCCGAGTTCAACATTATCGGGATGTTCGGGAACCACCACGAGGCTTCGCCGCCTGTAACGTTCATCTTTCGTCACGAAGCCGCCTGCGGCCCCCGAAGGCCAGCGGTCTTCATCGTACATCCAGGCTTCCATGTCCCGTTTTCTGGCTTCATCGACGCACGCTTTGATCATATCGAACCATTCGTCAGACAAATATGCTGTTCCGAGTCCGACGCGGCTATGCATGAAGAATCCGCCGAGACCCATTTCGTCCATAACACGAATCTGGCGCCTCAATTCTTCGCTGTCAAGAACGCCGTTCCAGGCCCAGAAAGGCTTCCCTCGGTATTGTGCGTTTGGACTGACAAATTCCTGATAAACCTCTTTAGTGCTCAAAACGTTCTCCTTATAAAACGAGCGGTACCGCGATTTTCAATTTTTGTCTTGCGTCGGGTTTTTGTGGTCTTTGACGATCCTGTTTTCATCTTCCCTGCATGATCTGGAGACTGAAACGATTTTTCAGACCACTTCAACGCTCGGGCGCAAAGAGCTTTCGCCGGTTGTCCATCACGAGAAGCCAGTCCGTCCACGATTCACCTTCAGGGATTTCTTCCACGGCATCGAAACACGTGCGCATGGTCGCGCTGATTTGATCGCAATAATGAATCAGCAGCGCCTCGGGGGTCTGGGGTATGATGGGCGAGCCCCATTCTTTTTTCCCGTGATGACTGAGGATGATGTGAAGCAAAACATGTTTCAGCTCGTTAGCTTCCTCTTTATTTTCCGGGTCGACCTCCGGTGTGACGTTTTGGTCCCAAAGATTACTGATCATAGAGGAGCTTATGAAGATATGATTCAGCAGGTAGCCTTCATCTGTATGTTCGCTCACTCCACTGAGAAGTTCATAGCAGCGGATTTTCCCGATGTCATGTAAGGCGGCTCCCGCCAGCACAAGTTCCCGGCTTATCTGTTCTTCGTACTGCGCGCAGAACCGTTCAGCCAGCTCCCACACCTCAAGCGTATGCTCGGCGAGACCGCCGAGGTAGTTGTGATGGTGATGACTCGCAGCGGGACTTGTCTTGAATGATCGGGCAAATCCTTCGTTCTCGTAAAGTTCTTTCATCAAACGCTTGAGGTATGGATTGCTAAAATCGTCCCCTTGCCAATCGAACAAAGTGTTAAACGCAGCATCAGCGTCAATATCGCTGGAACGGACGTACGGAGAAGGGTCGAATTCTTCCGGAGGAATAACCTCATAACGTTGAATGTTAAGTTGTGTATCTCCCATATATTCGTCAACGCGAGCAAGGGCCTCAATAGCCTGCCCGACCTCCAGAGGAGCCCCGATATTGTCACTCCAAATTTTAGCCTCCAGCTGTTTGCCACCTGCACAGTTCACGGTAAGAGTGTAATAATTCTGCCCGCGTCGGTCTGTCCCAAGTCTCGATTTTGCAATCAGAAAAACGTCTGTAACAAGTTCCCCAACTTCCAGTTTGTCCGGATCCATCCCATTCTCCCATTTATATCAGTGGTTCATAAACGCCCCCACCCACAATTTCGCCGAATGTGGAAACCTACCCGAGCAAAGAACCAATGTCAAGTTTCTTCGCATTTCCAGGTCGTTTCTGTCCGCCTTAATGGGCATTTTTGACTTATAAAAAATGCCAACGATATGGGTCGAAAGAAAGCAGACACCAAAAATCCCCCGCCGAACATCCACCCCGGCGGGTCAGCATGGCCCCGATATTTCTTGAGACTGCTCCCTCACAAATGCTATTCTAGTGGTCTGGAAGATAGGTGTCTTAGCCTTTTTGCCTTTCTAGCCCGGATTTTACGGATAATTGGGAGCTATTGTTGCCCAATCAGGGTAGAATCTTTATTGAACACCGTTCACAACCCTTCCCAGCCCAAAATCCGGGCGAAAAAAACGGCGCATAAAATCTGACAACTTCAAATCAGTGATCACCAACGAGGCGAACGTTACGTTGAGAAACGACTGGCTTTAACTGCTTTTTCGCAAGGAAGATACAGACATCTTCCGGCACGGCGGCGGTGGTCGGAAATTGTGAACACTTCTTGTTTTCGTAAGTTCTTACTCCTAAACGACATGCGCCGTTTTATATAGCCTGCATCCGTAAGATGCAGGATAGTGGTCCGTTCCATTTGATTTTGTGGGTTCAGAGCATTTCTGCCGAGGTCAGTTCGAAGCGCGGCGCCAAAGGTGACCCGGACGGGTCCCTGCGAAGCCGCAACGAAGAAATGGCCCGGCAGAATTGCTCCCCTCGGGCCGGACGGCGGCGGCCCATCTGCGGCGTTGCAGTTCGGCGTGGACCCACTTGGGTCGAACTTCTCACTGCGCCTTGCATCTGAACCGCCGACGAACGGCTGAACGCACAACATCAAGTGGAACGGACCACTAGTAACCCGACTCCGTTTTTCCTTCTTGATTGGATGCCAGATGGATTCTCTTGTCGACCAGTTTTTGAACCGGCTCAAAGTTGAGAAAAGCTATTCTGAACACACTCTACGCGCCTATCGGACGGACCTTGAGGATTTCCGTGATTTCCTTAATGCGCGCGAAAAAGAGGTACAGGCAGCAGTTCTCCGGGACGTAAGGGGTTTTCTGGCAACTCTCCGCGCCCGTGGGCTGTCGAGAAGCACCGTCGCGCGGAAAGTATCAGCCATTCGTTCTCTCTATAAATTTATGTACAGGGAGGGCTACATAAAGAAGAATCCGGTTTCGGTCCTGCGGACGCCCCGGCAGGAAAAGAAACTGCCTCGTTTTCTCACAGTCGCAGATATTGAACGCTTGATGGATGCCCCGGAAACGACCGATTGGAAAGGGGCCCGCGACCTGGCGATACTTGAGACACTTTATGGGGGCGGACTGCGGGTTAGCGAGCTCGTTTCGCTGGATCTTGACGATCTTGACCTTTCGGCGGAAGTTGCTCGTGTGCAAGGGAAAGGCAAGAAAGAACGCCTCGCTCCTTTGGGGTCGACGGCAATCCGGGCTATTCGCAGCTATCGCAGCAAGGTCCGAGAGGCGAACCTGCCCGATCGCAGCCCAATTGCGCTTTTTATTAATGCGGTCGATGGGGGGCGTTTAACATCGCGGAGTGTCCGGCGCATTCTGCGAAAATATCTTCTGAAAGCGGGTCTTGACGCAAATCTCAGTCCCCATTCTCTAAGGCACAGTTTTGCCACCCACATGCTTCAAAACGGAGCAGACCTTCGTTCGATTCAGGAGCTGCTCGGTCATGAGAATCTGAGTACCACACAGATTTACACACACCTGACCACCGAGAACCTGAAAGAAATTTACGATCAATCTCATCCCCGGGCTTGATCATCTCTCATTCGACAGTTACTGTCCCCCGCTCCCCGCCCAGCCGGATCCAGGCACGCGAGCTCAGATCACGACCACGCCAGAGCAAATTGCGCATTCTTTCGGGATTCAAAACCAAAATATCGCGCCCCGCAGGACTCCTTACTTCGATGGCCTCGCTCCGCCACTGTTCTCCTCCGTGCGTGGGCAGCGTATCAAAAGCGATCTCAGGAGTTTTATCCTCGAAAGGATACAGCAACGTGATAAAGCCCAGGCAACCGGTGTGCCCCGGTGCGCCCCACCGCCTCACCCGGAGGTAGTAGCGGGCCATGTTTTTTTCCATGCATTCATCCGGATATCGGTCAACACCGGTTTCCATACGGTGGATCCCCTGTGGACGGACCGAAAACACGAGCATCCCGGGACTACCTTTAGTAATAGCCCGTCCGGTAGCTGCCACTTTGAATGGCTGGCTTGAGTGCCACCACGCTGAAATAGAACGATTATAATCTCCGTTCCCTTCGGGCTGCACCGAATCCATTACAACAGCATATCCTGGTTTTTTGACAAAGACGACAGTTCGCCTGATCACAGCATCCATGCTCGGAATAAAATCTCGGCCATCAACTTCTCCCCTTTTCCGGTATGCCCGATGGCAAGCGGAGAAAAAATCGATTTCTTGTGTCGATTTCCAGATGATATCTTTGGCTTCAATAGCACGGGAATCATACGGATGGCCATCGATAAGCACCTGATTATGGCTTCTCGGCGTTCTCATAACGCAATCAAGCCCCTGATCTTGTGAGCAAGAGCCGCCGGCTTCATCTATAAGAGGTTGTCCGTAAGCCCAAAAATCCAGGTTCAATAGATCAAAATGGGCCTGGTCATCCGCAAAACGGCCGAAGTTAAGCAACAGATATCCGGACGTTGCCCCCGTCCCGTTTCTCATTACGGCATAACCGGAACGTCGCAGCCGCCAGGAGCGCCCGCGATCTTCCCCGAAATAACGGTCCCCCGTATCGCGAAAAAGTTTGCCGGCGAGATCAAAGACTTCCGGGCTTTCCTTCACCCAGCCATTCCCGTAGCCCGGCATGGTATCACCGGGCCCCATGGTACGCGCCATCCAACGGAATGCAATCCGAAGTCGATTGCGAAAATGCCTTTCTTCTTTTGGAAAACCGCCTCGCTTTACGGCCAGAAGATACGCCTCTGTTAAAGCACCTAGAACACACCATCCTGTTTGCCAACAGCGGCTTATGTGGCATCCGTCGTTGGTAAAACTTTTGTCCGCATGCGAAACGAGATTATCGATCGTTTGATCCTCCCAGTCGCGGCTTTTCTCAAATTCCGGGAAAAGACGTGCCAGGCGGAAAAGACTGGCAGTGCCAACGCAATGGGCCGCATCGGGCCTAAAATTTTTGACAGCACTTTGCAACCAACGTCCAAATCCAAGAAAAAATTTCAAAATGGCTTCAACCGTATCAACCGCAGCATCATCATTATTGACAAGCGCAAGATAAGCAGGCAAAAGAACATCCAGTTTGCGATCAATCCCCCGTTCACAGTAAACGGGATGCTGTTTATTACCGAGATAATCCTCATTATTCCGGGCGTGGTAATAACTGACAAGAACCCGGTTCAAAAAACGCGCCCAACGTCTCTCCCCGTCGCGAATATATTTCTGAACAGCCGGCATAAGCCATTCAAGACGATGAAACCTGTAACAACCCTGTGGGCCAAACTCTCGACAGTTCCAATCAAAGTCCTCACCGAAACTCACACTTTTACCAGCTGGCCCCTTGATCCGGCGTTCGTAGAGGTCATCCAATTCTTCCGAATCCGGTACACTTTTCGAAACAAACTCGTCCCGGATACTTTCCCACTCCTCCGCAAGTGTCATCATATGGTAATCGGCAATCCGGTTGTACGCCCGTGCTTTGTGCCCACCTTCAGCCAAACCAATTGCAGCCTCCAGCTTTCTTGAAGCGTCGGGCTCTTTCTCCTCGAGAATTCGGAACGAAGACCAGAAATCTTTTTCCGAAATCTCACAAACTTCACTGCGGAGAGTCGCATCCCTCATTAACCAACTCCTATTTTTGTTGCGGATAGACAATGACACGGTCATGAACAATAATAGCCATATCCGTCAGCCCGTCTCCCGTAACGTCGCCCAGCACAAGTTCCCTCGGCTGTTGACCATGCTGACTCGAGGAACCGCTTCGAAAACTATGGGATTCAAAAACCGGGAAACGAAACTTGCTCTTCCAGTTCATGTTTCCTCTCTGCCCGAGTGAATAGCTGTAAATCTCAAGCTGGTGTTTTGCCAGCTCTCGTAGCACAAGGTCAGAACGACCATCGTTGTTCAGATCGCCCACCAGCACCTGTCCGTAGTGCACCCGATCCCGATCAGCCTCGACCATTCCGATTTCGGTTAACCTTGGTCGTGACGCGGAACGTGACATCACGCCGAGTTTCTTCGTCCCGACAAAGACAATTTCCTTTTGTCCATCGCCATCCTGATCAATTCGAACCAAACCCAGAAGACCAAAACTTCCCACATCGGTTTTCCGCCTGGTCTGGAAAATCCCTTTCTCATCTCTATCCAGGAAATTCAGCAGATCGTCGTTGGAATCAAGCGCCAGGATCTCATTCTCACCGTCAGAATCCAGATCTGCAATATGAAGTGCTGCAAACTTTGCGTTCCCTCGTTCACTGCTGAATTGTTCCTTCACAACGAGATTCTTTTTTTCGAAAGCAACCGCCCGGATTAAATTGCCGCTTGCTACAAAAATAAGCGGATCCGTCCCTTTTTTTAATGGCGCGGCGTGAACGGTGGCTCTGCTTATATCCCGTAGAATATGACCTCGAAAATCCGCTCTAGCCGTCACGTTCTCGAACGTCCCATCCGCCTTTTGAACGAGCAATACCGGCGATTCGTATTTTCTCAGGCACATTAAATCTACCCGCCCGTCTTTGTTGAGATTTATCGGAAGTACTCTCTCCGGTGCCGAGTCCAACCCGGGCGCAATTGTTTCGGTCGCAACAATGTATTTGCCTTTGGATTCTGTTAGCAAAACAATAAAAAGTTCTTTTTTCTTCTCCTCTTTATCCTCGAGCTTTTTCTCAACCATACACCACAACCCCGCCTTGCGGTCCGCTGAGCCCGGGTTTAAAGCAATGTTCAGCGGTTTTCCGCCAGTATCAATCGGTTGCGGATAGGTCAGACGCCCCTTTACGGTGTCGAAAAAGCTCACTCCGACGATTTTTTCTTCTTTGCTCAGCATGAAAACGACGTTTCTGCCCTCCTTGCCCCTCGGAGCAATGATAAGCTGATCGGTTCGTTTAAATGCCGGGAAATTCTCTGGCGGCAACATACCTGTCTTTTTCCCCGACCTGATGAGCGTCACCTGCGAAGACGCCGGACTTGTCACAATAATATCTTCAAGACCGTTTCCATCAACATCACCGATAGCAAAGTCTCTTTTCTCTGCCATCTTGTCCTTTGGCAAAGGCGTCAACCGAACGTTTGAATAGTCAAATTCGTCTTCTTCTTCGGGCTTTTCACGCGACCACCGCAAAATTTTGATCCTGTTGGTAGTAGATTCAATAACAACCAGTTCGCATCCTTTTCGGCCATCAATCTCGCCCACCGCAATATCTCGCGGTCCTGGCATTCGGAACCTGTGTTCCGGCCCCGCCGCTCCGTCCCTCTGAGTGATACGCACGCGCAACGGATAGAACGTGCCAGAGGCCACATAGATGTAATCCGGCCTCCCATCGCCACTTATATCGCCCAGGCGAAGCAGGCGAGGATTCGTCTTCGCAACCGGATATCGCCGCGGCGCCATTAACCTGCGATCAGTTCTGTCCTGGGGAAAAACCAGCAATGCTTTACTTGTGAGAAAAACCAGATCTTCCAGGCCGTCGCCGTTCAAATCAGCGGTTTCAAAACCTCCCACATAAGATGAATCGACTTCCAACAACATTCTCTGACGTTGCTCCCAATCCCCATTTTCCTTACTCACGGCCAGGAAAAGCTCTCTGGTATCGCAAAAATACGCTATACCGGGGGTTTTTTCGCCCATGCGGATGGGGCTGTACGCTCTGATTGTGTGACTTGTCGGGAAGGCATCTTCCTTAAGCAAACGGGCAGCTTCGATCTTATTTGGCTCTTTAGTATTGGTAGAATCGGTGTCCTCTCCCCCTGCCTGCCCGGTTTTCTGAAGACGAAACTCCACTTTGCTCAGACGGTTATTTAAAAACACGAGGTCCAGGCCGCCATCACTGTTGACATCCGCCACCCTCAAATTGCTTATCCGCGGGTTATACGGGAAAAGATGAGGCCCGGCAAAACGAAAAATTGACTCCCTGGAGTCGGTCTGGCCCTGCTCTCCCGCAATTATGCCGGAGAAATTCACCAAAAACACCGTCATTATGACCAATAAGACACGTTTCATCGCTGCACCTGTGGAAACAAGAAAAACATATGATGATTCTAATGGCCACACCGCCACAGTCAAAGCAAAACCCCCGGTTCACAGACCGCAAACACGGCGGCATTAATTTCGCGGAGTCAAAGACCTCCTGTATTTCCCCTGAGCCGACGCTACTTATTAATCGCCCGTTTTCCCTCCGAGGTTCGTATTCGGGGCCTTTCATCCTGCCTGGACCATCGCGTTTATGGCGTCCTCGGCCCTCTCAGCGATATCTTCAGGAACCTTAACCTTGTGTTGCATTTCCCGGAGCGCAAAGACCACTTTCTGAAAAGAATTCCGTTTCATACCCGCGCACTCCGCCGATTTGAGAAGAGGATAAAACGACTTGTCCGGGTAATCCGTTTGCAGACGGTATATCATACCGACTTCCGTCCCAACAACGATTTCATTTGCCTTGGTCTTGCCGGAGAAACGACACATACCACTCGTTGATTCCACCGCATCAGCTTTTTCAGTTACCTCCGGCCCGCATTCGGGATGAACCACGATGGCCGCACCCGGGTGTTCCCGTCGCGCCCGTGCGATATCTTCTGGACTCATATTGGCATGCACAGGGCAATATCCGTCCCACAAGATCAAATCACGCCCTGTCTGGGATGCTGTATACGTGCCCAGGAACCTGTCCGGAACGAAAATTATCGACCTGTCTTTTCCGACAGAATTCACTATTTCTTGAGAATTGGCGGATGTGCAGCACAAATCGCTCTCGGCCTTTACTTCCGCACTGCTGTTAACGTAACAAACGACCACGGCCCCGGGGTGCTCACGCTTCAAAGCACGCAACTGCTCGGCATCAATCATATCAGCCATCGGACACCCACAGTGCAAATCCGGGATGAGCACTGTTTTTTCCCTGCAGAGGATTGAAGCCGTTTCAGCCATAAAATGCACGCCACAAAAAACGATAACGTCGGCGTCACTTTCGGCGGCTTTCCGACTGAGGCCCAGGGAATCTCCCCGAAAGTCGGCCACATCCTGTAACTCTGGCACCTGGTAGTTATGTACGAGGAGAATGGCGTTACGGCGAGATTTAAGATCATCCAGTTCCTGAACCATTTTGTTTTGCGATACCATTGGAATCTCTGCCCTTAGAAACAATTCAAACCACTATTGAAACGATCATTGTGCCATTTTCAAATCCGCAACTTCAATTTCGAATGGGAATTACACATTTTGCCCGAATATCTTTAAAACCAAAAAAATCTGTAGCCAGAACTCAGTGGTTTTTAAGAATAACTTCGGCCCCTTTCTTCCCTGAAAGCAACATTGCACCAAAAGTAGGGCCCATCCGAGGGACTCCGAAAGCCGTGCTCACTGACATCCCCACAGCAATAAGACCCGGGTGAACTTCACCCGTTTTTTGTACAATCAAATCCTCAGACCGCTCCACCCACATGGCACCGTACCCCTTCGTCTCGAAAAATCCCCTGTCTTCCAGAGAGTGCAGCACAAAAGCATCGTGTCCCGTAGCATCAACCACATAGTCAGCCTTCAGCGATATGGGATCGACACAACGCACCTGTACTGGAAGGTTTGCAACCGGGGTCCAGTTGATGACCGCGCCGGCCACCCGTCCGCCTTCTCGAACCACCACGTCTTCGAAACTTGTCATGTTAAGCACTTTTGCACCGGCTTCGCATGCTTCAACTATGAGTTTCGAGCACGCCAGGGGTCCGTCAGCAACATAAAGACCTTCTTCAGCCTGGGTATAGGGAATTCCGAGGTCGTCGAGTTCTTTCTGAGCGGGGGCACGGATGGTGAGTTTATTCATGAGGTAGCCTCCCAGCCAAAAACCGCCACCGAGGTAGTTGTTTCGCTCGACAATCAGAGTCTTTAATCCGCTGGATGCCACCTCTCGGGCAAGCATCAAGCCGCTGGGGCCACCACCAATTATCAGGCAATCACTTTCGATGTATTCGAGCAATTCTTGGGAAAATGCAGACACAATAGCTCGACTTACTTTTTCTTCGCCAGCATGGGCGAAAATTTCTTCATCTGTCATTATTTTCTCCTGGATGCTATTACCATCGGGGATGCGAAATTCTTTCTGCTTGGAATGAAAACTCTAATCTTTCGACATTATCTCTCTCAGGTGCCATTCGTCAAACGCTTTAGTGCCCGCAAATATGTTTCTTTCCTCACAAAGAAAGGGAAACATAGCTCTGGAAACAATTGAATGCATTTTCTGTACTTTAAATAGAAATGGGTTGACATTTTTAGCAGTAGCTGCAATAATTATTAATAGATAGTGCTGAAGGGGACCCTTTTTATAGAATTAATTTCTTGTAACTTTTTTGCAGGTACCGGGAAAATGAAAGAGCTTTTCACCACTGGTGAGGCGGCTGAAATTTGCCAGGTCAGCCCGATGACAATTATTCGCTACTGCGATTCGGGTAGGATTGGCGTTATTAAATCACCTGTCACAGGTGTCCGGCGTATTCCACGAAAGGCACTTATAGAATTTATGGAGCAGTATGACATATCGATGGACCGCCTCAAGGCTTTTGAAACGTTCAATGTATTTGTGCTCACAGATAAACCGAGCGATATCGAAACGATCAGAAATGTGGTAGAGCCGATGGAACAAGATTTTGAGATTGAATCTTCAACAGGTGGCTATGCCGGTTTGATTCGACTCGGTATCTACCAGCCGGATTTTGTCGTGGTGAACACAGATATCAGCGGTCTTGATCCAGCCGAAATCTGCCAGAGCATACGCACAGTAACGGAATTCCGCCCTGTTCGCACACTGGCAATCGCCGGGGATTCCAGCGCCCAAATTGAAGGTGCCCATGACGTTATTGGCAAACCCGTTTCAACGGTAAGCCTTAAAGACAAAATACGGGACTTGCTGGAACTCTCTTAAGACGGACCTCACCCCATATCTCAAATAATCTGCCTTTGTAAACCCTACACGGCAGCGTATTCAAAAATGGCGGAGAGGGAGGGATTCGAACCCTCGGTTCGAGAGTAATCCCGAACACGCAGTTTCCAACCGCGCTCCTTCGTCCGCTCGGACACCTCTCCGCAGACGGGTTATCCTAATCACGTGCCGCAGGCATGTCAACCTTGAGCATCTTCGCAGGAATGTAACCACCCCCGAAAGAATAACTTATCGGTTCCTCTACATTTTAACATTTGAGACTTCTCATGTTGACATGAGCTCAGCTGCTGGTACGATAAAATGCGGGGGTTTGAGAGTTCCCTGTTAACTGAAAGCCTTCACATGGACGAGAAACAACTCGCAGAATTTGAACAACGCCTCACGGAAGCAGGTGGCCGTATTAATCCTCTCCTGCACGAGTTGTTTCCAGCTGGAGATAAAGATTACATTTCTAGGCCCTTCTGGCATCATATGGAAAGCGGAGGGAAACGTGTCCGGCCGGCCCTCTGCCTGATGTGCTGCGAGCATTTGGGCGGGGACTCCGATGCCGCTCTCCCATTCGCCGCTGCGGTTGAGCTACTCCACAACATGTTGCTGATCCATGATGACCTTGAAGATGGCGATGCGATTCGCCGGGACAAACCAACAGTTTGGAAGCAATTCGGGCAGGGAAATGCTATCAACGTCGGCGATTACATGCTGGGCCGCGCCTACTCGGCTATCCTCAGGTGTCCCGTCGACGATACAAAGCTGCGACAACTTATTAGTGCGTTCACAAGGGCTTACGAACACACTTGCGCCGGTCAAGCCCTTGACCTTAACTGTCGCGGCTCCAAAGATTTCACAGTCAGCGACTATTTAAAAATGGTGGAATTGAAAACCGGCGACTATCTTGCCCTCGGGATGGTCGGTGGTGCGCTGATCGCTGGGATGAGGCCGGAAGAAACTCAACCCATCAGGGAATTGGGATCCAATATGGGCCCTGCTTTCCAGATTCGCGACGACATCATCGATTTGACCAAAGGCAAAGGACGCGGTGGGGAGATCGGTAATGACATACGGGAGGGAAAACCGAGTATCCTTTACGCACATTCTCTGAATGTTGCCGAGCCCGAAATGAAAGCTAAGCTGCTGGAAATTATCCGGAAACCCCGAGCTGAAACCAAAACACACGACGTGGAAACCGTGCTGGAAGTTTACCGTAGCACCGGTTCCATCGAGTTTGCCCAAAAAAAAGCCAATCAGCTTGTCGAAGAAGCTTTTGCAACGCTCGAATCAATCCCGATTAAAGATAGTGCTTTTTTCCAGCAAGTGGCCCGTTTTATGGCAGAACGCACCCGTTAATCAAAAGCCCCCGAGAATGACACGATGAGCCCTGCTGTTTCCCCCAGCGAATTGCAGCATGATATCGATTACATTTTCAAAGATCCCTCTCTGCTTCAAAAAGCCTTGACTCACCCGTCAGCTGCTACAGACCGCGAAGAATCGTACGAACGGCTTGAGTTTCTCGGGGACGCCGTAGCCGAAATTATTGTTGCCGAATACCTTTATCGAAGTTCCGACAGTCTCAACGAGGGAGAGATGTCAAAGATTCGATCCATTGCTGCCAGTCGTAGCAGTATGGCCCGCGCGGGCAGACGACTCGGTCTGGGCAAATATTTGCGAATCGGTAAAGGCCTGAAAAAGCAAAAACCTTACCCGGGATCAATAATTGGAAATGCTTATGAAGCCCTCTTGGCAGCAATTTACCTCGATGGCGGGTTCGAAACCGCCTGCTCGTTTCTGAAAAGAACCCTGAGACCGGAATTAGAGCTGGCTCGTCAACAATACGGACAACTCAACTACAAGTCTGTGCTCCAGGAATTTGCCCAGGGAGAAGGCAAACCGCCTCCCGCTTACCGCACGCAGCACGCCTCGGGGCCTGCACACGATGCGCTTTTCGAGGCAGAAGTAAAAATCGACAGTCAGATCTATGGTAGAGGGCAGGGAAGCAGCAAAAAAGAAGCTGAGCAGGCAGCCGCCCGGTTGGCGCTGAAACATCTATATCCAGACTGGGATGACGTCTCTGAGGTCGACTGAAACCCGGCAAGGTGCAAAACATCTCAGAATACCGCCCGGTCCCTCAATAGCTTTCCAGCTCCAGTGCATTTTGCACCAAATAGACTCGTCGAGCTTCTGCTTTAAATTCCACCGGATCTTCGGTGTCCTCGTCGGGTATGTTTAATTCGATCGGCTCTCCACTCATCACGTCAAAAATGTCAGCCTCCGGTCCCACGTCCCATTTCAAGCTGTTAAATGCCCAGAGCACTTTCATCGCCTTCGGTTCTTCAGCATCGGACCACAATACACCCGCGTCATCGGCCAGCAAACGCGCTTTTCCCATGTGTTCTCGCACCGCATCAAATGCGCTATTTACAGAAACGAGGAATGAATCCCACCACTTATCCATTTCTGGACGTTCTCCTTCGTGATGGCTGCCAAAAGCAACCCTGTAGCAAAGATAATTCGCATAACCGCGGAAATATGCGTCATGAGGATCATCTTCGACCGCTATGACTTCCTCATAAGGAAAATCCGTACTCAAGCCCTGATACAAAAATTCGCGGTTCCGGATCGCTTCGTAAGGAATTTGCTGGAAGTTGATTCCCCCACAACCCAGACCGGCCGTCCCACATCGAAACCCAATTTTTTGGGCGACTGAGACAAACTTTTTTTGTAGATCAAGTTCCACAGCTTTGATCAGTTTTTTAACGTACGCCCGACGATCGTCTAAAGAAGGTTCCCGGCTGCCCCCTGCCAGGTAAATACAGTCCAGTTCGACATCGTCTCGCAGTTCTTTAAGAAATTCCTCCAGCCCCTCCTGTGAATCAGAATCGCATGTGGTATCTTCCAGTCCAGGGAGCAGAACCATACCGGCTTCCATGCCCCAGTGATGAATGGCCTCAACAATTGAACCGAGCAAATCTGACGCCATATCGCCTATCCGATTGATATCATCTTCAAGCTGCAAGCCGTGGTCTGAGTCCGAATAAACAAGGTCCCGAATTACTACTTCTTTGCAGCCAGCATCAGCTAATTCTTCGACCCCGCGTTCTACCACTTCTTCTCTATCCAGCGATCCAGAAAGCAATGATCCGGACGGACACGGCTTCTCCTCGGCTATCCCGAGCGCATCGCGATGCCACGTCGAAACTTCGCGTCGGACCGCATCGTATTGATTCATCCGATCGATTTCCCGATTTTCTTTTGTCTCAGCATAGAGGATCTCTTGCGCCGGGACATCAATCGCGCCACCGTTCCTCGATTTTATTCCCTTGAGCTGATGCCAGTGCACAACATAATTCTCATCGGCCGGCTTCTCAATCACCGTCCGACATGGGAAGGGCTCTTCAAATGCCGTCACCAGCAGGCTCGTCCCATTACACTGAAATGTCATTCCCCCAAGCTCTGTGAAAAAAGGACGGAACTGACTGATAATGTCTTCTCCGTCGCGGGAAACCGAGCTGAATTCATCCTGTTTATTCTGGATTTCCTTTTTTGGCTCCCGGACCACGGAGGGCATGAACAAAGTATTACCCGTCGCGCGACCATCCAGTTCCCAGGTAGCCCGATCATGAATGGCGTGAGGATAATATTTCCGCGAGCGGAATTTATATGAATAGGAAAATCCTGAAAACTCGATCTGGCCCATCAACCGATTCACCGGTCTCAACTCTAATTCCAGCGACCCTCCCCGGTCGTGGAACGCTTCTTGATTCCATTCGGAAGTATGCCAGCAGTCCCCCCCTTCTTTTGTCTCCCTCTCACTATGCCCGCATACCGTGATGAAAGGCCGGAAAGTAATGGTCAAAACTTTGTCATCTTCTTCTACATCGTCGATTTCAAAATGACGCACCTGATACCCATCCAGGGTGGTAATAAGAGGGAGAATCGGCAAATCTTCTCCCCGCAAATGCCGACGCCCAGATTTTACCCGTCCGACCCCATCGAAATTGCGACCATCGCTCAAAACTTCAACAGACATTCCGTTCTCAAACTCAACCCAAAAATGGTCCTTATGCTCACGGATCTGCATGCTTGCACCCCTGACCGGTTGAACGAATAGGAAATCGGTGCCGCGCGTCCGTATCCACAAACTTTATGGTCAATTGTGAGATAATGTTTATACGTTCTAAGGGATTTTTTTGCAAGTGAGAGCCACCATAATGAACAATACAAACCCTTACGATCCGGTCCGGCAGGACTTAACTGAATTGACCATACTCCCCAAAATATGTAACCTCAACACGTCCGAACGTAACCTTGATTCCAGCCCGGCCCGCCCGAAAAGTCTTTCGGGTACGACATAGTGTTAGTCCGACATGCCGGGCGCTTCTTACCAGAAACCAGAGGAAACTCAATGAATGCGGCTGGCTTTAAAATCCAGAGCGAACTTATACACAGTCATACCGACTTCGTTCCCTCAATACTGACGGAACATACCCCTCTGTGTATGGCTGTAAAAATGACGTGGAACACAGACCTTCCTGAAAATGCTGAATTTGTTCTTACCGCCCACGAAATCTTCTCTGAAACAACAAAAGCTCTCTATAGTAATAACATAGATGAACTCGACCACCTTATGGACCAATTCCGTGAAAATGGTCCCGGCTCCTATCAACTGCTGCTCCCCCAAAAAACCCTGAAACTCGAACCGGGATGCTGGCATCTCATGGTAGACGTTATGGTGGAAAAACAAAGTCTTGCACAAAACGAGGTCGGCAGCGCCGTCGTTTACGTCCGTTTCCCCGGCGAAAGTCCGGAACATGCACGAGCAAGCTACAACCTCGCACGAGCCGAATTCGCCTTCGATAGACAGTACGGAATCTATTACAAATGCTATCGAGACGCGCTCCCTCCTTCCATCGACCCGTTTTCAGATGAGGCCGCCGCTAAATTCCGCCGCGAATTTGTCACAGAAGAAAAAACCTGGCCCGAACTTCAACACGATGGCGGATTGGGATTTCTGTTCGCCGCCCATGTTTATCACACCCTTGGAGAGCCGGAACGCGCAACTTATTGCGAAGAAACTCTGCACAGAATCATCCACACCATCCAAAACGTAATGTGGGTCGGGGATGGGCGCCTGGCCGCAGTCTCCGATGTCGAAAATGAGCGTTCCCCCCTGGGACATTCACGACAACAGGACGCTCTCGCGCTGAAGTTTCTGGCCCAAATGTATTTCTATTTCCGGTTCGGGCCTGGAGACAACAAAGATTACGCCCGGGAAATACTCCACACGGCCGGAGAAATGTTCCGATATCAGCTTGATCTGCCACTGGAACCCGGTTGCGCAGGACAATGTCGCGTATACGACGGACGTATCCTCGCGGGTATGACCTGGTACTGTCTCGCCCATAAAGCCGAGCACGGACTGTTCTTTAGCCCGGACGCTCAAGGCAAGCTTCTCTCCACCGCCGCTGAGTTCGCAGGCGAAGTCATATCAAATGAGGGTTGGTACGATTCCGGCTGCCTGGTCGAAGGAAAATGCCACATCTGGTGCGGCAATCTCAATATCATCAACGGGCTCTTGCCCGCGCTGACAATGGCTCGATCACTCTGCGAACAAAGCCATGACCTGGCGGAACAAGTCTTGCCTCAGCTTGAAACAGGTCTGCGCAGCGCTTTCACGTTCCTGACGCGCACAAACGGCGCCGTAACCGGGCAAACAGCTTTCGTACCGACGCGAACATCGCAATGGGCCGCCGGGAATATGTATGAAATTTGCGATCATTACCTGAATCTTGTCGAAGACGACGAAGGAGTCAGGCAGCTCCGCGATCGGCTGCTCCTCGGCGCGGGCGCTCAAATCGTAAGCTGTTTCCACCGTAACAATACCTCCGGCGCTCTCATGCTTCACTGCCCGGAATTTCAAGCTCTCAAATCTAAAACTCCCCTGCCCTGGGATCATTGTTTGAAAACAATTGATTAACGAGGCAGCAACTGCAGAGACCGACGATAAATGGGGGCGGCACACGGCTGAGAAACCGCGCGAATTTCGGGAGGATACTTATTCCTTCGGTACTGTGCGCACGTTTTGCCCCGCGGATACCGAATCCGGCGGGGTGACACAGGCTCCCGGAGGCGGCGGCACCTCTCCTTCAAGCAAAGGATCGTCCGTCTCTTCCATCCAGCGATCCAGTCTTCCCCGCATTTCATCCAACACCTCGCCCATCTCTTCCTCCCCGGCAAGATTGTTCGTCTCTGCAGGATCGAAAGTCAGGTCGTAGAGTTGTTCCTCATCAACAGGTCTGTCGGCCCATCCGGAATCAATCCATACGTTTTTGCTCGGGCCACCATCACAGTTAGCCAGAACCCTTCTGTTCGCCATTTCCCCGAAACGGCGGATGTATTTGAACCGCCGGGTTCTCACTGCTCGTTGCGGTTCGTATGCCGCGTGGAAAGTCACTTCTGTGAAGATGGCATCGTTGATCTCCTCCGTCTCTCCCCGGATGATCGGCATGAAGGATTTGCCTTCCAGCCAATCTGGCGGCTGAATTTCAAGCAGATCGCACAGCGTGGGGAAAAGGTCAACATGACTGAGCAAAGAATCCAGCACACGGCCACCCTCAAAGCCGCCCGGTCCGCGCATGATCATAAAAACGCCCGTCCCGTGATCCGTCAGGTTACATTTCATATAGGGGAAAGCAATTCCGTGGTCTGTTGTGCAGATAACCAGCGTCTCGTCTGCTACGGCACTTTGATCGAGAGCTTTCAAGACCCGCCCCATCTCCGCATCCAGTTTTCGCGCTGAAGCTTTGTAGCTGGCCATGTCATAACGCGTCTCCGGTGTATCTGGCAATGGCGGCGGCGGACAACAATAACGCGGGTCCTCGGCGCCCTTCCCGCTGGGTTCTGCATACTTCCTGTGTGTAGTCGCATACCCTACGGATACAAAGAAGGGCTCTTCTGGCGGATTCTCAAAAAATGATTCCGCCCCCTCACAAATCGCCTCGCCACCCCCGGGCTCTATATCGACGATTTCATCGTATCCAATCGAATCGGCATCCTCGGCGATATGCTGCGCCCCGATCAGACTGCTGTGATAGCCAGCTCCCCGCAAAGTGCTCAGAATATGTTGGCTGTAATCGTTAAGCCTGAATCCGCGGTGCGCAAGCCCGAGCATACCTGAAGAATGCGCGCTCTGGCCGGTAAGCATCGCCCCTCGACTCGGAGAGCACGTTGGACAAGAACAGTGCAGCTGGCGAAACAACACTCCCTCTTTTGCCAGACGGCTCAAATTAGGTGCAGGAATATCGTGACCAAACGGCTCAATGTAACGACCCGTGTCATGAGAATGGAGATACAGAATATTCGGTAGAGACATGTATTTCAAAACCTTTCGTTATTACAATTCTAATTCGGGATTTAAGCAAAAACTCATCTCGATCGCAACCAGACCTGCATACGTCCTGGCTCACGGTTCCCCCAGGCGAAATAAGGCACCGCTGTCATCTCGATACCGCCCCGCATATCCTGCCCGATCGTCGTCGCCTCTCCGTCCGAGATGTTTCGTCGACGATACAGGCGATTCTCCCAGAGTTCGCCGGCGGGGACCAAACCAATTTCAGTGCGCAAAATGACAATCCCGTCGAGTGTTTTGTCCTCGTAAGAGGTCTCCACAACCCCTCCCGGCCCCGGTAGAACGATCTCGCGAGGATCAATATTGGGATTATCGACTTGTTCAAAACAGTAAACAAAAGGCCCTCGCATTAAGGCCACCCGACAGACATTCTGGGTAACGTACGGATGACTCACAACGCGAAAAACTTTCATGGGCAAATTTACCGCAATAACCGCCCCGTCGGACCAATCTCTCCGGACCTCCGTATATTCCCCACCCTCTACGTAACGCGGATTGGGATCCTCGCCGACCGTCAACTCGGCCTCATTCCCTGCCCACTCAGGGATCCGCACATAAACGCTGAAAACGCCCTCTCCGCACACCCCGATCTCAATTAGTCCCTCCCAGGGATACCGCGTTCGCTGAGTCAGACTGACGTCGGTCCCGTCAGGCAATTCCAGATTTGCACTGTTCCCCGCAAAAAGATGGACCCAAACTCCGTCCTGCGATGTGCTGTAAAAGTAGCCTGGCAAAGAGGACAACATCCTCGCAATGTTTGGCGGACAACAGGCGCACGAAAACCATTCTTGCCGGCGGTGTGTGCCATCGTCGGCAAGAGGATTTTGATAGAAGTAGCGAGTTCCATCCAGTGAAATTGAGCTCAGGAAACCATTGTAGAGGATGCGCTCCAACACCTCAGCATATTTCGCATCGCCCTCCAGCATCAGCATCCGCCAATTCCACATAATGCTGGCAATAGCAGCACAGGATTCCGCATAGGCTCGTTCGTTGGGCAGCTCATAATCACGCCCAAATGCCTCACCTTTATAGCGCGACCCGAGGGAACCGGTTACATACATCTGCCGTGTAACCATGTTCTTCCACATTTTGTTCAGCGCCGTTATGAAACTTTCCGCCCCAGTTTCAGTATAAATATCCGTAACACCCGCATTGAGATATACGGCCCGAACCGCGTGACCGACCATACGTGTCATCTCTGCAATCGGTATGTGATCCTGATGATAGACATCGCCGCCCGCGACTCCTTTCCCCCGGCAACTCACCTGGAATCTGGCTTGCTCGAGGTACCGTTCATTCCCGGTTGTTCTGTAAAGTTCCACCAATGCCATTTCAATTTCCGGGTGGCCTGCAGCACCTTTTCTTTGGTCCTCTCCAGGACCAAACACATCGCAAATCAGGTCCGCGAATCGGCAGGCGACGTTCAGCATTCGGTCGCTGCTGGTTGCTCGATGATGCGCCACAGCTGCCTGTATCATATGTCCTGCGCAATACAGTTCGTGCCGGTCACGTAAGTTTTCCCAACGTTTATCAGGAGACATAAGTGTGAAGTAACTGTTGAGGTACCCATCGTCTTCCTGCGCCTGCTCGATAATCGATACGGTTTGCTCTATCTTCTGTTTAAGCTCATCATCGGGCTCCCGAGCGAATTCCCAGCAGGCGGCTTCCAGCCATTTATAGATATCGGAATCATTGAAATAAATCCCCTCAAATTTACCGTCCGCCAGTCCTCCGGCCCGACGAAGGTTATCCAATCGCCCGCTCTCTTCGATTGATCGAAACTGGTCCGGTATCGTCACTTCGCGATTGGTTCTGAGACGTGGTGCCCAGAATTCGTCGTTCAATTGTACCGATGAAACGGGGACCGGCCGTAGTTTTGCATGGTCACTTTCGGTAGTATCGACAACGATGGTTTTTCCCAGCTCTTTATCCGCCATATCTGTCCATTCTGTCAAATATGAATCCGGTTCAGGGCCCGAAATCTGTTTCCGAAAACCCGTCCGTTGGCTCAAGGTCTCTGCCGTTTTGTTTATGTCCATTTTCGTCTATAGCCCTGTATCCTCTCATTTATTTTAAATCTCAGCCAGATGGGAATCTATGGCATCCGTCCTTTATCACCGCAACTCCACCATCATATCGTAGTTTTGCCGGTTTGCGGCCTCAAAAATGCCGACATTTCGGAAGCCGAATTTTGCGTAGAAATTCCGCGCAACAGTATTACTCGCCTGCACACCCCCCTGCAAAACGACAGTCAGTCGCATTACCCGCCGGGCCAGATCAAAAACGTGGGCCATCATGGCGCTGCCCAACCCCTGTCCCTGTTGTTCGTCGGCGACTGACGGTGCCACCATGCAGGTCAAAGCCGGACAAAGTTTGATACCGTAATCTGAAAAACGCTCGCGCTCGTTTTCGCCGACTCCCCAGTGAACGATAAAGTAACCATCGATTCTCCCGTCCGCGTCTTCAGCAACCGCCACTATTCGGGCATCTGTCAGGTAATCGATTTCCTGACAGATTTTTCCCGCGGCCTCGCGGTCGAAAGGATGCGGAGCGTAACGGCTTCGCGTCTCCGGCCCCAGACGTTCAAAATACGAAAAAAGAGCCGCTTCGTCATCGGATCGAAGTAATCGCAGGCAATAAGATTGGTTATCACCAACGGCAACTTTCTCGGAAGCCAGTTCGGGCCGCCGGTTCAGTTCGCTGAGAGTAAGATCTATCCGGCTCTTGCCCGGGGAATACGAATTCTGATTCATAAAAAGCTCTTCGATCGTATCGTCAACCTCAAGATTTCTGTTCAAATGTTCGGTACGGCGTGCTGACCGTTGCGCCGCGCTCATCGGTCACGTTCATGAAAAAATTCAACGGACGCTCTTCGGGCAGCTCAGCCGTAAAAATAGCCCCCCTTCCCCGCGCTTCCCCAGAAAACCACTCACGTTCGGGCCAATCGCAGGTGTCAGTCGTCCAATACAAAGTCGCATCCTTTACGGTCGTTATGGCCTCAACCGACACCGCCACGGTTTTCTCATCCAGATTATGCCATTCAATCCTTGGAAGCGGTTCTTCGCTCCCAAAATGGGAATTAAAAAACAGTTCAATCTCATCCGGAGACCATCCGGCCTCATGACTGTGCCCGAGCCCGGGTTGGACAGAGAGGGCTTTTGGTCCCGGCTGGGCTTCATAACTTTTGCGATGGCTGTCCAACTTATAGGCGTCGTCCGTCGGATGCGTTACCCACAACATCGGAGGTTTTGCTCGCCGGATGTAGTGAGACGGATCAAATTTCTCGATCCAGGTCTCCCTTTCAGACTGAGGGAGCTCGTCCAGAATCGGGACCCAGCAGCTACTCTCGTGCAGAAAACCGCAGCCATAAACAGGCACTGCTGCCCGCACCCGCTCATCCAGCCCGGCCGCTATGCAGGTCAAATACCCGCCCCAGGATATGCCCGTCATCCCGATGCGTTCCGAATCGACTTCCGGCTGGAGGGAGAGGACAGTGGTAGCCCGGACAACGGCAGCAACAGCGTGGTAAGGCCACGTGTTTTCAATTCCGTCGCGAATATCCTCAAATTTCTGTTGATGTCCCTGATCCGGGCCTGCCCCGCGATCGAGTCTCTCTCCGTCAGCCCCGGAACCGCTGAGATCCATAGCCAGCGCTGCATAGCCTCGTTCTTCCCACATTTCCACCCATTCCGGGAACACCCGGCCACCTCCGCCGTGGACAAGTACAACTCCCGGCACTGGTTCTTCGACATCAAGGGGGTACGAATACATCGCATAAATCCGGGTTTCCTCCCCGTGGTAAGGCTCGTTCGCATAGTAAAGGGACTTAATACGATCTTCTGTCTCGATCCAGTCGATGAAAGGCCGTTCTTCCAGCGCGTCTATATCCCACGGACCCGGAGATTCGTTCTTGTCTTTGTGGAAAATTCCGCCGAGCATTTCTCAGACCTCATTACTCAGGGAAATATTCACGAGCGACCACATCCAGATAATTCTTACCGAGAACCTTGTATCCCTCAGCGTTTGGATGCACACCGTCCGGCTGTTCACCAGCATTTCCCGGACCAAACATCTTCTGGCCATCCACGTAAAATACATTCTCATCGCCCAGCTCTCGCAAAACTTCGACCGCCGCCTGCACTTCCTCACGCATCTCCTGAAGAGTAAATCCCACCGCATTCTTCTGACCTTCGACTCCGTGCAGATAGATACAGGACACCAACACGAGCGGCACCCGGGGATGCCCTTCTCGAATCGTCCTGACACTCCCGATGACCGCCGGACGCAGGGTCCGAGGATTCAGGCTCGCGCTCCCGTAGATGTTCGCACCGATGCAGAAAGATATCACGTCGGCGGGCATATCACGGATCATATGAGCGATCATCGGGTCGAGATGGCATTGCCCTCCGAACCCCAGACACGTCAGGTTCAATCCGCGCTCCATCGCAACAATCGCCGGCCACGTCTGCGTGGGAGATTCCGCTTGCCGACACTGTGTGATCGAACTGCCGTAGGTAATCCAGTGAGGTCGGTCATCGTGGGCCGCCGTGATGAATGCACCTTCGGCGAGGGAGAGGGATTTTATGCGGAAATCACCAAACATCGGTAACCATAATTCGATTTTTTTATCTTCCGGTTCAAGTCCTGTGAAATTAAACTCTTCCTTCTCATTCAACACTCCACTCGATGCCACGAATTCTCCGTTCACACACAAATCGACGGGCGACATATCGGGTTGAGGTACGATTTTCCCGCTGATTTCGGCCGTATCGCTCCGAAAAGCAATCCGGACCCCGCTCGGCATAGCAGCCTTCTGCTGCAAAACGTCGGGATAAAAAAGCTGGCGTTTTTCATGCGGTATACGCCAGGGCCGCACCCAACCGTTCCCCCTTTCGATGGAAACCGCGCCGGCCCATGCAAAATGTTCGCTATCCGGATCTAATTCTTGCATCATCCAACTTCTCCTCTCTCATTCATAACGTTATTCCTCATCCGTAACATCGCCTTTCAATGTTTTCGGGCGCGGTTTGACCGAATCGCGGTAGACCAACGGGCGCCCGAGGGGTTCAAGATACCGATCGGGCCGTGAGGTCTCCCGCTCAGTCAAAAATTCTCCCAGGACTCGGCCTTCATTCTGAGCCGGAGGCTCCACCCCGAGTATTTCGGCGATAGTCGGTGCAACATCCGTTGTGGAGTATGCAAATTGTTCCTCCCGAGGAATCCAACAGTCGCTCCGAACTCCCGGCCCGGCCAACATCAGCGTACCCATCACCGAAGTCGTTTGCGTTTCGTACGTGCAGACCATCGGGCCATGGTTTCCCCCACCACACGGGAACACAACCCTTTCCTCACCCATCTCAATCACCTCTGGTCCTGTCCAGCGATATCCCCCCTCATAGCAAAAGACGAGATCACCGGTGTATTGACCGTACAAGCCGACCATCGGCGCATCTTCGCGCGGCAACACAAAAGAAAAAACATGTCGTCCCGTCTCGGGATCTTTGATGTCTTTCATGGCGGTGCGCACTTTGCCGCGAAGCTTTTTGTAATCCTCCTGCGGAACAATTCCGCCCTCGTTTCTGCCCTCAAGATTTATCCATAGGTGATTCTGGGAAATCCATAATTTGCTTTTCGCCCAGTTGACTTCCCCATCTTCGATATTTATCCAGTCTTTTTGCTTAAAAAAGTTGATCAGAGAAACGGCTTTTTTGTTGGCCGGCATCCCGTGGTCGGAAACAACACAGAAAAGCGTCTCTCCGTCGTCAAAACGTCTGAGGAACTCACCAACGAAACGGTCGGCTGCTCGATAGTAATTGCGTATATTTTCCCAATTTTCTTCAACAGCTTCGGGACCATAACTCGTACCTGTCGGGTCCACGCGGGGCACAAACGTGTGTCCCATAGAATCCAGGTTGTGCCAGTGCAAGATCAGCAAACTCGCTCCCGTTTCCTCCACGCATCGTTTCGCCGCATCCGCCCACCATTCGGCTTCCGCTCTCATGGTTTCGTCCGTGGTCTCCCAGTCAACCCATCCCCGGCAATGCAGGCTGCACGTCTGGGCAGAATGAACATACGGCCCGCACTCGGAAATTATTTTTCGACCGACCTCTTCGTCGCTAAAATGCCGACCATCAGTGGGAAAAACATCGGTGCGATAAAGTTGAAGCCGGCGACCGTCTCCCGAAAGTTCCAGTAGCTTGAATTTGAATGCGCCCTCCACAGGCCCCATCTCCATCGATTCAAAAGCCTCTCTCACCCATTCACTCCACTCCCCGGTCGCAAGAACAGCGCAGGGTTCGCTCCCATCTTTATCCCCTGCGACCAAAACTCGATTGTAATTCTCCCTCTCCGCAAATATCAATCCGTAATACTGGGGGCCATTGCCTTCCGTACTCGGAACAACCTCCATTTTGAACTCGAGGTGAGGCCTGGAACTAGCTGGAAGGTTGATCCAATCCTCGGCACGGTGTATTGCGATCGGGTCAGTCGTGTTGAGTTCGGGACAATTGTGGTAAACCGTCGGTGGAGCGAGATCAAAATAGGAGCGCACTGGCTGATACAACCAGTCTATGAAAAGTGCTTTATCGGTGGTCGGCGGATACCCCGCATAATTCATCACAATGCTCTTTTGTCCCTGCCGAGCAAGCGCTTCCCAGAGATATTCTGCCCGGCACAACCCGGCAGCGAAAGCAGCTTCCCTGTGGTCCTCGGAGACCGGTTCACCCGGAAGATGAGAGCCCCACGTAACAACTCCATGGTTTCCCGGCGTGGCTCCTGTTGCTATCGTTGCCCAGTTCGTTGGCGTCTGCGCCGGTACGGTGGGCCGGATTCGAGTAAGACACCCGCGTTCGAGCAACTTCGCAAAATTCGGCAGCTCCTCTTCCTCCAGAAACCGCTCCAGAATCGGCGTAACGAGCGCATCAAGGCCGAGTATTATTGCCCGTTTTGCCATGGCCCTCCTTTGTTCCATCCTTTTGACTCGCAGAAAACTGAACTATTCTCTGATAACTTGACTCACATCGGTTACGTAGAGTTGTCGGTGATCCTCGTGAACACTATCGAAGCATATTTTCGTTCCATCACGGTTCCATCGCGGGTGCAGGTCACAACGTATTTCACCATCGAGCTCCGGAGGGGCATAGAACCTTCCTATATCGACCCGGAGATCACGATCAGGATCGTATAGCATCAAGGCCCGCATTCGTTCTTTGTCCGGATAACTGTCGGTCAAAATCCACGCGCGATCCGGCGAATAACTACAATGTCCGTCACATGTAAGCGTTTCCCGCCCGATAACTTCCTTCTCAGTGGTCTGATCATGGAAAAGGTAAAATGCATCGCCATGTTCCTTCTGACGAGCCCATGCCAGTATATGCTTATCATCTCGCCAGTCGAAATGACTCACCATTCCCTCGTCGGCCACACAATAGATGTCGCTGCCTCCCGGCGAAGCTGTATAAAGTCGCGTCTCCCGACCCTCCTCTTTTCTCCAGCGGTGAAGAAACAGAAATCGGGATCCATCGCTATTGAATTGCAGGTGATTGAAATAATGTTTAGCATTGTCCATTCCGGGTCTTGGATCGCGCGATGCCATTTGCTCGATTGAAATAACAAATCTGTGCTCCCCCGTCTCCATATTCATCAGATAAATTCCGTCCTCGGCAGGCGCAGCCTCTTCGGCCCATGGATCCGGGACTCCCGCGTACCCGTAGCCCGGGCGACAGACATGAATCCGGGAAAAATTCACCGATACCGCCCATTTCCCGTCCCGGCTCAGGGCATAGATCGGTCGCGGGAGGATTTTTCGTTCCCCAGAGGCCGTATCGTGAATCACGCCCACGAATTCATCGTCCCGGCGGGCATTGTAAACAACTTCACGTCCGTTACCTCCAGGCAACCACTGTAACATCGCCCCCTGTTGCCAGTTCCAGGCGTGAGTATGTGTAACTGGAATCCATTCGTTGTCCCGTTCGGTGTCAATGAGTCCGATAATTGCCCGGTCTTCAGCGGACGGAGGACGATCTATGAATTCAGTCTTCAAGGAAAGCACGTACCGTCCGGTCTCATCCCACGGAAACTTATCGTAGTAGCCGAAAAAATGGTGACCAGGTGGTGATGTCAGCTGGTTGACAGGCATGTGTCGGCTTTTCACGGGCATAATTCAAATTCTCCAGCGAGCGGTTCATATTTGGATAAATAAATACATCAATGCCTACATTATGGGGTCCGCCGGCGCGCGTGCAATGGAAAACCGCAAATACAGGGGGTAATGGGGGAATTTTTAACTGACTGTTGCGTTTTCGTACAGTCCAAAGACGTCCGAAACCAGCTATACAGATGCAGCATTGAAAAACTCCGAATGGCATCTTTTTTCGGAGCCACCGAATCTGCTGTGCTCTGTTTTGGTTTATTCTTCCTGAAAAATAAAGGGGTTAAAGCCTGAAACAGACCGACTAACCCGGATATTTCATGAATCCAACGGCATAATTGTTATAACGATATGGATGAGAGCGACTTAGATGCAGTTTTTCGACATTTCTCATTAGCACAGGGTGTACTTCGGCTCAAAAGAAAGGATTCACCCTCCGGGAGCGTCGCCAGCACCGTATCTGCTTTGTCAGCTTTTTGCGCAGGATTCGTCACGCATCTCCGTTTAATTGAAAAAAAGCTAAAATCATCAACGGCCGCTTCTCGAACCGCCAAAAACTGTTCTTACCGTTTTTGGTGGAACGGACAACAAAGGCTGTTTTGAACTTTTTGGCCTGGCAGGCCACTAACAATATGAGTTAACGACGAAAACAGAATAATAGCATTTCGACCTGCAAAATTGGGATGAATTGGCATTCTGGCTCAGTTCGGCATGTTTTTTGCGGAACATAAAGAGAAAAAAGGAGGCCTAAAGATGACCCCTAAAAAGAAAAAATACAATAAAAGGTTAGAAAACCAGCTCACTGCGATGGAACAGGATCTCCTGCATGCCCTGCAGGATAGACTGGAACGCGCCAGATCCGTTTCCGCTCATGATCCAACAGAATTCATGGATATGGCATCAGAGAGTGAAATAGACGATCTGGCCGCCCGGATCGCAGAGTCGGACTCGACAAAAATTGACGAGATCGAGGAGGCTCTTCGCCTGCTCAAGGAGGGAGAGTATGGAGTTTGCCAGCGTTGCGGTGAAAAGATCGCCAAGCGCAGGCTGAAAGCACGTCCGTTCGCCACGCTTTGCCTCACCTGCAAGGAAGCCCACGAACGGGGCCGCGAGGGAGCTCCCATCCAATCAGCAACGTCGGGCAAAGGCGCCGAAGCTGATGTCGGTGTCGAGAAAAGTGTGGATCAAACTCCGGACGTGAACCAGTTGTCGCGTGAGATGGAAACAAGCGAGTTGTATTGATGTCCCGTTTTCCGCTGATCCGTTTCCCGCAACCTGAATTTTCTTCTTTACCCATTCGAGCCTGTCATACTGGCAGGCTCTTTTTTTGCCCTCTCAGGTTGACCTCACAGTAAAAAAAAACGGCACTTTTAAGCATTCAGAAGATAACCTGATTTAAGGTGCCATTCTGACAGAAAAACTTGCCCTGAAAAACTCAACGTATATTCGGCCCTTTTCGCCTGGCAGTCTCCTTTCCAGTTTTTCCGCCCCCCGCTCGGCGTGGCCGCTGAATCAGCACGCCAGCCCCCTCGTCAACAGCCGACGCTCAAGGATTCCCCCACGGCGCGCCGCCGAATTTGTCGCTGGTGTAGGGAGGCTGAATTATGGACCGGTCTCTCGATTCTGCATGTCCATCGCAAAACAATGCATTTGTCATATCCCGGTGAGGAAAAGCCACCGACTGATACTGGGGGTGATAGGCATACCACCCCGGATGATCGTACATATTGCACCAGCCGTCCCCGAATCCGATTTGACGGGTGGGATAGCGTACATCGGAGAATTTGACATACGCCGTGTGCGGCGCCGGGACAAAAGTATCGCAACCGCCGATGCCCCAGTAGTTCATCCCGTAATCGCAATACTCGAACGTATTCCAGGCCGGATCTGGATCGGGGACAGCGGGACATGACAGGTAACCGTTACCTCGGAAATGAGGACGGGTCACAACCATGTAATTGCCATGTTTGTTGCGCCGAACCGCTGGATCAAGTTCGTCGGCCATGATTCCCCCCCACTTCCAGTTCCCGCTCGGCGGCGCCCCCCAGAGTGTGGTATCCGCCCGCGGCAAAAAACCATTGTGCCCGTCCACATAAAAGGTAAATGCCAGAAATATCTGCTTCTCATTGTTCAGGCAGACGGTGGTCCGGGCAGCATCGCGGGCGCGCTCCAGAGCCGGCATCAGCATCGCAGCCAGAATCGCAATGATCGCAATAACCACAAGCAGCTCGATCAAAGTAAACCCATCCCGTTTGAACGCGCGAGACGCCACATGACAGAGTTCGTAACGTTTCGAAACAACCGTACCCTGGCGCTTCGCATCTCTCATCTGTCTCTCTCCTGGAAAAGGGACAGGATGGGCTGCACGACAACAACACGCCCTGTCGACAGGCCGGGAAAATCTGTCCTCTTACGCATTTTACCGGACCATGTGCCGCAATTAAATCGCTTTATTTCTTTGTTCAAAGATGATTCGAAACTCACCTCCCTCCCCGAACCCGCACTTTTCAAGGATGCGAAACTTGACACTCCGCGAATAGCCAGTACTGCCTAAATATTTATATACAATGATTAATATTATCTATATATGGGTAAAAAAAGAGGATTTGAAGGGGCCAGGGGGCGCCGGATCCTGTCAGCGACCCGGAACCCGTGCCCGACACGGACGTACGCCACGCGGCGGAGGAACCGTGGTTGCTGCCGGAACTCCGGAATAGATCCGCGACTGCGAAGACTCCTGCACGGGTCAGGCGCTGAAAAGAGTTTTGTAGTCTTTCGGGGACGGTTTAAGGGGCGCGCGGATCCCAGGAGAACCTCAAGACGAACTGGTTGTGGGCATAATATGGTGTCGTTGGACCCGGATTTCGTCTCCGCTTGCGTGACACATGAGCGGGCTGGACTTCAGCCGCAGGCCGGAGTTCAGAACGCGGACTATAAACCAACAGCTCTCGCGGCAAAACAGCCGAACGACAAACGGCAGGTCCGCCCCGGCGATGCGGATCTACAGCTCTCGAGCGTTTCCCGACGCAACGGACCGCTGCAGCGGTGTGCTTGTTTAGCTCGGAGATGCAGCTTCAGGTGTCATTGAGAGTCCATCGTAAGATGGGCGAAGCAATCCTGCTGGGCTCCGTAGCCTCGCGCGGAGGAGGCTCGTCGTTTTTTCAGCCCAGCAGCGAGATTGGCGCGGCGTCCCACTGCGAAGAGCGCCTCGCAATGACATTGTGAGCATGGACGGCTGTGATGTAGGGCACGCTGAATGCATACGCCCTGAAAGGACAGCATATACCAGCCCGGGGTGCAGACGGCTGGAGGTCGTCGGAGCCCTGGGATACAGTGTGCATTGAGAAAAAAGTGGGCTGGAGGTCCACCACAAAACGACGCAAGACAAACGGCAAAAAGATAACGACATAGCGGCGCCCTCCGTAGAAATTTCCCGCGGGAAAGTGCGCAAGTTTTTGTGCAACTTATCTGCATCCGCATAGCTCGTCCCTGGTAGTCCGGCGCAACCCGCGCCCGCCACAGTCCAAAATGAACGGCAATGCAAGCGGCCCGAAAGGCCGTCTGAGAGTGTAGCCCCGTGCGAAGGCGGCCTCAGCCGCCGGAGTTCGGGGCCTTAGGGTGCGAAAAAATGGATTGCGTCCCAAAGGGGCGCTTGAGAGGGAACTGGTTGCTGGTTGTTGGTTGCTGGTTTCTGGTGAACGGATAACGAACGGGAGATGGCGCAACAAAATGGCAACTTGACATTTTCCGCGCTCAGCCGCCTCGCGGGGCGCGGGTTCGCTGGCACCCGCCAACCCCCGGTTCCCCCGCTACGCAGAGTCGCCGGGGGCTACGCTCTCAATCGCCCCTTTCAGGGGCTCGTTCGGTTGTCTGTTTCTTTTGCTTCACACCAACCCTTGCGAGCAGCATACCTGTCATACTGAACGTTACAACGCCTCCCAGCCCGGATTTTTTGCTGTAGAAGCGCTTTCAACGGTATCCAGTAAACAAGCGGCGTGCAAAGGGAGTCTCCAGTTTTCCGTCATCATTATCCGGAATGGCAGCAGAGAAGAAAAACCGCCCCGACGTTTTGAAACTATCGGGGCGGTCTATGGATTTTTGAACGCCCGGAACCCAATCCGGCGCTTCCATATTGAGCTCGCTGGCACTCCCTTCGGAGATGAATCAGAGATCTCCTCGCAGCAGATAATCGTTCAGGATATTCTCGAGCATCTCCTGACGACCACTGATGAGTTCGGGTTCGCCGTTCTGGATGGCGTATTCTTCGAGTTCCGGCAGACTGGTCTCGCCGTTGAGGATTTGTTTCCCGATGGCGCTCTCATATCCGGAGTACCGGTCCTGGATGAAATCATCCAGCACGCCGTCTTCCCGGATCTTGTTGGCTACAAGCAGTGCTCTGGCAAAAGCATCCATGCCTCCGATGTGGGCGTGGAACAGATCTTCGGTATCGAATGAACCCCGGCGGACTTTCGCGTCAAAGTTCATACCACCGTCCAGACCACCCTGTTCCAGAACAACCAGCATGGCATGGGTTGCGCTGTAGAGGTTGGTCGGAAACTGGTCGGTATCCCAGCCCAGAATCGGGTTACCGCGGTTCACGTCCATGCTTCCCAGGTGACCGGAATTTGACGCCGTGGCGAGATCGTGCCAGTAAGTATGACCCGCGAGCGTAGCGTGATTCGCCTCCACGTTCATCTTGAACTCGTCCAGAAGATCGAATTCATGGAGGAATTCCAGGCACGTCGCAACGTCAAAGTCATATTGATGGGTGGTCGGTTCCTTGGGTTTGGGTTCAATCAGGAACACGCCGTCGAACCCGTTGCTTCGACCGTAATCCACGGCCATGTGAAGCATGCGAGCCATCTGCTCACGCTCGCGTTTCATATCGGTGTTCAGAAGCGTCGTGTAACCTTCGCGTCCGCCCCAGAAAACGTATCCGTCACCGCCGAGCTGGACGGTCGCATCGATCGCCCGTCGCACCTGGCTGGCCGCATAGGCAAAAACATTGGGATCGGGGTTCGTAGCGGCGCCGTGGCTGTAGCGGGGGTGATCGAAGAGGCAGGCGGTGCCCCACAGAAGCTGGACGCCCGTCTCTTCCTGCAGTTTTTGAGCCCGGTCGACCATATGTTGAAGATTCGCATTGGTTTCTTCAATTGTATCGCCGGCCGGTGCGATATCGCGATCATGGAAACAGTAGTAATCAACGCCTATCTTCTGACAGAATTCAAAGATGGCGTCCTGGGTTTTTTCGGCGATTTCCATCTCATCAGCGCCTTTATTCCAGGCACGGTCATAGACCGCTCCGCCGAATGGATCCGAACCGTCGCCCTTCATCGTATGCCAGTAGGCGATAGCAAACTTCAGGTGTTCGGCCATGGTTTTGTCGCCCACTTTGCGGTCCGCCTCATACCAGCGGAATGCAAGAGGATTGTCCGTCTCAGGTCCCTCATACGGCACAGAATCTTTCACTTCAGGGAAGAATTCACTCATGGGTGTCCTTCCTTTCCAGGAAAAAAGAGCAAAGAAGTTTTAAAAATTTCCTCGTACCAGCCCGCTCTATTTGCAGCCGAGCTAACGAAATCTCACACCTTGCGCTCCATGATTCAAAGCGCATTTTAACGAAAGACACAAAGTTGTAAAAGTGGCAACAGTCGGCGTCTCGGAAACCGCGCAACCGGGGAGAAGAATCTTCGTACCGCCGCTCATATCCTCCGATTATTCTGACAGCTGATAATGCGCTTTTGTTCGTCCACAAAGAACCGGACCGGCAGGAACTTTTCCGTCACCCATATGTTCGTTCGGCAATGATTGGTGATCTCGGCGACTCGAATTCGGCTCTCACCTGCGGCCAGCGCCAGGTAGGGCAAGATCTGATCCGCCATATACTTATCCACGCACTCTCCGGAGCGGCGTTGGGTCTCGAATTTTTTCGCACAGGAGCGACCGACTTTTTCAGCGGGCACGCCTCGCTGCCCGAGTTCCGAAGCCCCAGCTATAATGCCCTCTCCTCGTCCGCGGATAAAAATGGAAGTGCCCGCTGAGAGCGCAGAAACATAGTTGACATGGATATCGTCAAAACTGATGCCGGTTCCTTCAACCTGTCGTTCTGCCACGCGCGCGCCTTCCAAATTGTCCGTGGCAACGCTCCAGACATCAACGCGGTCTATTCGCTCGCAATCCGTCCAATCGACGGGGCTCAACAAGCCGGGACCTATATTTACGCGCAGCGAACCGCTGCCCTTCGGGTAAAACCCATATTGCTGCAATTCCACGTCTATATTGAGTCCCATCTTGCGCATGAACGGAGCAAAAACATGCTGCAAGTATTCGGCAACTGGTGACCATTTGACGTGTGTACCGCCCCGAAGTTCAACAACCGACTGTCCTTCGGTACGGGCGAGAGGGATGAGCAACCCCTGCATCACAAGTGTCACGGCTCCCGCCGTTTCGACATCGACCTCGATTTCTTTGGGCGGATCGAGTCGGCTTGGCCGGAAAACAATCTCCCGCGCACCAACCTCAGCACCCTCAACTGTCGCGTGGCAGATTTTGGCAATCGCCTTGACCCCATGAAGATGCTGCGCGCGAAGTCCGGGACGATTTCGTCCTTTGCGGATACTATGGATTCGGCACGTAGTTGTGGTGAGCGCCGCAAGACCCACAGCCGTCCGAAGGATTTGCCCTCCCCCTTCAAGGTGCGAGCCATCAATTTGAATCATGCTTTCCCTCTGCAGCCGATGGGCCAGTAAGCACACTTTCCCCCCAGATTTACAGGGGAAAGCGTTAGAAGCAGGCGAACCAACTGTTAATTCAGTTCATCCGCCTGCTTTGGCAAATGCTGCGAGTTGGAAGATCACAGGCCCATCACTTTTTGGTTTCGACAACTTTACCGTCTTTGAATTCCACCACACGTCGGTTCCAACGGCTAATCCAATAATGCCATGTGTTTGCACTGAGGGCGGGTGTTTCGTGGGACGGTGGATAACCGTAAGCAACAATGACCGCTTCCTTGCTCATCCCGGGCCTGACTTCTCCGGCCTCGATGGCCTCCATTTCTTCCTTCGTAAAATCTTTTTCCTTGAGCACATTCTTTTCGCTGAACATTCGCTTAAAGTACTCGCTGACTGACAGCACTGTGTGCCGCGGGACGTAATCCAACTTCAACTCTGCCCCGGATTCCTTCAGTTCAAAGAGTATACCGTCGGTATTCACCTCTTGTATCGCCACCGGGGTGCCTGCCGGGAGAATTTTGCCCCGGTGATAATTCGTCGAGCGTATCTCGTCTTCCCTTCCACCCTCGTACCAGATATTGACATTGGTGTAATAAGTCTTGCCCTCAAAAGAGCTCTTCGGTTTCACAACTTCAGGCGTCGCCTGCTCGGGTGAACGACAGGATGCGATAAACATCACCAGCACCGAAACCACAATTGCCACTTTTCTCATCAGAAACCTCCTTAAACCAAAGTTTGCCACCACAAAAGCAGTTCAAAAACCAAACAAGATCCAAGCAAAAATCGATAGGACTTCTTTTGCCAGTGGCGAATCACCACCACTCCGTACCAACTTTCATTTTAAACGTAACATATAACGTGTCAAGAAAAGAAAACCCAAGAGAAGAATATGCGCTGTAGGTCGTTGCACTCTTTGATAACCGGGGATTGGCTTTGGATTGTCACCGATTCCTAACGATGCCGGGCGAACACTAAAGCCGATGGTGTGAAAAACGGGGTCTTTTAACAGCGGCTCTCAGAGCCGGATTCTGGGGTAAAACTTTTTCGGCCTATCCCCTCTTGCACCTCCGCCAGTATTCCTGCTCAACGCAAATAGCTGTCGAGAAAAAAGATTTGACGCTTTTGGCAAAATCAGTATAATATCCCGCGAAGCGTTTTAGAATGCTTTTCCATCCATGAACTTGCGAAAGCCGGTTATTAACCTTGTTTAACGGTTAAACGCTCATTTAGTATAAACCTGCGTTGCTTGCGGAAGGCAACTTATTCTACAATGATTGCGACGCGGCAGGGCCGGGTTGTTTCTTACTTTTGAGAGAAAAACAAAGTGGGATCACGGCAAATCCCGCCGTGGAAGTCTCGCATACACTAAATGAAATTGCAGTCCGGGACCCAGAATTAATTTTCTAATCCGCGAGGTGCTGCATGCTGGAGAAACGCGCTCGGGTATCAAAACCGGGCAGCACCTGCATAACCGCCCTTTTTTTGGTGCTCCCTGCCCTGTTCTGTTCCCTGCCGGTCTCCGCGCAGCAACCAGAAGCAGCCTTTGACAAAAACGGTCCCTCGCATCTGCGATGGCGAGGGGGCGGGATACTCGGCGAGAAACATTTCGCAGTCGAGCGTCTCATCCTGCAGAAACACAACCCCGAAAAAAAGGAACTCTGGGGATATTCCTTCGTAACGGCATCGGTTGATTCTCCCAAAGTCCAAGTTTTCCCCGCCAAAAAACAGATCCGCCATACGTATCCATGGGGACTCGGCGAGCTGGAGTGGAACCCGGGACCGGATCGGCTGGATCTGGTGCTGACTCTCAAAAACACGTCCGACCGAACTATCGCTGATTTCCGCGTACGGTTGCTGGAGTTCGCGTTTGAAAGAACCCCGGGCTGGCTTCGACGCGGAGTCGTGCATCTTACACTCGACCATCCTTATGCCTTCAAGGTCCCCCTGGAGACCGGAAAACTGTTCGCAACGTGCGAGAGTTTTCACAACCCGGTGCAATTTGGTTTCGGCAGAGCCCGCGGGAAACGAAATCCACAGGTCCCGCTGATCGTTCTGGGGGGCGTTGCCGCACTGGAAGAGGATTCTTTTGTGCTGCCGATCCTCGGGCGACCCCAAATCCCGCCCGGCGAGGAGCTGCAGCTTAAATTTGTTCTGCGCTTCGCTCCTTCTGCGCGACCCGATGCAACGGTGTTGCGGCCCTTCTACAAAGCGTTTCACGCAGCCCAGAAACCGCATATCAACTGGTCTGACCGGCGACCGATCGGCAAGATAATCCTGGCAGGTTCCCCCCGTCACGTCACTCCCGAAAATCCCCGTGGATGGTTTCGTGCGCCGAAGATGAAAACCGGCACACCGGAGGGCCGCGAGAAACTCCGCAAAAAACTTATGGGGCTCGCCGATGAGGCCGTCAAACACCTCCAGGCCGCCGACGCGCAGGGCGTGGTGATCTGGAATATCGAAGGCGGTCATATCTATCCGGAGTATCCATTCGGCGACCCGCGGCGTCTCCCCGATATCGCGCCTGAAATGGACAAACTCGCCGACGACTTTTTCAGACGTTTCCGCCAGGCCGGTCTGCGCACCGGGGTTTGCATACGCCCTTCAGTGCTCCATTACGGTGAACGGCGGCAACGGTGGACGCAGGGGCCGGGATCGTATGATCGCGAACACGAAAATTTCGCGCCGCCCCTGAAGAATGCCAGGTCCCACGAGATTGCCGCCGGACGCGTCTACCCGCTGGCCCGGCGGCTTTCCGATAAAATCGAGTACGCAAAACAGCGTTGGGGGTGCAGCATCTTCTACATCCACGACAACGGCTTCTGGTCAAAAGCCGGGCCGGGACGGCTCGAAGACTGGATGCTGTTCAACGCAAGGACATTCCAGCGTCTTCGCGAGCTCCAGCCCGACGTCCTGCTCATTCCTCGATATGCGGAACGCCACTGGCGATCGGCAAGATCGGCGGAAATTCTGAAAAGCAAGGCCGGCTACAGAATTTTCACCGACAGTCTTCGCGGAACCGGAGAAAAGCGAATCGGCGGTCTTCCCACGCCCAGGTGGGTTATCGGCAACATGCTGCGCTACCGGCAAATTCCACGGCGCATCAAATGGCGCCGCGCGATTCCGGACCGCATCCATGTGTTGCATCACAGTTACTGGGCCAACTCCGCTCCATACGTCGAGCTCAAGCTGAAACGGTTGATACGCGAACACGTGCTGACACTCAAACAGCACATGGAATATGACTATGAAGAAGCGGAGAAGATGGCCGCAGAAGAAATTGCTTTCGAAAGCACACCTCCCCGCGTACGGGAGTGGCGTGCCGATGCTTTCACGGTCACGGATGTCGAAGGGGCCAATCTCGAAGCACGTAAACCACAGCTCCGGCGAGCCGTAGCCTGGGGCGATGTGCTGATGTGGAGTGCCCGGGAAAATCCCCACCGCGTCCGCGAGATTTATGACGCCGCCCGTTCCAAACAAAAACGGATTGCCGCGGCCGCCCGACAAATCGGACTCCTTGACGAAGACGATATAGATCCTTTGCCGCCCCTTTCCCGGGCGTGGCGTCTGGGTGAATCTGTGGACCCTGTCCGCATTGTGGCAGAACGTTCTGTTCCGGCAAACCTCCGCACACGAGTTGTGTTCAGCCCCGACAAAAAACGGGCTCTGCTGATGGTGGTCTGGCAAAAAGGTTCCGGTCATATGATCCGCCTGAAACCAGATCTCCCCGGGATAGATTTGCCCCAGAAACACACCTGGCACCTCGGGACCGGTCTCATGCCCGCAAAGAGGTCCCCTATCAAAGTCGAACCGGATCCGATCGCAGGATTGAGCGCGCTCTACCTGCAAAGTACTCCGAAAACGCGAAAACACCCGCCCGAAGGGGTCCTGGTGGGGATCTCCTTCGATAAAAGCATGTCGCCCGATTTCGGCGGTGGTCCCCCCGGGACAGACCGTGGTTCCCGGAAAGGAAACCGAACGAAGGCACGAAACGGCAACGCCCTCCAGGTCTCCGGAGCGCGGGCCGCCTACGGTGTCGTACCGAGCTGGCTCAATGGATCCCTGGAATTCGACATCAAACCCCAAAAAAGCGGCGACCGTCCCCTTCGCATCCTCGCCTTGAAACATCATCTCGACCTCGAACTGTCCCTCCAGCAACAGCACGGTCAGACGGTTCTGGGCCTGCGGTTCCGCGAGATTCCGGCGCAGACCGGGGATGGTGATTCTGCCGGGGAAGATGCCGAAACCCGGAAAATTCACGCGGCACTCCGACCCGGAACCTGGTACCACGTTGTTCTGACCTGGGATATCGGACAGTACAGGCTTTACGTGGACGGCAACCTGACCGACTCGGCCTCCGGGCCGGTCAAATTGCGCCGTCGTGATGGGACCGCACTGGAACCGGGTCTTATTGTCGGAGGCGGAGAAACGTCGAAAAATGGTAGAGCATTGGTCGATTCGCTGATAGCCTACACATGGCCTTTCACGAAACAGCAGGCCGGCTCCCGGATGTCTTCTAACGGCATGAAACCCGTGGAAAAACCAGAGAAACAACCCATCACCGTCTGGCTGTGGGGTTCCTTCCCCAAAAATGTTAACGTCGGCATTAATTCACGGCCCGCACCGAACTGGAGCCGAGCTGAGCGGTTTCAGGTCACTCTTTACGAAAGATTGCAACACGGGCGTCAACGCGTCGCCTTCGGGACCCTCCAGAGCTATAACGGAGTCGGCCTCGGCAAACTCCGTTTCAAAAGGTCGAAAAAGATCGAAAGTGGAGAAGATTTAGGTGCTTCCGATGACATGTCGCTGGACGCCGGAGATACAGGTGACGACCTGGGGATGCTCGAGGGGGAGGTGGACACGGGCACGTCTTACGTGATGGAGGTGAAACCCCTGCCCGAAGGCAAAGGTCCTCCAGCGCGCACCGTTCGTTTTTCGGCTGCGAGCCACGGCATAGACTCCCATCGGTGGTAATGCAAGGAGAAAGCCAATGACATTGTCCACCAAATCAAAAAACCGGTCCAAATCCCTCGCGGTAATACCGGCGCCGATCGCGATGTTTCTTGTCGGCCTGCTGACATTTTTGCCTCCGGCGCGGGGGGAACCAGAGGGGATAAAAACGCCCCCTCCCCCGAAACTAACCTTCGCCAACAAGACGTTCTCTCTTAACTGGCAGGGCGATCAGTTGATCGCTAATCCGCTCCCGGCGGCCACGAATGTCGTTCTGGAAACACGCAAAGTCAACCCAAAGAACAATTTCTGGGATTATGAGTTTTCCCGGGCTTCGCTGAAAGATCCCAATGCCGCGTTCGACAAACGCAAACGTCAGGTGACGCGCCAATACGGATGGGGCGAGGTGCGGGTCCGGTACAAACGTAAGGGCAACGTCCTGCGAATGCGGCTTCTGGCCGAAAATCGGTCGGAACACCCCGTGGCGAACTTTCGTTTCGAATTGTTCCATCTCCGGCTCCCTGCTGCGGCTGACAAACTCAAAGACGGGGATGTCAGAAACACACACGACCGGCCAACAGCCATCGGAGTAAAAACAAAAATTGGCCAGATCTTCGCGTCATACGAAAGTTTTGCCCCGCCGGTGCGATTTGGTTTTGCGAAACCGAAAAAAGGGACTGAAAACGTCTACCCGCTGGTGGTAACGGGCGGGGTGCGGGCGGTGGCCAGAGGTGAGCTGGTGATGCCGCCGAAAGGTCTCCCCCGGATACCCCCGGGCGAGACACTCGAGCTGGAATTCGCGTTGCGTTTTGCGGGAAACAAAGAACGGCGACACTGGGTGCTGCGCGATTTCTACAAAGAATATCAGAAGTTTCAGTCACCGATGCTCGAATGGCCCGACCGGGGGGCCGTCGGCGCATGTTATATCCTCGGGGAATGGGGGAAAAAAGCGCCGCAGTTTGGCATCGAGGGAACAAATCCGCGCCGCCTCTGGAGTCCCATTCTCGATACCGTCGATGTGCTCTCGCCGCACGGAAAGGCCTTCCTCCGCCGGGCGTTTATCCGCACCGCTCACAGGACAGTGGATGCCCTCAAAAAAATGAACGCTCAGGGAATGATCCTGTGGAATCTGGAAGGCGGTTTCCACTCGACGGGGTTTGTCGGTGCGCCGCGTATGTTGCCGATCCTCACGCCGGAGCTGGACCACGCGATGGACGACTATTTCCGCATCATTCGCCAGGCCGGTTTCCGAACCGGCGCGACAATCCGCCATCCCCAGCCGCGATGGTCGGGAAACAAGTGGGTCCAGGGAGTCGGAAATGCCAATCCCAAGTCGGACCCCGTCAAAGACAATTACCACAAGCTGATACCCGAACATACCCCCTGGTGGGCGGTCTACCCGATCGCGCAGCGTCTTTCCGAGGAGATTGCCTATGCTAAAAAGCGCTGGGGATGCACGATCTTCTACTACGACACGAGCATTGTCCTCCGCTTCTACGGGGAAAACGGGGGAAAACGCAATTCTGACGTACCCTGTGGTCACATCTATCGCAAAATACGCGAAGATCACCCCGATGTCCTTATTATCCCGGAGTTTTACCGGCGCCGCGGAACCCACATCGCCCACCTCGGACATATCGCTCCGTACGGACAGACCGGATACGGACGCGTCAGGCCCAAATGGAAAAAAGATTACGTTCGCGACATTATCCCGGGCTATTTTGGTTTCAATTACGTCCACGATGCCGGGGGAGATCCCTGGCGAGCGCGCCGAGATCGTATTCATGAAGTCGTGTGGGGCGAAGTGCTCGGAGTTGACGGCTGGTCGTTCCATGGCAAACAGCGGGCCGTGGCCGAGTACTACCGGCACGCCGGTGCCAAACAACGCCGCGTGACCTCGCTTGCGCGCCGCTTCGGTCTGGTCGATGGCAAGCGTGAGATGCTTCCCATGTTCTCGATAACGCGGAATGCGCGGCGAATCCGGGCTGCCAACATCGTGAAAAACCCCCCGGCATCCTCACAACTACGCGTCTTCGTCGCGCCCTCAAAAGACCGGCGTCAGGCCATTCTGCTGCTCGCATGGTATGGATGGCCCCTGGCCCCCGACACCGAACTCCATCCATCGCTGGCGGGTCTCAAGCTGAAGGGCGAACATTTCCGCGTCTGGGATCTCGAGACCGGACAGCTCTTGAACTCCCGAGAGAGCGTACACGTCCCCGCCGCCCCCGTGACATCATTGAGGGCTTTGCTGGTCCGCTCCACCGATACCCCTCCCCCGGCTCCGTGGCCGAAAGGAGTCAGTCTCGGGGTCTCATTTGATAAAGGACTGGCGCCAGACGTGGGGGGTGGAGTTCTTTCGGAAAACGGGGAAGCGGACCGGGTGAAAGGTTCACGCCGGAAAGCAATTGAAATCAATCCGCAAGGCGCGCACGCCCGTTACGGGGTGGTGCCAAGCTGGTTCAGCGGCACGCTTGAGTTTGATCTGCAAGTAAAAAAAACCGCTGCCGTCCCGCTGCCTGTCGCGCAGCTGCGGCATCATATGAACACCACGCTCGAGCTGGTTTCCCTCAACAATCGCCCCGCCCTCCGCCTGCGAACCTACGAACGTAACACGCACGTGGATCACTGGAAATCGACCGAACTCTCCCCTATCCCGGAAGAAGGCCCGAAACTCCGGGAGACATCGGCATCGTTCCCGGACGACAGAGGCTGGCACCATGTGGTTCTGTGCTGGGAAATGGGTCAGTATCGCCTTTTTGTCGACGGCAAACGTGTCGCCCTTTTGTCGGCACCAGCAGTCGTGCGCTGGCGCGACGGGAGCATTCTCCAACCGGGACTCATCCTGGGCCCAACGAATAAGGCTAAAATTGATGCGGGGGCCGCGATTGATTCTGTTTTCCTCTACGACTGGGCATTTCGGGATTCGGACGCACAGGGGAGGATAGAGACGGGACAATTCGCCCCGGTTCCGAAGCCCGAAACTCAGCAACCCTCGGTCTGGCTCTGGGGGAAGAAACCCAAAAAGGCAACCCGCGCCGCCGTGAACTATCGTCGTTCCCTCCAGGGACGCAGAGCGCAGAAGGTAAATATCAGACTTTTCGAAAAAACGGACAAAGGACTGCGCAAGTTGTCAAGCGGAGATACCATGGCATACCGCGGTACGGCGTTGATTCGGATCGAGTACGAACCGGAGACAACAATCAAACACTCGGCGCCCGTCGAAAAGGACGAGTCTCCGCTCGCCGGGATTGACGATGTGATGCAGGAGGCAAAGCAGGCGGAAACCAAATACGTCCTGAAAGTCAGGGCAAAAGCTCCCGGCAACAATCCGCCGCCACGGGACATCACATTCAAATTCGGCGTAGAAAAGAAATCAGTGCGGAACTGGTAGCCCCAAGAAGGGGCGAAAATCAGTTGCGGCTACGGCAGCATGCCAGCCTGAACAATCAGCTGCGAGTTCAGTGAACATCCAGTGTGACAGGCATTCCGTACGCATTTAGCCCGCATTACATTAGCCGTCCCTGCTTACAATGTCATTGCGAGGCGTTCCGCGTAGCGGGGCGCCGCGGCAATCTCGCTGTTGGGCTAACACGTACGGCATTTCTGCCTGTCACCGGTTGAGCTACGACACGTTGACACAGTAAGTTTGTCACACACGCGAGATAATGATCGTTGCCTCTCACCGGCCAGGCTATGATTTTATGCCCCCCGAAGAAGGTAAGCTCCAGAAGATCGCCGCATATTCAGGGCCCTGGCGCTTACCACTAACATCGCCGTTCAGTGGAATTTTTTGTATGCGAAGGCTCCAGGCGGTAGGATGTGGGGGAGGTCGCAGACAGAAAAATGTGAGATTAGAAAAAAATGCATCCTGCCGGGGGAATCCCCGGAAGGGAAACTTGTCGACGATATCTGAGATCAATACGAGAGGCCCGAATGAAGCTGAAAAAAAAGCTGCCGGTTCTTATAGCAATTGTCGTTGGCCTGTTGCTGGGTTGGTTCGTTTCGGCCACAGTTTTGGCGGGCGAGAAAATCTCCGTCGCCCGGAAGGGAGAAGCGCACTTGCACATTGTCGTTTCTCCCGATGCCGGTAAACGTGTTACTAAAAGCGCACAGCACCTGGCAGATTACCTCCGTCAGATCACCGGCGGAACGTTTGAGGTTAGAACAGGAGACGGGACAGAAGGGATAGCTGTTGGCAACTATCAGGACTTTCCGAAGCTGGGATTGGCTCAGCGCTTTGATCCGGAGGATCTAATCCGCCGGGATGAATACCTGATTCGCACCCACCAAAAGGGCATATACCTAGTCGGCGCGACGGATCTGGCGGCGCAGCATGGGGTCTGGGACTTTTTGTACAGACTCGGATACCGGCGCTTTTTCCCGACGGAAACTTGGGAGGTTATCCCCGAAGACTCCGATTTACAGGTAAAAATGGACGTTTTCGAGGCCCCCGATTTCTACAACCGCAATGCCCCCAGAGGAGCTCCATGGAGTGATGGTCAAATGTGGAGCCTGTGGAAAGATCGGAACCGGGTCACTTCGGCTGCAAAACTAAGTACGGGCCATGCGTACGATTCGATCATCAGGAGGAACCAGAAGGCGTTTGATGAACATCCGGAATATCTGGCGCTGCGAGATAGAAAACGCGGTGGCAACAAATTCTGCATTGCCAACGAAGGGCTCCGTCAACTGGTCGTTGAAGATGCCGTGCGTCGCATCAAGAACAACCCGAAGAGGGACAGTATCTCCATGGATCCATCGGACGGCGGTGGTTGGTGCCAGTGCAAAGAGTGCCAGAAAATGGGCAGCGTGAGCGATCGGGCCGTGCTGCTTGCCAACGCCGTGGCCGAAGCAATCAACGAACTGGGATACGGGGAAAAACACGTTGGGATCTACGCCTACAATATGCATTCGCCGCCCCCGAGTGTTGACGTCCATCCCAGGGTGATCGTAAGCATCGCCACCGCTTTTATCAAAGGCGGATACACGTTTGAAGAACTGATTGATGGCTGGGCCCAACGCGCGAACATGATCGGAATTCGGGATTATCACGACGTTTACCTGTGGAGCAATGCCATGCCCTGCCGGGCCCGGGGCGGGCGAATTAAATATCTGACCGAGCGGATTCCGTATTACTATGAGAAAGGCGCTCGATTCATAAACTCCGAAGCGTCGGACTCCTGGGGCGCCAATGGCCTGGGCTACTACCTGACCACCCGATTGGTCTGGGACGTGGATGCTGCCAAAAAGGTGGATGAGTTGGTCGATGATTTTTTGACAAACGCCTTTGGCCAGGCACGTCAACCAATGCGAGCGTTCTACCGGCTGATAACCAAAAAATCCGAGAAAGTCCGCACCCACGAAGATCTGGTGGCACGGATGTACGAACTCCTGGCGGAGGCGCGCCGTCTCGCACAAGATCCCGAGGTGCATGCACGACTCGATGAACTTATCGTCTACACCCGTTACGTGGAGTTGTATTTCCGGTATGCCGACGCCGACGGGCGAAAGGCCAGCAAAAGGGCCGCGCAGGACCTTTATCGGCATGCTTACCGGATGCAGGACACGATGCTGATACACATTCGGGGGCTTTTCCGTGCCCTTCGGAGACGGGGCATCGGCGTGCCGGATGAAGCTGACGCGGGAAGACTGTCGGTTGATAGACCTCTCAAAAGAAGCGCATCCGATAGAAAAGCGGATTCGACCGAGAAAGAGAGCGAGGAGATCGCCGACCTTTTGGGCGATGTCACGGCAGGTGACGGAAAAGAAAAAAAAGAAGGTCCGAGCGCGGACCTGCAAAAACAGATGAAAGAATTACAGGTGGTGGACATCGACGACTGGACCAGCGATAAACTCTTCACCGACGAAGAAATTATTGGGATCCTGGAGGCGGGACTGAAGAACAACGAAAAGGACAAAATAGACTTCGAACCTGTCTCCTACAGTACTGACCTCGTGCCAGTTGATGAGCTGGATCTGAAAGATGTGAAGACAGAACATTATCCCAACTACCGCGGACGGCATACGCTGTATACGTGGTTCAGCAAAGGGAACCGGCAGATCATCCTCCAGGTGACTGGTGGCAAAATCTACAGCGGCGTGTTGGGCGATATAGAGATGCAGCTTGTCTGGATCGACGGTCAGAAGGAAAAAACAATTCAGGAAGTAGTGGTGTCTCCCGAAGGCGAAGGCAAGACGCGTGAAGTCGTATTCAAAACACCCCACAGTGGCCTTCATAAGATCGAGTGGACCGATCACAGCGACATGACGCACATCGAGTGGACCCCGGGCCAACCGATGACGTTTCGGTCAAGTCTCAGTGACGCGGAACACCCATATCATCGATGGAACCGGTATTTTTACGTTCCCAAAGGCACGAAAGTCGTTGGCGGATTTGCCACTTCCACCAACGGCGTGTTGTTAGACGGAAGCGGCAAGAAAGTGTTTGATTTCGGTCAGCTGGACAGTGCCGATTATTTCAGCGTACCGGTACCGGAGGGCGAGGATGGTCGGTTATGGAAATTCTATCGTGGCACCGGAGATCGGCGGTTGATGACCGTGCCCCCCTACCTGGCGCGTGATGAGGAAGAGTTGCTTCTCCCACGAGAGGTCGTGGAGGCCGACAAATAGTCCCTGAAACGATATCTGTAAATATTCGTTAAACCGCGTTACAGCATCGGCGAAACGGCTATTTTCCCCTCTCCAGTTAGGCTCTGTCTGAGAATCCGGTCGTCGGACCGAGAGCGAGCGAATTTGCGGATGGCGCGGACGCCCAAGCAGGCCTATCCAGTGGAGATAAGCCGATACAGGCGGACAAAGCCAGCCGCAAATGCAGCCGCTCGAATCCAGATCCGTATTTTCAGACAGAGCCTAGTGGTCCGTTGGTACCAACGGCACAGCTACAGCGCTGAGGACGCTTGAAATATCCGGGGTAGAAACACCGCTACAGGAGATTTTTCGTCGGAGATCCTGCGTCTGGCGACAGCACAGGTTGCTCGGCGTATGACTGCTACTTCGCAGCGCTTGCGATTAAAACGGACACGCAGTTAATGACCAGAAACCAGGAGCTGATTGAGGCGTTTGCGGCGGTTGCCAGCTCGCCGCGGCTCTTTTTGAACGATTGATAAGCACTCCCCACTACCCCTTGCAATATTGGAGGCGGAATTCATCCATAATTTCGCGCAAATCGGACGGGCTTCATAAACGGAACCGACGATGTCTCCGGCGATTGCTCCGATCATACGATTCTTCTCCCACGCTATTATGACTGGTCTGACTTCAACTCTTCGTATTCCCGGATGATTGAGTTCTCTCGTTCCTGCCGTCCTTGCATCGCTTCTTCACTCCAGACCTCTTCGAAACGCTGTGCCTCCCCGGCCGGGCGCGAAATATCACCCGTCAAAATCGGATCGTTTGTTTCTTCGAGAACAGTTTGGAGTCTTCTCCGCATTTGCTCCTCGATAGAGCCGTAATCGTCCTGGCCCGCGAGATTGTTTTTCTCCCACGGATCGGTCTCAAAATCGTAAAGTTCCACCTGCGGACGGGGTTTGAGATGTTCTTCACCCATATCACCCCGCGTAGCCGTCACCTCGATATCGGTGGGCAATTCGAGCCGCGGACCGGTGTTGTAGTTGCGGATATATTTGTATCGCGGCATGCGCACACAACGTTTGATGTCGTTCGGCGAGGTGTTTTTCTCCGCGAACATTGCCTCGCGAGGTTCGTACATCTCCCCCTGCAGCAGCGGCCAGAAAGAGCGTCCGTCGACTTCCGGTGGGACGGGCACTCCCGTAATCTCAAGCAAAGTTGGGAGAAGATCAACGTTGCTGATCAGTTCATCGGCGACCTGCCCTTCCGCAATCCCCCCTGGCCATTGCATAAGCAATGCGGTCCGGATACCGGGATCGTAGAGGGTTGCTTTGGCCCGGGGGAATGCAAACCCATGGTCGGTGGTAAAAATAACGAGGGTGTTCTCAGCGAAGCCGGAGGACTCGAGTGCCTTTAGAACATGCCCCACGGCCCGGTCCATTCTCTGAATCACCCCGTAGAACATGGCCATATCTTTTCGCAAGCCCGGGGTATCTTCCAGGAACGGCAGTGGCCGGATCGTTCCTTCATCGACTTCGGGTGCGCGCGAAACGCGGTATGGTCGATGCACTTCTGAAAAACCAACTTTTGCATAGAAGGGTTTTTTCGCTGAGCCAGATCTCTTTTTGAGAAACTGGGCCGCCAGTGGCGCGACGGCGTCGCATCCATAGTTTCCTCTTTCACTCACGCAATCATATCCGATTCCGGAAGCATCGCTGGCAATGTGCTGGAACCCAAACAAAAACGTTTCGTAGCCGCCCTCCCCCAACAAGCCGGGCAACAGCTCATTACCCAAAGGCATATCCCAACCCAGATTAACAAGGCCCATCAGCCCGTTTTTGTGGGGATACTTGCCCGTCATGATCCCCCCGCGGCTTGGACTACAGTAAGGAGCGGTGCAAAACTGGTTCTCGAATCGCACGCCTTCCCGGGCCACGCGATCAAGGTTAGGTGTCCGCAAAACCGGGTCCCATCCGTAACAACCCAGGTACGTTCCCAGATCATGAGTGGTGATCAGCAGGATGTTGGGAAGTTCGCAAGTCATATCTCAGATTCCCCATCTGCACAAAGCTTATCAGCAAACCGAACTTCGGATGCACCATACATGAAAGGGCCTCAAAGGTCCACTGCTCTCAGGTGAAAAAGGAATTTGCGCTGTGGGCCGTGCGGGTGCTGGTAGCCGGACATTTCCCGAAAATCATGCTGCCTGTTCCCCATCGCGCCGCGCGTCTATCCTGCAGACTCGAGTTCAGCTGAGCCCGCCAATGGCGGGCGAAACTGGACTTGAGACGGGCAAATCCCGCAGAAGTGCTGGGGAAGCAAGGTCCGCCAACAAGAACCTTTCTCTCCTCGCAGCCAGACCGTTGACAGGCAGGATTACGTGCTGAGCCCGGAGATACCGCTTCATGAGTCATCGCGAGCCCATCGTAAGATGGGCGAAGCAATCTCGTCGTTTTGTTGGCCCAACAGCGAGATTGCCGCGGCGTCCCGCTATGCGGAACGCCTCGCAATGACATTTGGACCTGAATGGGTGAGTGTAACGCACTCTGAAGGCATACGATGTCTGTGATACAGAAGACGCCAGGGTCTCGTAGCCGGGCACAGCGAGGGAATGTGGTTACAGTAGCGCAGGCATCTTGACTGCGAGCTTGTCGTTGCATCGATCCGGTCCGCGTTCTGAACTCCAGCCTCGGCTGAAGTCCAGTCCGCTCACGGCCATTGAGACTCGAGTTCAGATCCGGATTTTCAGACAGAGCCCAAACCGATGGGCTGAAAAGACCGCTTTTCCGGCCTTTCTTTCCAATATACAAAACTGATGATATAATTGTCGGCAGAACTGTTTTCACACGGACAACAACCTTCTGTAGATCAACGAAAAGAAACAGCATGGATCAAGAACAAAAGAGTGTAGCGGTGGTTGGAGCGAGTGGAATCGGCAAACATCACGCCAAATGGTGGGATTTCGAAGGAGCGCGCGTCTGCGGTTTTGTCGGAACGAGCTCTGAATCGGTTGCCGACACACAAGACGTGCTCTCAGATCTTTTCGGATACGAAGGTCCGGGCTACACGGATCTGGCGGAACTTCTGGAACGCGAACATCCGGATATTGTCGATGTGTGTACGCCGCCGGATTGCCATTTTGAGCACGTTCTGACGGCAATTGGTGAATTGAAAGATACACTTTGCGAAAAACCGTTTGTATATGACGAGAAATCGGAAAGCGAAGAAATACTTGATAAGGCAAAAAGTCTCGTTTCGGCCGCGGACACTGCCGGCGTCCGACTCGGTATGTGTTCGCAGTATCATGTGTCGGCGAGGAAATGCCAGGAACTGTTGGGACAAAATACGGACGACGCGGAGGTTAAAAAATTTCGCGGACAGCTTGCATCGCCCGTCAGGGACCGCGCCCCAAACCCTGTGGAAAGCTGGATGGACCTGGCTCCACACATGCTCGCTGGTCTTCAGGCAACCGTCCCCGGCGCCACGATCAATTTTCGGTCACTTGAAACTTCTTTTTCCGGCTATGGAGCCAAAGCCTCTTTCACAGTAGACGCGAGTAATGGGACGCAGGTTGAGTGCGAAATCGTAACCAATCGCACACTTCCTGAGAAAGAAACAAGCCATATAAGACGCTTCGAACTCAACGGGCATACTTATGACATCGGTGGGGGAAAAAATGAAAACGGTATTTACTGTGCGGAAATTGAAACTGATTGGGGCATATTTCAATATCCCGATCCCCTCCGGCTTCTGATCCGTGAGTTTTTGACCGGAACGGCAGTTATCGACGGTGCCGAAGCCCTGAAAAACCTGACGTGGCTCCTCAGGATTGCTGACTATAACAGCCAGTCATAGACTCCGGTTCCGTTCTGGTGGTTCATTCCAATCCGGCGAAGATGAGAAACCACCGGTATACCTGCTTCCGGCAGAAACGCAGACGGATATCCGTTATAGTTAATGTGTTACCTGAATCTACCTGAATGCAGTCGGGAGGAAACGATGGATTCTGCTGAAGAATTCGGTCTGAAATGCGAAAGAGTACGCCGTTTCATTTCGGAGAACAATCTCGACGGGATTGTGATGGGGCGCACGGATTCTTTCGCCTGGCTCGGATGTGGAGCGAACAACGTCGTCAATTCCGCCCAGGAAACCGGCGTGGGGACTTTCGTCGTAACGCCCGAGAATGTCACCCTGGTGGCGAATAATATTGAAACAGAACGGCTTCTGACCGAAGAATTGGCCGGGATAGAATTGGACACGGCCATTTTCCCGTGGCATGAACCCGACCAGAGGGATCACATCGTCGACGGCCTTCTGAGCGGCGAACGTTGCGTAGCTGATGATGGTTCCTGCGATCTGCCGTCTCCTCCTGCGGGTTTCCAGCAATTGCGTTTTCAGTTGCTGGAACCTGAAATCGAACGGTATCGAAAACAGGGACATGACGCCAGCGAAGCGATGGAAAACGCTGCCCGCCACGTAGAACGCGGGATGGCCGAGTCCGAAGTTGCGTCACTTCTTGCGCTGGAATACACGCGCCAGGGGTTGACCCCTGTGGTTTTGCTGGTCGCGGCCGATGAACGCGTACGGCAGTGGCGACACCCCCGACCGAAAAACATGCCAGTCGAACAGTATGCTATGCTTGTGGCGTGTGGACGAAGACAGGGTCTGGTGACAGCGATGACGCGGTTCGTTCATTTCGGGGAACTCTCCGAAGATCTTGCCGCCCGGCATAAAGCGGTCTGTCGCGTTGATGCTGAATTCATCCTGAACACCCGGCCCGGTCGGCCTGCCTCTGAAGTTTTTGCAGCCGGACAGAAAGCATATAAAATGGTCGGTTTTGAAGATGAATGGGAACTTCACCATCAAGGCGGTGCCATCGGATACCTCCCACGAGAATATATTGTCAACCCTACCACCCCCTACGCCGTTAAAAAACCCCAGGCGTTCGCATGGAACCCCTCCATCCGTGGAACGAAAAGCGAGGACACCATTCTGATAGAGGAACACGGTATCGAGCTTTTGACGGAACCTTCAGACGACTGGCCTTTGGTGGAGGTCGAAGTGGAGGGGCAGATGCTCCCCCGGCCGGGTATGCTCGTTAAATGAAGCTGAACCGACCCGTTGTCATAGTTCTCGGCATTCCGGCAGCAGTTCTTCGATGTCCGCCAAATGGTATCCCACGGTTGTCTCACTACGCGCGGCGGCGGCTCCGGCGGCCACAGCCCGGAAAAGCGCTGCTCGCCCCTCTGATCCGCTTTCCAGCGCGGAAAACCATCCGGCAAGAAACGCATCGCCCGTACCGACTGTGTTTTTCACATCGTCTGCGGGTAAGTTGCACGATACCCCCAGAGTCTCTCTTTCGCGCACAAGATATGCACCTTCCGCTCCGGCGGTAAGCAAGACGGTCGGAACTAATGACAGTAATTCCCGGCATTTTGCCACCGCGTCTTCGAGCTGAAGTTCAAGCTCAAAATACTCTCCCAATTCAGCGATGTTGGGTTTAACAGTGTTGACAACGCCGGAATCAATGGACGCCCGCAAAGCTGGGCCGCTGGTATCCACAATAACTGAAGCATCGGTCGCACAAATGCGAATAAGTTCTACGAATTCATCAAGACTGATACCCGGCGGCAGCGAGCCGCAAAAAGAGATCCAAACGCTGCCTTTCGGTCGATTCAATTCTTCGGAAAGAACGGTTTTCAATTTTTGAAGGTCCTCCGGAACAACTTGAAAGCCCTGTTCTCGCAGGTGTGTCGTCGTTCTTTCCTCTGGATCGAGAATTGTGGTATTCGTGCGGGTCAAACCATCGACAGTGCACAAATTCGCGCGGACTTTATCTCGGGAGAGTTGTTCTGTAAACAGAGGCATTTCATTTTTCCCCACCAGACCCGTTGCCACACAAGAAACGCCAAGCCGCTGGACACCTCTGGCAACATTGATCCCTTTTCCTGCCGGGAGCAACCCGGTTCGAGTGGCACGGGCATGTTGTCCTACCTTGAATGCAGGAACTTCGAGAGTTTTATCCAGGGCGGGATTCAGCGTGACAGTAATGATCATTCGGGGGCGGCTCCCGGCAATTCTTTCACCAGGGTCACTTCATTACCGCGCTCGTTGTAAGTTACATCGTCAACGAATTCCTGGCAGACGCGCACGCCGTACCCCCCTAAACGCATACCGGCGTCTTGCCGAATACGCATTTGTTCTTCGGGTTCGGGCATGTTTTCGCCCACCATCTCTTCAGCATCGAACCCCCCACCGCTATCCCTGATTTTGACTTCAATCCGGTCGTTTGTAACCAAAAACTTAAAATACACTCCACGCCTCAATTCACCCTGATTTCCCCACTCAATGGCATTGGAGCCCATTTCGAGCACTGCGTAACGGAGGCGTCGGCTCTCTTCGTCAGGTAGAGAGGTTAAAGCCAACATCGTTTCCATAATAACACCGACTTCAGGCAATAATCTGAGGTCGCTTCCGCTCACCGCTCGAGTATAGAATTTTGTTCCCCGGTTCCGTCTCGACTCTCCCTGAAGCAAAGCTTGATAGGCCGAAAGAGCCACTGCCTCTTCGGTAGCCATGTTCGGCACATATTCATCCGGCTCGATACGCACGTGATCTGTCGGTGGCCGGGGCGGGCCCCCCGAGGTAATAGCCAGCACGGGAATGTGGTTAAATTCATCATCAAGTTTCAGACGACGACAGAGCCAGAGTCTGTTCTCTGCATCAGTAAGCTGACCAATGACCAGAGCACCAATGTCGCCATGTCGCGCAGCAGAAACAACCTCGCCGGCGGAACATTCTTTGTAATCGAGATCGTATTTCTGAAGTGCTGCTGCAAAATCTTTATTTGATAGGCCAGCATTTGTAATGCAGACATTGCTGGATTCCATAAATGGGCTATCCCAAAAGCATTTCATCGGTCGTTATCTCTTCAATTAAAACCTAAACGACCGAAGCTCCACTCGCAAGCAAATAACGGGGTTATTTTGCTGTAAAAGCTTGCTTGCTCCAACTTGAATATGAGCACAAAGCCCACATAAAATAACCTCATCGTACATTGTCCAACATATCTTTAGAGGAAACAATCGATGAACAAGCTGGTCGTTGGCGTAGACTTAGGCGGAACCAATATAAAAACTGGTGTGGTTAATTCAGAAGGGAAAGTCCTTGTACGTTGCCGGATGACCACCCAAGCGGACAGGGGGCCAGAAGGAGTAGCTGACCGAATTAACGAGACCATCGAGCAATGTCGCGAGAAACTCAGCGAGCAAAGTTCTGATATTGTCGGGGCAGGCATTGGCAGCCCGGGGCCTCTTGACCTTAAAAGAGGGATTGTTATTTTCGCCCCCAACCTCGAAGGTTGGGACAATGTTCCTCTGCAACAGATGATCGAGGACCGAAGCGGGCTTCCTTGCTTTCTTGAAAACGATGCCAATGCCGCTGCCCTGGGCGAACAATGGGTGGGCGCCGGCAAAAACGCATCTTCCCTCGTGCAATTTACTCTCGGCACCGGCATCGGAGGCGGGATCGTGCTTAACGGCAAGGTCTGGCACGGGTTCAGAGATTGCGCCGGCGAAATTGGTCATATGACCCTTGAACCAGAGGGACCGATCTGCGGTTGCGGAAACCGGGGGTGCGTCGAGGCTCTCGCCAGCGCAACGAACATGGTTCGCAGGATGCAGGAGACGATCGACGACGGAGGGGAAACAATCTTACGGGAAAAACGTGACGAACTCACCGCCAGGGATATTTACGAAGCCGCCGTTGAAGGTGACGAACCAGCTCTTGAAAATATGGAAACGACAGGGTATTACCTGGGGACTGCCGTGGCTAATATTTTGCACATCCTGAATCCGGAGGTCATTGTTTTCAGCGGAGGGGTTACAGCGGCCGGGAATATGCTCATGCAACCAATCCGCCAGACCGCAAAAAAGCGGACGATGGAAGCTTGCTGGCGTGGAACAAAAATCCGGTTTGCGGAACTTGGTGATGATGCTGGTATCATCGGTGCAGCCCGCTCCTACATGGTCGAAAGAATGAATCAATAGCCCGGCTCGCGGTCTTATACTTGAATTCTCTCCACGATTATGCCATTATAAATGTGTTCTGAAATCCTTTCTAACTGTGTTCCCATTCCCTGTTAAATTCGGGGTTGAGTTATGTCCCATAAATGTGATATATGTGGAAAAGGACCCGGAAATGGTAATAAAGTCCAGAGCCGGGGCCGAGCCAAACGTGAAGGCGGCGTGGGTATCAAGCAAACGGGCCGCTCGAAACGCAAGTTTAAACCGAATATTCAACGTGTTTGGGCAATGGTCGATGGCGCCAAGAAACACATCCATGCCTGCACAAAATGCATCAAAAGCGGTCGGGTAAAAAAACCGCCGCGCTGAGGGATCTGATGGCTATAACAGAAGATCAGGTAGAATACGTCGCGCACCTATCGCGGCTGACTCTTACCGATACTGAGAGGGAACAGTTTGCCGCTCAGCTCGACTCAATATTGAGTTATATCGACAAACTTGACGAACTCGACACAGAAAATGTCGAGCCGCTTATACATATTGCCCCACGCAAAAATGTCGATCGCCCCGATCAGCAACGTCCTTCCTTATCTCAAAAAGAGGCCCTCCGAAACGCCCCCGAAAACCAAAAAGGCAGTTTCCGGGTCCCCCCCATCATTGATTGAACTTTTTAACCCGCCGAATTGGGATCGAGCCGTCTTTCGAATTCCCTCTCTATTTCCGCATAACATTCGGCAATAAATCCCTTCAACCATCCTCCAATCTCATTAACCGCCTCTTTGGCGGTACACTCCTCCAAATTCTGCTGGCGGATGAGGCTCCGGTAATGGGCTGGCAAATCGGCAACACCTGCCAGTAGCCCTGATCGCTCAACGGGTAAAGGGAAAAAAAGACTGATGTTGTAGAGGTAGCTTAAACGCTTATAGCCTGAGGCAGGCGTCTGCGAGGTTTCTGTCCAGATCAAATTGCTCAAGGGATGCTCACGCGTTTTTTGATTATTATGAAGATCGCGCCGCACTGTGTAGAATGTGCACTGCCGCGTCATCTCTTCAGGCGGCAAGAGACCCGATTCAGGAAACCGAGGGTAGAGACAGGCATTAATCAGTCTGCCCACACCGTCGAGTCCATCCCAGCATTCACGCAAATAAATGTGGAGTTCTCGCTCGATATTTTCCAAATCGTCCCCGGAATCAGGCTGATTGAATATGGAATCAGCTGCCTGGGAAAGACTTTTTTGACGGTAATCCACGAACCGCAGAACTTCCCTGAAGACACGGGCAATCGTTTCGTCGAGAACTTTATTGGCCAGCGGCTCAAGCTGCACATCCAAACCCATGTTCGTCCCTTTCCGTATACATGCTTGTATCTCTTTTGGATAGCATTGTATCATCAACATATCAGCGTGCTTAATAGAATCATCAGGAAACTCCTTTTATAATGCCCCATATCTTTGCTAAAATTCTCTTCTGTCACATTCGGGAGAAGAAAATGTCGGAAGTACAAGCGCTTGATTTCGCCCGCCATCTAAAAGAGAAGGGGCTTTGTCCCGCTTATGCCCTCGTCGGTGAAGACACCTCTCTCGTGTCCGCTTGCCTCTCTGCGATTCGATCGGCTCTTGAAACCGAAGATCTGCCAGGTAGTATTACCACGGACCATGAAGATCTTCCGGATGCACCGACTGTTTTCGACGAATTATACACGCGGCCTTTCATGGGCATGGAAGGCAAAAGACTCGTTATCGTGCGGGATGGACAGAAATTCCTTGATGATTACGGAGATCGGGTTCAAGAATATCTGGAAAATCCGCCGGCAGAAGGCGTTCTGCTCCTGTGCTGTAAAAAACTTGACCGGCGGCGGAAAGGTGCAAAAGCCATTGCTGAGTTTGCGACAATTGTAGATTGTAGTAAACTCCGGTGGAAAAAAGCCCGACGCTGGTTGAACGAGCGTGCTTCCCGTGAAGGGAAGACGCTCACACCGCGCGCTGCAGATTCTCTCCTGGAAGCAATCGGGGCGGATCTGGCAGCACTGAGTCGAGAATTAGAGAAACTGTGCCTGTATGCCGATTCCGAAAACACACTCACCGAAGAGCATGTGGCCGAACTGGTGCCCCAAAGCCGCTCTCGATCCATATTTGATTTAAGCCACGCAATCGCCCGTGGAGATGTATCTACCGCCATACGGTTGGCAGACCATCTCCTTTTACGGGGAGAAACTCCTACCGGTATGATAGGCTTCTTGGGGAGCCAGATGAGAACATTATGGCGGGTCAAAAGGCTTCGGGCGACGGGCGCCAGCCAGAAACAAATTGCAAATAAGGTAGGGCTCCCCCAATTCGCTGTCAGACGTGCCGCCAAAGCTGTGGGAAAACGGTCTGGTGAATGGCTTTCGCAATGCATCAACCAGCTGGCGGAAGCCGATGTTGAACTGAAGACCAAATCGCTTCAGGCGGCGGAAAGAGAAACCTGGTTTGAGGGGTTCCTGGTCGCTCTCGCCCGGTAAATCAGACCCAAACTAAATTCAGATACGGGCCTGGGTTTCGAGTTCTTCAATAAACTGTAGATCTTCGCGTTCATCCAGCATGTGGTGAGCATCGGCTTCGTCTTCAAGCATTCCGTCAGTCAGGCCTTCACGCCGGTCGAGAATCAGCTCCCGATGCCGTTGTTTGATAAAATGCAACCGATCTTTCTTGTTCTTCGGGGTATCCGAAGTGTTTTCGCCTTTTCCCATAATCTTCACCTCCTTCTTCCGATCATTTTTTTTCAACTCTCAGGTAAACTTCAACTGTATAAACAACTCCGACGGACATACACTCCACTGTCGAACACATGGAAAATTGTTAGAAACGGATGGAAAATGCGTGTGGAGGCGTCCACCGTTGCGGTGTTAGCTGTCAATCTCGTACGGCAATCGAGCAAATTTTACCGTCAAAAAATATCAGGCAATCGCCCGAAAATAGCGTTCAGGTAACTGTAGAGACACCTCAACCGCTATCAATTTGCCTGAAGGCGATTAATACTACAAAAATCATTCCCCGATGTCAAGACTTTTTTTGCAATCGATCAAGCCTTTTTGAGGCACAGTTCAGACGGATATGCACTCAACGGAAAGACATGGTTTGGATTATAATCGTCACTTTACATCTCGCGATCCTGGCAAACGCTAATTTTTAAAGTAGGAGCACATCATGCGATCGGTATTCCGGACATTCATGCAGGGGATTATTGTCACGACTCCCGCTGTTCTGACGATTTACGTTTGTTTTCGAGCTATGGTCTGGCTTGATAGTTCAGTTCGTTCTGCTCTGAAAGCAGCTGGTCTGCCCGCGGTGCCGGGACTGGGTGTTGTGCTCGCGTTCGCCGGAATATATCTTGTGGGCCTTGGCGCACGCAACTGGATCTTTAGAAAACTGGTCGGCCTGGGCGAAGCCATAGTCGAGCGAATCCCCCTCGTTAAAAGTCTCTATTCAAGTATCAAAGATTTGCTACAGTTCCTCGGGGGCACGGACGCACGCACACGCGGCGTCCCGGCCCGGATCTCCCTGCGCGATGATACCGTCCATATGCTCGGATTGATCACACAAAAAGAACCCGAGAAAACCGTTGGAAAAGCGGAAAAAGGCCGCATTGCCGTCTATCTCCCGATGAGCTATCAGTTGGGTGGTTTCACCGTTTACGTAGGGGAAGGAAACGTCCAAGAAATCGAAGGAATGTCGGTCGAAGATCTTCTTAAAACCAGCCTTACGGCCGGCATTGGGACCCCTGAAGAGACCGAGAACGTCGTCACCACGCTGCCCGGACCTGGCGCCAAAAATTCCGAACCAGAAGCGGAGAATACTTGATGGACTTACACCAAAAAACATCCCGGTGCCCTCACACTCAAAAACCCCGAATCCGTAGCAAAGCCTGAACAGCGGGATGCATATTGTTTTCCATCAGCGTCCAGGGTTTCTGCATGCCAATAAGGGCATACATCAAAGAAATTATACCAAACAGGTAAAAAAACGCCTGGAAATACGTTTCGTCCCTGTGCCGTGAGTAATAGCTTACAGCGTAGTAGGACAGCAACGGAATAAAACCGATGTATTGTCGGAATCCAAAACAAGCACCGCCCAGATCCCGACTGGAGAAGAAACTGTAATACGAAACCAGAAGAATAATCCCGAAAACAACGGTCAGTGCGACATGGCCGCGAGAAGCATCTGAACGTTCCCCCCCTCGCCAACCATGCCAGGATCCCCGGACAGCGTCACCTATCCCCGCCACACCAATCAGAACAATTGGACTCAAGACAAAGAGTCCCTGGGTACTGATCAAAGTCAGCAACCAGTATTTGTAACGCGGGATCGCCCAGGTGAACTGTCGCAAGGAAAGTTTCAAATACGGCCCTGCATGATAGTCGGTGGCCCCAATCAGTTCGAATGGAACAACATTACGCCATATCGGGTATTGGAGGGCGCAATGAAGCGCCAGCAGCGGAATTGCCCCAAGGCAATACGCGGCAATTGACCGACAGGAACGGACATAAAAAATCAGATAAAGACCAAAAGCCAGTGAAAAAGCTAAACCGTCCGCCCAACCGACAACCGTCGCCAGACTCATAAGCAGGCCCGCAGTGGCCGCCCGGGCCGGCGGAATATCCACACAAGCTTCCGGCATACGCAAAATGAAAAAGGAAATCAAAATAAGAGACGCCGCGAAAGTATGATGGTTCATCGTTGTTGAATACGACAAATAAATGGTACCGCCGAGGGTTAAAACCACCACGAGATCCGCTTCGAGGCCGGCAACCCAAGGGGTAACGTTTCTTCGGAAAAAATAGACCGCCAGGCTCGTTAAAGAACCGATGAGAAGCCAGGTCAAAACAAATGTTGGTATCGCTGCCCGATGTCCTTGAAAACTGAACTCGGCACCGAGCAGGCGAAAAATATTAAGCACTCCGGCCAGCAAAACCGTGAGGACAGGTGACTTTGTGGTATACCAATGGCTATTTTGTCGATTGTATGCGATGTTGTGCAAAAAAAGAGACCCGTCTTTTCCCATTTCCGATGACTGCTGCAGATATCTGGAGTCATCGATATAGAAAACGCCCCTGTTAACTATGCTATCAACGGCTACAAAACGGCTGAGGTCATTTTGGCCTAAAATGCCTCGGTGAGTGAAGACGAAGAGGAATAGCAAGACGAACAGGGCAAGCCGGCGGGCATGCTCGATCTCAACTCCCCGACTTTCTTCCTTGCCATTTGTTCTCATTTTATCCCCAAATCCTCGACCGCATTAATGTATCACGAATTGGTTTTGATAACTTTTTCTATTCAAATCTCAGCCTGCGAATCCCCGCAGCAGTAATAATATTCGGACAGCGGGATGAGCATTATTTTCCATCAATTGCCAGGGGTCTTGCATGCCGATGAGCGCATAGGTTACGGAAATCAGGCCCAGAATGTAGAACAATCGACGCACACGCTCGTCATCGCGGTGCGACGCAAAATAAGATATTGCATACCAGGATAGCAGGGGCGTAAATCCAATGTACCATCGGAATCCAAAACAGGATCCGCCAAAATTGGTCGGTGCTTCCAAACTGTAATAAATGATGTTGACCAATACTCCAAACCCAACCGCAAGGGCCGCAATCTTCTGGCCTCTTGTTCCTTTTAGCGTTTCTGCCTCTCCGTTACGCATATTATCGGCCAGGCCGGCGGCCCCAAAAAGCAGGACCGGGCTGAGGGTGAAAAGTCCGCGCATGCTGAACAGCGTGAGGAGCCAGTATTTCCAGCGGGGAATATTCCAGGTATCCGGTCCGACGGGATTTTGCCAATAACTGCCCTCCAGGTGGCCGAGATTGTCCATAACTTGAACCGGCAGGATGCTTTCCCAAATGGGGTATTGAATTCCGCAGTGAAGCAGAAACGCCGGCAATGCGCCGATTCCGAACAGGCTCAGCTTGCCGATCGAACGCAGGTGAAAAATGATGTAGAGGCCGAAGGCCAGGCCAAAAGCCCCGCCAGCGGGGATATCAATCACCAGAGCCCACCCCATACAGAACCCGGCGCCCAGAACCGACAGCGGCGGGGGTTCTTTGTTGCCTTCGGCCATACCCAGCCCGAAAAATGCCGTCAGGATCAAAGTGGCCGCGACGGTATGATTGTTGAATGTCGTGGAATATGCCAGAAAAAGCGTGCCTCCCAGAGCCAACACTGTCGCCAGGTTGGCGGTTCGGGATGGGAGCAAGCGGCCAGCTTCCCGGCGCATCCCGTAGAATGCCAGTGCGACCAGGCTACCAACAACCAACCACGTCAACAGGAACGTCGGTTTGGCATCGTATGGTCTTTGAAAATGGAACTGCGCTCCGACCCATTGAAATATTCGCAGTATTCCCGCCGCCATGAAACTCAGGACCGGAGGTTTGCTGGAATACAGGTGACCGTTATGCGGATGTTTGACCACATCGTTCATCAGCATGTAGCTGCGCCCGTCCCGGGTTTGACGCTTTTCGGCCCAGGCAGACCCCTCGATCTGCCAGGTCCCGCGATTGACGAGACTATCGATGGCGACGAAACGGGAGAGATCATTCTGTCCCTGGATCCCACGCTGAGCGAAGACAAACGCAAACAGCAGAACCGCAAGACCGAACTCTTTCCCGCCCCATGGATTTTCGTCATGCGGATCATTCGGTTCCTGCACCTGGGTCTGGCAATCCGCCGATTCGTCCTGATGCACCATTGCAAAAGCCTCTTGCGAAAAGGAGATACCGCGACAAGTAACGTCCGTGCAGGTAATGTGAACTTTCCAACACAATAATGCACATGCTTTTCTGAGTCGAGTAAAAGTTCGTGCGGATGTGTTGGCAATATGGCCGGATGATTTCGTCTTTGCATTGATTCGAGAAGAGTTTTTTCGGCGGCCCAGTGCGTCTATTTGCCCAACGTGAGGCGCTTAAAGTATGCTATCAATGTCGAGATAGGACGGTTAAGCTCTTTTTGCGGCACAATTTAATCAGGGGCCATTGGGAAAAACCCCATGAAAATACTGTTCCTCAGTTCCGATCATGCCGATAACCCCTGGTTTGGGGGTGGGGAAGCCTATCAGATCAATCGTCTCTGCTCCGGACTCAAAGAGAATCACGAAATCGAAGTGGTGACGCCAGGCTGGCCGGGCGGGCCGGTGCGCAGCACGGTCAATGGCGTGCAATACCGCCACGGGTATCGCCTTCCTGGAAAACTCTGCAGCCGGCTGGGATACTGCCTGAGGTCTCTGGAACGCGTCAGTCAGGGCTCGTATGATATTCTCGTTGAGACCATCAGCGCGTTCAGTCCCACGTTTGCCCCGTGCGTATCCCGCAAGCCGGCGATCGCGGACTTTCGTTTGGATCCGTTCGAGGCACTGGAAAAGCATCCACGGGCCGCGCCTTTGCTGAGAGCGCGCCTCAAACACAACCTCAGGCACTTTCAAGGCGGCATTGCCCTTTCATCCAGCTTGGCATCCAATATTAGAAAGCGGTGCCCTTTCTTCCCCGCAATCAAAGTTATTCCGCCCGGGATTGATATTTCTCGGTTCGAATGCCAGGAAGGCCACGAAAACTACATTTTGTACCTCGGCAGAATTGACATCGACCATAAAGGGCTTAACCATCTGGTCGAAGCATTTGCGCGTGTAAAGAAAGATTTTCCTGATATTCGCCTTGTTATTGGGGGAACGGGCCCCGACGAACGTGAGCTCAAAAAGCTTATTCATCGGGCAGGGATTGAGCAATGGGTCGACTTTCCGGGCTGGGTTGAAGGCGAAAAAAAGGTTCGTTTGCTTCAGAACTGTATTCTTGTCTGCATGCCCTCGAGACGAGAGGGCTGGGGTCAGGTCGCGCTGGAAGCCGCTGCATGTGGGAAACCCGTTGTGGGCTATGACATAACAGGGCTGAAAGACGCGGTTATCAACGGGCGGACGGGCCTGCTGGTGGAACCGCGGGACGTAAACTCTCTCGCGCAGGCCGTGCGGAAACTCATTCAGGATTCTGAGCTTCGCGGCCGCTACGGAAAAGCTGCCCGAGGAGGCGCGGAGAAATTGACCTGGCAGCGGACCGCCAGACTGTATGACAAAGCTTGCAAGGAACTCGAGAGGAAAAGTTGCGAATAGCTCACTTCGAGTCACGCACAGGCATTCCGATTATTTGATCCATAAGGCCTGCCAGACGTTGTGTCTGGTTACGCCGTTCGTAGCGGCTAATTCGCGGATTCTTTCGGCTGTTATTTTTCAATTCGCCAGCGTTGTAACGTCTGTAGTATCTCGCAATGGTTTCTGATGCGCGAGAGGTGTCACTCGGGTCCACCACAGTTCCGGCATCCGCCTCACGGATCATTTGAGCGACCTCTGTATTTTCTTTGAGAAGAGCAAGAATGGGTGGCCCGGCCGCAAGATACTCGTACGTTTTCCCCGGAACGCAATTGCCCATCGTATCAAGGTACAACAGATGAGCACCTTTCATGTAAGACAATGCGACCTCGTGTGTCTTATATCCTTCGTGTGCGACACAATCGGATACTTCGTATTTTTTGCACAAACGGAAGAGTTGCCGATCTGGTTCACCAACAACTTTCAATTGGAGATCTCGGCCGATATCAGGGAAATCATTCCGAAGCTTCCTTACAGCTTTTAAAAGGGGGCCGGGCAACCGAGCATCGTAAAATTCGCCCGCATATACGATCGTAAATTTAGAAAATTGCCTGGTACCGGCAGAGGCTAAATCCTCTTCATCGTACCCATTCCTGATGACGGTTACATCGTCAGAAAACAGATATGGTAAGTTTTGAACCATTCTTTCCTTGTGACTTTTCCGCACCACACATACGTGCGATGCATTTTCAAGCGTTGTCCTTTCTAAATTCCGGTCAAGACACCGCAAACCCGGGAGCATAGACTTCTGATAATCCCAGGGATCCCGGAAATCTGCCAGCCACGGTAATTTGGTCTTTTTTCTCACGTACGCCGCCAACAAATTTACTGTCGGCTTTGGTGAACTGGAATAGATGGCATCCACATGATTCTCGCGTGCAATCTGCACGGCCCGGTTCCGCGAGAGAAAATACCACATGGCCTGCGAATCAGGGATGCAAATGGAATAAAACAGCCTCTTTACCATTTTCTTCGCACTGAGACCAATACCTTTTGCCAAATATCTTTTCAGCCGCGATCCAGATGAGCTTTCATCCTCCCCGCTTCCCCCGCTCTCGGCTCGCGGGAACAGGCGATATATGTCCGATGGCTCCAGGGTCGGGGTGTAATACGCTTTGACATCAGCAACTTCCTCGCAAAGCGTCTCGTCCTTCACCGGCAGAGTGCAGAGAGGCCGTTCTGGCGTCACGACAACAGGCTCCCATCCAAAGGAGGGAAGATATTTCGCAAACTTCACCGTTCGCTGCACACCCGCTCCGCCCCATGGCGGATAATAGTATACGATCATCAGTACGCGTTTCATATCCCGTTTACTCCCAACAAAACAGGATTTCCACTCCAGTCGATTGGGTTTTCCAAGTCCTTCATACATAGTATTACACTCGGGTTTTAAACCCCTCATATCATTCTGCGCGTGGTCTGTCCAGTCAGCGACCTTTACGCGCCATTCTGGTCGACCACGGCATGAAAATCAAAATATTGAAGCCCTACTCCTATTTGAGCTTTCACAATCTCATATCAAGCAGAGGTAATCTGATAAGATCGAGCTTAATTCCCGGCAGAAGTCAAATTTTTACGTTTTCTCTAAAAATGTTTATATAACGCGAAGCTATTGTAGGCGGGTTAAAATCGCGAATATGCTGGAGATTCGCTTTCGACATTCGGCGTCGGAGCTGACGATTCTCTATCAATCGCATTATCCCTTCAGCAATGCATTTCGGCTCACTTGAATCAATCAGGATGGCGTTCAGTCCATCTTCAAGGAGATCTGTCTGCCCGCCGTGTGATGTCGCAACTATGGGCAATCCTACCGACATCGCTTCCTGCAACACTATGCCAAAACCCTCGTGTTCAGAAGGCAAAACAAATATATCCGCTGCCCTCAAAAATCGGTACTTATCCCTGTCTGTCAGGTGATCGGCCAACACTACACGCTTTTCCAAACCAAGGGAAGTCCGAATACGCACCAGTTCCTCCTTTTGGGGGCCGTTACCAACGATTAACAACTGCACTTGATCAGGCAACTCAGGCAGTGAACGGATAAGATTGGCAAATCCCTTCCGTTTCACCAATCGTCCCACGCCAATCAAACAAACTGAATCCGAACTTAAACCCATTTCCTCCAGTTTTGCCGAACTTCCACCCGCCAGCTTTTCGGGTTCCTTTGGATCAAAAGCAAGAGGAACAATCTCCATTTTTCGTGCCAGATCTTTACCGTAATACTTTTGAGCATTTTGGGCGGTATCTGTCGATTGAGCAATCACTCGGTTCGCCCGGTGGAGGACCCAGCGAACCACCATTCCGACTGGAAAACAAACGTGTGGCGATATCCAGCGGGAAGGATCATAGATATCTATGCCGTGGATCGACGCTACATGGGGGATACCGCAAATGGCGGAAAGAAACGTGCCCAACAATCCAGAAGGAACAGCAAAATGACTGTTTATGACGTCATATCTTTGCCGACTCAACAGTTCCATTCCTCGTAGCAGGCCGCTTACCGGGTACCATAGAAGCGAACGAATAGGAGCAGCATTCAAATCTTCCCGGCCTAAAGAACTCACCCGATGCAATCGTATGCCGTCGACATTCTCACGTGACTTCAAATCTCCCGCCCGCAATGTTACGTAATCCACGCTATCCGTCCGCGCCCACTGCCTGGCAAGTTTGTAAACAGCTCGCCCTCCTCCCCCGCCAACGGGAGGGAATTCGTAATTCACAATCAAAATGTTCATAAGCTAATCAATCGACCCAAAAACCGAAAATCGCCTCTATTCATCCTTCTCTCCATGAACCTCCCTGACAGCGTACATTTTACGGCCTTGCGACTCATGGTACGTCCTCGTTAACACCTCCATGATAAGCCCCATCAAGAAGATCTGTACACTGATGATTAGAAACGTGATACTCAAATAGAGCAGCGGGTTTCCCGTCATGTTAATCCTGTACCCAAGCTTCAACCAGATCAAAACTCCCAGCACCGTAAACGCCATAAACATGAGGAGCAAGCCTATTCGACCAAAAAAATACAGCGGTTTGGTAAGATAATGCATCATGAACTTCACGGTAGTAAGATCGAGCAGCACTTCAACCGTGCGTCCCATGCCGTCAAATTTGCTCTTCCCCGCGTGCCGAGCACGGTCGTTCACCGGTCGTTCGGTCACTTCCCCGCCAACCCACCTGACAAGAGCCGGGACGAACCGATGCATCTCCCCGTACAGGCGAACATCCTCCAAAACAGACGCACGATAGGCTTTCAGACAACACCCGTAGTCATGCAAATGAACTTCGGTTATCCAGCCGATTAGACGATTTGCCATATGGCTCGGTATAAGCCGCCAGAATCTTTCTTTTCTGTGCTGACGCCAGCCGCTGACGACATCGTATCCGTCCCCCAACTGGTCAACAAGTTTCGGGATATCCCGGGGATCGTTCTGACCATCCCCGTCCATCGTAACCACCACTTCGCCGCAGGCATGGTCGAAACCGGCGTTCAGCGCCGCGGATTTGCCGTAATTTCTCCTCAGTTCGATTACGCACGCTCTCTCGTGATCTGCCACTACCCTCTGCGCCTCGACAAGAGTCGCGTCCGTACTGCCATCATCGACTATGATCAGTTCGTAACTCCACTCCTGTTGTCCCAAAACCTCAACAATCTCAGCGCTGACTTCCGCGATATTACCCTCTTCGTTGTACACAGGGATAACAATGCTCACATGAGGGCTCTCCAGGTGGGATTTTTTCACATCCGACGAATCCATAAGTGCCGCCTTTTGAAATACTTGCAGCGGTGCGTACAGCAAACACAAATCAATTATCCACTATACCGAATGAAACCTTGTCTTTGCAACAAGCGGAATGGACGCACAGATTTTCTCGGCCGCAACAAAACCGCATTACGTTTTAAATCTTTCGGCCGATAGAGTAAAATAGATCAGGTGGCATCAAAGTAGCTTAACTCTCTTCCTCTACTCAGTGACCCCTTGCATCGATGCGAGTGGTTGGATTTCTTTTACTCGTAAAATCAATCCTTTTAACGAGCAACGTGCACATCTTTGGTCAGCAAAAGTCGATGGTCTAGTTTTCGGACAAGTTCTTCTTTTTGGAACAAAGGCATGGCATGATCTATAAACGTCAAGAATATGTGAAAGAAGACGAAGAAGATAACAAATTCCCGGTCAAACGGATTGAAATGATGGAGCCTGTTGATGAAGAAAGTGATTCGCGGTTTGTCGGCCAAGTTGCCCTCGGAATGCAAACCCCTGTCGGCGTCCAACAACTGCCTGTTAGTTTCGAAATCAAAGCGAGCTCAATCGAAGAAGCATTTAACAAATTCGCCGATGAAGCCGAGCCTAAAATTGAGGAAATGCGCCAGCAAGTTCAGCAAGAATTACAAAAGGCCCGCCAAAAATCCTCAAACAAAATCGTACGTCCCGGCGAAATGAATCTTCAGAACCAGGGAAACGTGATCGATTTTGACAACCTGAAATCAGAATAAAAATTTGGGCAACATTACTTCAGCGCGTCTTTCACACGAAAGGCGCGCTTATTTTATGGCAGAACCTACTGCCCCAATTGTGTTTTTGCATACCAGAAGAAAGCCGTCACCGGAAGTATCGAAGCCAGGAAAAGAACGGTCCAATGTTTACCCTCGAATTCGGACATTGCCTCAACGGGCAGGCAAATATAGCCGTATAGCAACCAGCTCAAAGCCGTCCAATACAGCATTACACCTCCGGCCCCTATGGCAAAGGAGGCAAATATGACGTGCAGGGTCAATAGAAAGAAACCCAGGCTGATGGCCACCGCCGCCAGGACAAAAGTGGCCGCCGCAGCCAGGATAACGGTCGGACGCGCCAGGCCAGGGAAGAGTTCAAAAAAATAAATCAAACCTCTTTGCCAGAGCGCTATTGTTTCTTCTTCCTCGTCCGGTTCGGTCCTGAAAACACCTCCGTCTTCTTCAAGTTCCGCGCCGCATCTTTTGCAAAAACTGGCAGAATCAGGATAAACCTCTCCGCATTTCGGGCAATATTTCACAAACGCTTCCCCTATTTGAACAACTCCTGTATCGAAGCTCGCTTTCGCATAAGAGTGTAGGCTGCGACCCCTCGCATATCAAGGGCAACACTGTAAGATAGATGACTTGATCTTGTGAGCAAAAGCTTGCTTTGCTATACTCGCGTAACTAAACGGGGCTAAATTCGATTTTTAAACACTACACCGGATTGAAGGAAATGGGCTGTGGATACCGCCGCAGAATTGCGTAAACTTTCCAGGAACCTTTTCTGGACCTGGGAACCGGAAATTATCGATGTTTTTCGGGATATTGATCCGGTTCTCTGGCGGGAAGTTAATCACAATCCCATCGCGTTTCTTACGCGTTTTTCCTTTGAGAAGTTGGAGGAAAAAGCGAGCGAACTGGCCCTTGAGGCTCGTATCAATCACGCTTTCCATCTCTTACGGGAATACCTGGAACAATCTCAAACGTGGGGGGCCTACCATGCCGGCGCCCTGCGGGCCCGCCCCGTGGCTTATTTCAGCGCTGAGTTCGGCATTCACGAATCGCTTCCATTGTATTCCGGTGGGTTGGGCGTTCTGGCAGGCGACCATCTAAAAAGTGCCTCCGATCTGGGCATCCCCATTGTCGGCGTTGGTTTGTTTTACGCCCGGGGTTATTTCCATCAGGCGCTGGGCGAAACGGGCTGGCAACAGGAAAAATATCCGGAAGCCGACGTCTCTAATATGCCTCTGGACCGCGAAAAAGACAAGGACGGTAAACCTCTGCAGGTCGCAGTGGAAACAGGCGATTCCCGAGTCCATATTGCCATTTGGTCTGCCCGGGTCGGTCGCAATCGCCTGCTTCTTCTGGATACCGACGTGCAAGATAACAATCAGGATGATCGCGATCTGACAGTCACTCTCTACGGGGGAAACACCGATACACGCATCCGGCAAGAACTCGTTCTCGGAGTCGGCGGATTGAGGGCGCTTAAAGCCCTGGGCATTCAACCTGGCGTTCTCCATCTCAATGAAGGTCACAGTGCTTTCGCAGCACTGGAACTTGCGCGGAGTATGATGGAACGCGAAAAACGGAGTTTCAGGGATGTTCGTGAAAGAGCATCGGCTGCGTCGGTCTTCACTACTCATACTCCCGTGGAAGCCGGTCATGACAGATTTCCACCGGAGCTTGTCGAACGCACTGTTCGGCCGCTGCGACGCAAACTGGGACTTTCTCCGAATGAATTCCTTGCGTTGGGTCGATCCAATCCTCAGGACGATGGCGAGCCGCTCTGCATGACAACGCTCGGGATGCGAATGTCCCATCGCGTCAATGCGGTCTCCGCTCAACACGGGCGCGTCGCTCGCGCGATGTGGAACCACCTCTGGCCAGCAAAACCCCAAAACCGGGTTCCTATCGAACACATTACAAACGGTGTACATGTTCGTTCCTGGATCTCAGTTCCAATGGCACAACTTTACTCGCAATATCTGGGGCAAAATTGGGAGAAACATCTCTGTTATCCCGAAACGTGGGCTGATATAGACCGTATAGATGACGAAGAACTATGGGATTTACATCGAAGTCAAAAAGCCCATTTAATGCACTACATCCACCGCTGTGCCTGTCGGCAGTGCTGCCAGCAAAAACACGCTTCTCGCCTCCTTGATCATGCGGACATCCGTCTCGAACCTGAGATTCTTACTATTGGCTTTGCCCGGCGTTTTGCCACTTATAAACGGCCCGAACTTTTGCTGGAAGATCTCGACCGACTCAACGCCATTATCAACGATGAGGATAACCCAGTGCAGATTATTTGCGCTGGCAAAGCGCACCCGGCGGACGATCCCGGCAAACGAGTTATACAAAAAGTAATCCAGACCTCAGAAGATCCCCGATTTAAAGGGCGAATCCTTTTCCTCGAAGACTACGATATCAACGTTTGTCGGCACCTTGTGCAGGGGGTCGATGTCTGGCTAAATACCCCTCGCCGTCCGCTCGAAGCATGTGGGACAAGCGGACAAAAAGTTGTCCTAAACGGCGGCTTAAACCTCTCTATTCTGGCCGGTTGGTGGGCCTCAGCTTACGATGGCCAGAATGGATTTGCCATAGGGGAAGGCACAGAACATTCCGTACCTGACGAACAGGATCGCCTCGATAGCAAACGACTCTACGAATCATTGGAAGCTACCGTGGTCCCTCTCTTCTACAAACGAGACAAAAATGGTATCCCGCGAGGCTGGATCGAAAGACAAAAACAAGCTATCAAATCGCTGGCCTGGCGCTTCAACGCGGACAGAATGGTTATGGATTACACCCTTCATTGCTATCTCCCGGCCGTCCGGGCAAATACTTCCTCCTATCCCAACACAGACCAATTCGGTGCCGGCTGAAATCCTGCTGTACAACCTCCCTCGTCCCTGTAAATCTATTAAAAATTGCACAGCCTTGAACTAAAGTCATGTCAGGCCGCGCCGGCGCCGTAACCACCATTCGAACATCAAACACGCGGCCACCACGCCATACATCACCCAATTGCTCCAGAGCGGATCGGTCTCTCGAGCGACCATCTTCTCGACATGCCCTCCATCCAAAGGTAAATCTGCCGGGAGATCTTCCCGAGCAACGTTATAGAACTTTCCACCGCTTTCTTCCGCTATCCACGCCAGCAACCTCTCATCAGGACTCAAATGACGCGTCTCAAGTGGATCCGTCTCAACGGAGATATAAACGCTCGCACTTTGTTCGGCTTTGTCGGCCGATAAGCGACCCGCTTCAATCTTATAAACGCCATGGGGCTGCCCGGGAAGACTGAATAAACTTTTCCCTTCTTCGTCAGTTGCAAGCTTTTTCTCAAACTTTTTATCCCCTTCGCTGTTAAACAAATTAACCCCTACTTGTGAATTTTTTTCAGGCTTATAATTTGCACCATAGATTTCTACTTTGCCCCGGATTTCCTGGCCCGCATGAACTTTCCTATCCTGAACCTGCAAGTCCACCCTATCCTTGCCCGTCTCACCGAGCAACCACCGTAAGGCGTTGCGCCAAAAACGGTTGTAAATGCTGATCCCAGCTCCCTCAGCAACAGATCGAAAACTCCACCGCCAGAGTTCGTCCGTCAAAATTGCCATTGTTCGGCCCTCTCCCGTCTCTCTCACGGCTACAATCGGAACCCCTTCCTGCTCACCCTTCAAAAACGGATGTCTCAGCAGCACCAGGGCGTCTTTACTGAGTTCGGGGAGAACGTGACAACCGTTCAGTTCAGGTGCGCGTTGCCACGCTTCATCATTTTCTTCTGTTCCTGATTCGATTTTCGTAATGGGATGACTCTGTCCAGAATCGGTAAGGACCGGCTTATAAGAACGTTCATCGATCGCACCCTGACCTTTTTTCAAATCGACGGGGAGTATTTGTGCTATTCCCGTCCCCGCGTACGGCCCGCGGTCAAAGCTTTGATTCCCGCCAATCATAATAAACCCTGCCCCGCGTTTCAGTACATGTTCACAAATGTTCTCAAGATAGCTCGGGAAATCGACCCGATAGCCGAGAAAAATCCGATAGTCGAAATTCTGAAAAATGATGATATCAAATGTTCTCAGTTCACGCGTAAATAATTCCTCCGTTGGAAATGGAATGAGATTTACATAGCTTCCACGCACAGAGCCCCTGGGCTCAGGTCTATCGCTTTGATCCCGCAGGATGAAAAAAGAAACTAAATCAACGGTCGGAATCTGCTTTAAGAAACGGCGCAGGAAACGTACATCCCAGCTCGGCCGTCCGCCCACTTGTAACACCCGTATTTTATCTCTGACAGTATTTAACACAACTCCCAGGCGGTTATTAGCGTAATACTTTTCATCGGGGTGCGGTTGAACCTCGAAAGACAGGAGTGTCCGTCCTGTCTTATCGGGCACGAAGGATAGACTTACCTCATAGCGCGTCTTGTTTTTGCGCAAATTCAGTTGTGCAATATCAACAATATTGCCCCTCCGGCGCAGGACAACGTGGCAGCGACCACTTGAGAGTCCCTCAGTGGAAATTTGCACATCAGCCTTCCATCGTGAACGCACAAAAGCAAGTCGGGAACACCGAATTCCGGAGAGTGCAATATCCGAAAGGGCGGTCCCATCCACGGGACACAAAGTAAAAACAGGAATGCCCAGTCTTTCAAGCTCTCCATCGAGAGTGTCATGTCTTTGCTGAGGCAAAGAGCTCAATTCCGTATCGGCCCCGTCGCTCACGAGAATTATCCCTTCCAGCGCATCGCTCGCATGATCATCCAGCACGGTTTTTAAAGCCTTTTGTAGATCCGTTCGGGGCATTTTGCCGCCCTCGGCTCGAAGCAACATCTCCTCGCCGCCTTCCAGAACTTTGTCGCCAAATTCCAGAAATTTGACGTTGAAATCGCGTCGAATACTATCCAGGAAATCCGGCTGCGCCACGAAGGCTTTTTGGACGGTTTCCTGACGGCTGAGCGCCTCCGCCCCCGAAGGCAAATTCATGCTCATGCTACCATCGTGAAGAACAATGATCTCGCTTCGAAGAATCTCAGTTTTTCTCCTGACAATTTCCGGTTGCAAAATTGCCAGGCATAAAGCAACCAGTGCCACTCCGCGGAGCAAAACAAGAACCACTGCCCCCCCACGGCTCCCCGCACGTGCTACGGCACGCCAGGTCAAAATCATGATGCATAAAAAAATAAGTATCAGCAGGAACAACGTGGGCCAGGAAAATCCTCGCAGAACGATCTTCGATGTCTCATGAGCGGGCATTGTATATTTCACTGAAGATCTGAGGGTTCGCAAAGCCCAGTCCGGGTGATTAAAAAGACGATTTTCGCTCCTTTGTATCAGCACTATAACAGACAAACCTTCCGGCGGAAAGCGTCTCTCGCTGGCATGTTACCGTGGAACCACATTGGCGCGCGTCAGCATCAGCCAGTCAAATTCAAGTATCATTACAAATCGGCGTACCTTCCGGAGTAATGTCTCTCTACTGGATCAGCAGAACGACGAGATTGGGCACCAGAGAACAGATAAACAACATCCAACTTACGTTGGATTCATAACCCGCTTTGAGGCCTGCATTCTGAAGCCGATGCCAAGCAAATATTTATGGACACAGTCAATAATTGTAGAGAGATTTCATTGTTCGCTGGGACAGGCGCTGTTCACACCGCGAACAGGCAAAGAGATGTCGCATCTTCCCGGCCGACACCAACGGTCTCGACAACATCTTCCAGGCTCAACATGACGGATTTCAGGCGCGCCTTGCCTGAGGACAGTGAGCCCGCTATACTGACAAGGCTATGGAACGCAAATGGATATTCCCGGCCCCGGAGCCCACCTCGGTTCGTCAACTTCAGGACCGCCTTCGAGTCTCTCCAGTGACAGCCCGTTTGCTGGTGAATCGGGGGCTTACAGAATTCTCAGACGCACGCGCTTTTCTTGAACCATCACTCCACAACTTGCACGATCCCCGTGACCACGAAGCTTTGAAAGAAGCCGCTGATTTTTTGTTTTCCGCCGCAAAAGAGGGGAAACAAGTCACCGTTTATGGTGATTACGATGCGGACGGTATCTGTGCGACGGCAATTCTAGTGCGGTCTCTTAAAATCCTGGGCGCTGAAGTAGACTATTATATCCCCCGGCGACTTGAAGAAGGCTACGGTCTCAACTGCGATGCGTTATCGGAGATAAAATCCAGCGGCACTGATGTTGTCGTGACCGTCGATTGTGGCATATCAGCACGTAAAGAAGCCAAAAAAGCCAGCGAGTTTGGTCTCGATCTAATTATCACAGATCACCACGAACTAAAAGGTGAGCTTCCGAACGCCCGTGCTATACTCAATCCTCATCTTGGGCAATGTGAATTCGGTTACGAAGGTCTGGCAGGGGTTGGAGTCGCATATAAACTCATCTGGGCTCTTGGGCAACGTCTCGCCGGCGGGGGAACCATGCCCGAAGATTACCGGGAACATTTGATGGAAATGCTGCCTCTTGTGGCAATTGGAACGGTTGCCGACATCGTACCTCTTGTCGATGAAAACCGTATACTCACCCGTTTTGGCCTTCGCATCCTTCCGCAGTCACGAATTCCTGGACTTCAAGCCCTCATGGAAGTAGCAAGGATTGCCGGCAAATCAAATTTGACGACTTACCACATAGGTTTCCAGCTTGCCCCGCGCCTCAATGCAGCAGGCCGCGTCGCCGATGCCCGGGCTGCGGTGGATATGTTTGTGACCGATAACCCGCGTGAAGCCAGCGAAATAGCTGAACATTTGCAGAAACAAAATAGAAAACGTCAGAGCATCCAGCGTCTTGCCACTGAACAAGCTCAGCAGTTAGTCGAAGCACAGTATAACCCTGAACAAATCGGGTGCCTCATGCTATCGAGCGAAGAATGGCATCCGGGCGTGGTGGGGTTGGTCGCCTCACGGCTGGCCGAACGTTTCTGGCGGCCAACGTTTGTCTTCCACGAACAAGAAGATCTGGCTCGAGGCAGCGCCCGCAGTATACCTGGCTTTCATCTCTTTAACGCAATTGCCGACTGCGAAGAGCTTCTGGTGCGTTTCGGTGGCCATGAGGGCGCCGCCGGTCTCACCCTACCGCTGGAAAAACTCGATACCTTCAGGGAGAAGATGAACGCTCTGGCCCGGAAGAAACTCGGTGACGAGCCGCCCGTCCCGCAGCTGGAACTCGAAGGAGAAATTGGTCTTCAACAATTAACTCGCCCCGCGGTGGAAGAATTCAAAGTTCTCGCCCCCTTCGGAAAAGGCAATCCTGACCCGCTCTTCGCCGCAACCGATCTCACAGTGGTGGGCAATCCTAAACTCGTGGGAAGTCACCGCAATCATTTATCTTTTAAGGTTCGCCAAAACGACACAACCCTTAAAGTCATCGCTTTTAGAAAAGCCGACTGGCTCAACCCTCTTCAGGAAAGAAGCGATGAACCTTTTTGTCTCGCCTTCGAACCGATAATCAACAGCTTCAATGGGCGCGTCAATGTTGAGCTACGTGCCGAAGATATCCAGTGGGCCGACCAGGAATTGGTCGAGGTCAGAGGCGGCAAAACGGATACAACGGGTTAGAAAAACTGGCCGTTTCTGAATGACACCAGGATACGGGAAACCCCACCGGTCCCGGTAAAAACCTGTTTAACAACTCAGGTCCGGTTCATCGAAGCTTTCATCGACAACGGGCTCCGGTTCTTCCGGGGACTTATTCTGGGAAATCCCCCAGAAAATCAGGATGAGAACTCCAAAACCTGAGAGAGATAAGCAATCTACCAGGAACCACGCCATGGGTAGTTGACCGAGTCCCCCTGCGACGCCCGATATAAGTCCGATGGCTATCGAACCTACGCCGGAGAACGGCACAAGAACAGGGTATCGTTCAGGTTCCCGCGCAAGAATAATGTAAAAGATACCGATCAGCACAAAAGTGCCGGATAAAACCCGTACCGCATATGCAAAGGCTGGAGACTGCGGAATTTCACCTTCTGCCACCGCGTGCGCGAGCGACTCAAGAGTGCTCATCGGAAGAAATAACCCCACGACGGACAGCAGATACAACACGCCTATAATCCAGAGACACACTTTTAATGCACGCATTGTCCGTTCCTCCCTTTTTGGAGACGTCCTTTTCCGCAAAAATCCATATTAGTTTAACCGACCGGCCGCCTAATGTCATCGCCGGATTTCAAGGCATTTTTTTAACAGAAGGCCAGATCTTCTCCAGGACCCGCCGAATAATAGGAGCGGCGTGGCTACCTCCGTGTCCCGGATTACGCTCACTGACCACGGCAAAGGCAATTTTTGGATCTTCGTAAGGTGCAAATCCCGCGAACCACGCGTGATTGATGCCCTCAATCCCGATCTCGGCTGTGCCGGTTTTTCCTGCGACCCCAAATGGCCTCAGGTCCGCATGACGCGCGGTCCCGGTCGAACTCGTCACTCGATACATTCCCCGTTTCACAGCCTTCATAGTCTCAGCTTTCACGTCAATGGTTTTCATATCAGGCTCAAAATAGCGAACGAGCTCGCCCTCTGGTCCGGTAACACGGTCAAGCAGATGGGGCTGAATTAAAACTCCACCATTCGCTATGGTCGCGTAGACTCGGGCGACCTGAAGTGGGGTACAGAGAATCTTGCCCTGACCTATCGCGAGGTTCAAACGACCGAAAAGAGTCTGCGGTGTAGGAAGATTACCACTCCGTTCATATGGCAGATCTATGCCCGTATTTTGTCCTAGGCCAAAAGACTTGCCCCAGCTGGCCAGTTTTTCTCCCTTCAGACGTTTGGCCACTTCATAGAAGTAGATATTGCATGAACGTTCAATGGCCTTCAAAAGACCGATATCTCGGTGAAAGCCCGTACAGTGGAACCAGCGTCCATGGAAGCGTTTGCGCCCCTCACATCGGAAACTGGTGGCAAGGGTTATTTCCCCCTCTTCCAATCCAGCAATCGCTGTGATAGGTTTGTAGACGGAACCAGTAGGTATCGCGCTTTGGGTCGGGCGAAAAAGCAGCGGACTAAATTCGGCCTGGACAAGCGATTTAAAATGTTTTCGGTACTGTTCCCGATCGCAACTGGGATATGTGCCTGCGGCGAGAAGAGCCCCCGTTTTTACTCCAACGATTACCAGCGCGCCGCTCTTGAAAGCAAGCTGAGGTTGCTCAGAGGCCCACCGAAGGCTATCATTAACGATCTGTTGAAAATCCGCCCGCAGGGTAAGGTAAATATTGTAGCCCGGTTCCGGGGAGATCTCATTTTCTCTTCTTTCCACAGTGAGGGGCCGGAAATAGATCTCTTCCTCGACGTAGCCGCGTCGGCCGCGCAGGACGGATTCATAGAATTTTTCCAACCCGCTCACCCCAATTCTATCGTCCTGGCGGTACCGTTTTCCGATTTTGGCAATCGGCATTTCCGTTGTCCATATATTCCCACCAGCTTTCAACTCGCGCCACTTTTCGGCAGAGATTGGGGCGCACCGGCCGACGACCTGAGGGGCCAGCGATTTCTCGCTGTATACCCGTTTTGCCCGGCAAATAACACTAAGTTTCGGAAACCGTTCTGGAAAAGCCTTCACGGCCGCCGCCACATCAGCGGGGATATCTTTTACGACCGGGTGGTATTGCTCCTGTTCAACGATGCGAAGGTTTTCTAACCCGGTATGTTCCTTCACTCCGCGCCAAATGCGTTCGACCCGTTTGATGATAGATTGGGCTCGTTTCCTCAAATTTCCCCGGTTAACTTCCATCAAACCGACCACAGTGTCAATCCATTCTTCTTTCTCCAGTTCAGAATAGTGGATGGATAGATCGAAACATGGTCTGTCATAGGCGAGTTCAACCCCATCTGCGCTGTAAATTGTCCCACGGACAGTTGGCAGAGGGCGACCCTGCGTTGAGGGCAACTGCTGTTCGGGCGAAAACTCCTCGTGCCATGCAATTTGCATCTGCCCGAGACGAGCCAATAAAACACCCCCCCCGAGCAGGAACATACAAACAAGAATGCAAATACGGATTCGAAACACGTGCCTCACCCGCTACCCAGTGTTCACTAAAACCACATTTAACAAGCAGATACAATAATAACGCTTCGACCGCGGAACAGCCGCAGGAAACCACTATCGATGATACATCAAACGGGAGGGCACTCGAAAGTTACTTTTTTCTCGGAGTGAAACGGTGTGGTTCGTTAAAGGAATGCAGGCTGTGAACGCTCCCCTCCTTCTGGGCTGACATGCTTCGAGATTCAAACCGAAGCTCGCCTTTATACAGCGCCTCATGAAGCTCCTGGAGCGTCCGATAACCCATATCTTGCATTGTATGTTTCACGCCCTGCATAAGATATGGTATGTAATCGACAACCGATCCCTTATCCACTACGGCACCGCTGACGCCCTGAGCAACTTTGAGCGGCTGGTCTTCCGTAAAATAGCGCTTGTCCCCACCTTCTTCCATGGCTTCAAGGGAAGCCATACCTCGATATCGTTTAAGTCGCACTCCACCTTCGTAAAAATACTCGCCCGGGGCTTCATCAGTTCCGGCCAGCATGGAACCCATCATAACGGTCGAAGCTCCAATCGCCAGGGCACGGGCAATATGCCCGATTGAACGAACTCCCCCATCGGCAAGGACAGGAACACCTTTGTCCCGTGAAAATGCTGCACATTCGTACACAGCACAGCCCTGGGAACGCCCAACAGCCACGGTTTCCTGCGTTATGCAGATCGAACCGCTGCCCATACCAACCCGCAACGCATCAACGCCGGCATCGATCAGCCCACGGCACTGTTCTACCGTCACAACGTTACCACCAACGATCTGGAGATCGGGGAAATGACTTTTTGCCCATTTCACAATCTCGGTCTGGAAAGATGAATAACCCTGAGCACTGTCGAATACAACAACATCGACCCCGGCGTCAACGAGGGCTTCAAGGCGCTTCCGGTCCCATTCTCGCGTTCCTACCGCCGCGCCAACCAACAGCTGTTTCGAAGGGTCTTTGCTTGCCAGGGGAAAATCCTGATTCTTCCGAAGGTCGGTGCGACTCATCAGCGACACCAAATTCCCATCATCATCCACAATAGGCAGCTTACCCTTCTTGCTTTCCTTAAGAATTCGGTTCCCTTCCTCCAGAGTAATTCCCTCCGCCGCCGTCACTAAATCACTTGTCATAACCTCCTTCAACAACCGTTGACGATTCGGTTCGAAATCGACATCTCGACGGGTCACAATCCCTACCAATTGGCTGCCAAGCTCTCCATCCTCGGTAATCGGAACTCCGCTGAAACCGTGTTCTTCTTTAATCTGGTCCACATCTTCGATCCGATCATCGGGCGAAAGAACCACCGGATCGGTTATAAAGCCGTTCTCAAACCGTTTTGCGTGGGAGACGTGCTGAACCTGTTCCTCCACGGTGTTATTATAGTGTATGAACCCTATACCCCCCAGAAGGGCAAGACGAATAGCCATCTCGCTTTCTGTCACCGTGTCCATGGGAGAACTGACGACAGGTCTCTTCAGGCTTATTTCACGGGTGAGCTGAGTTTCCATATCGACATCATCCAACCCGAAGGAAATATATCCGGGAAGGAGAATAAAATCATCGTACGTTATGCCCCTGCCATGCTGAAAAAGATCTTTGGCTGTCACTCCGCTGTTTTTTTCCATTCGTTTCCTCCAACCCCCTTGCTATTCTTCTCGGATTTATCGCAAATTTGTTTTTTCCTTGATGCGCTCAACAAGCGTCTCGCTCTCCGGAGATCGGTCTATTTTAAAAGCATGCTCTGCTTCCCGCAATGCGCGACTCAATTTGCCCATTTTTTCATACACGACAGCCAGCTGCCGATGAGCCACAGCCAGATCCGGATGCTTGCGAGTCGTATATATCAAGGCATCCCTGGCATCCTCTAATTTGCCTAGCTGCGCGAGTGCCACCCCTTTCAGATAATGCAGCATCCTCGCATCGGAATCCATTTTCTCTGCTTTCGCCAGTATAGCAAGCGCTCGGCGCGGATCGTTCATTTGTCCCAAACACCAGAACGCCGCTTTGACATAAATTCCTGCCAGTTCATCCGCCGCCCCTCTTCCAGTCGGGTTGAGCCTGTAGGCTCGACTCAAATGGCAGCTTGCTCCAAAAAGCTGCCCTTCCCGGGAGTAAATTTTGCCAAGTTGAGTGTGGGCGAGTTGTCGTACGACAATCCTCTCTTCGGCATAACGCAACCCCGCACGATAATGCACCGCCGCTCGCTTGGGAACAGGAACCTCGTCCAGATAAATTTCCCCCGTCATCACGTGGGAAAGCGGCCGGGTCGGCGCTGTACGTAATGTCGAGAAATACAGAGTCCTCTGGGAACGCCATATCGGAATGGCCGCAACGGCTCTCGTGGCCCATCCTATAATCAAAATGGTTCCAGCGATCATTGCTGCACGCGAAAGGCCCTCGTTACTCTTCTGCGTAATATCCATCAAGGCCACCGCCAGCAGCAAACAGAAACCAACCGATGGCAAGAACAAGAACCTTTCAGCAACAATCTCATTGATCGGCACGAAATTTAACGCGGGTGTTAGGCCCAGCCAAATCCAGCTCAACCCAAATCCTACCAGAGGCCGTCTCACCAGAGCATAAACGGTGATTAATGCCAAGACACCGCCACCGATAAGCATCCCTATCGGCTCCCAGCTAAGGCTCGAGTAAGGATCAAATTCATACCCGAAACTCAACTGCACAGGCAGTGCGAGTTTTCCCAGATACGAAAGCAAACACCGACATATCGTCGCAATACCTTTTAAGCTCATAACATCAAAATTGCGAGCCGCGTCTCCAGCTCCCAGTGCGCCGATGGCCCGCCACCGAAAAATCAGATAGATCACGGTCGCGCACACAAGAACTCCTCCAGCAAAAGCACGCCTCAGAATACCGGCATTAAAGCGCTCTTTACGGCCCATGGCAATTTCGAAAACAGCCCAAAGACCGATAAGAACCAGCGCAACTTCTTTCGAAAACATCGCCAGAAGAGAAAATATAAATGCCAGCAAAAACCAGGAGGTGGGCCTCCTTTCGGCAGCGCGCCCTTCTAATAAACACAACAACGCCATCGCCGCAAAAAGCAACGCGAAAATATCCGTCCGCCCTGAGATCCAGCACACAGATGAGACGTGGACGGGCAAGACTACGAAACCGATTGCCCCGAAAAATGATGCGTCTCGATTGTCCGTCAGAAACATCAGCAAAGCGAAAACCGCCGCTGCACATGCTCCATACGCCATCATATTCGTGAGATGAAACCACCAGGCCCCTCGTGGCCCGCCTATCGCATAATCCACCGCGAAACTGGTCGATACAACAGGCCTGTAGTACTGAGCACTTCGACCAACCTGGCTTTTTTGTGAAAAGGGCTCCAGGAAATACCCTGATACCTCCGAAAGACTGTGAATCCTGCTACTCTCAAGGATCAGAGGGCGATCATCCGACACAAATCCAGCGGCCAGAGTGGCGCTATACAGCGCAATAGCTGTCAACACCACAATCGCGTAATAACCCGCTGCTGATCCTGTTGTCTTTTGATCCATACAAATGAACCTCGGCCACTTTTTACTCGTCCGCAATCTGGAAATTTCAGATTCTACGAGAAGATCTATCTTCTCCCAACTTTTGCAAGAATATGGATAACAACCCGATAGCCCGGCCTCTTCGCGCCTATTCTACCTGTCTGTGGGCTGAGCCTCAAACACTCAAGACCCGCTGCAGCACAGAAAAAAGCTTTCTGTGAACTTTTCCCCGGTTCTCCCTGACTCGTAACCGGAGCCTATAACTGACTGCCGGAGGGACCGATTTCTTTCGGGGCTTCGAGGCAGCTTGACTCCGTGCCTGTCACGGGTTTCAACGGCGGGAAATACACGAACAAATGGCTTACCCTTTCGCTTTCGCCGAAATACACGCGTCCGTCTGCGCTGGCCACAGCGCATTCGAATTCATACCCGTACCAGCGCCTTTCCGTTCCGGCAACAAGCACGCCGAGATCGCGCATCTCCCGGGTCGGAGGATGGTAGCAAAACAGGTGGCAGATCTTATCCCGCTCGCCCGCAACACCGTAAACCCGTCCGTCCGCCGCGACGGCAATAGCCCGAACGTGCGACTGTCTCGTTGGTTTTCCGAGCACACGAACTTCACCCGCGGCCACATCGATCATCGAGACCAACCCATCGGCCACATCCCCGGCATAAATGAGTCCGGACTGCACATCGAGAGCCCAATCCCCCACTTCGCTGTAGTTGGAGCGCCCCGCCATGCTGGGCAGAAACAATCCTGTCTCCCGTGATTCTTCGCGGTCAGGATCCCATTGGATGATCTGTCCGGCCGTCGCACATCCGTAGAGAAACCCATCGGGCCCCATCAAAAGATGAGGACTGAACCGCCCGAGCTGATCAACAGGTTCGTAACATCGAATCTCCTCATTTTTGGCATCAAACCCAAAAATCATGCCCGTCTCAGCCGTCAGCCCATAAGCCATACGTCGGGCTGGATCGCCCACCATGCACGCAATTCCTTCTCCTTTCACCGGCACGCCGAGAGCTTCGGGTTCGGAAGGACTTCCGCCCCATTCTTGAATGACATCTCCCACGTGCGGCACGGGAATTCGGAACAGCTCTCCACTCTTGGAATCGTCCTCGACGCCACCGGTCGTCCCCGCTACCAGACCATATCCATCGAGCCAGATGAGGGAATTGCGCACACCCGCATGCTCTTCCAGACAGGCGACAGGAATCACAGCCTCTCTTGCCGGTTCAGGATTGTATGCAAATACGTGTGCTCGTCTTCCCGAAGTGGCCCCGAACACATACTTCCGCCCCACTTCCAGCGCGGTAATAGCCGACTCTCCGGGGGGCAGAGGCCGAAGCGTGCCCTTAATTGCCAGCTCTTTCGCGAGGACATAACCTTCCGAAACAAACGAACGCGTTCCGGCCTGATGCAACAAACCGGCTTGCTTCGGAGCTTCTTTTCTCGCTCGCCGGTTGAACGGAACGGGCCAATTGCGATTGTCAAGATCCGGGCGCATTTCTCTCCTCCAATTCAACCCCAATATCGTCTCTGTGTTTCCTGATAGGGGCCGTTGGCCAGCTCTTCATCGAGTTTGACATGCACAATGCCTGTCGGGATACGCCCCACCACCCCCATCACCAGATCGCGAGGGCCGATCCTTACGGCCCGGCTTATGTATGCGATCTCAACACCAGTTTCGTCCACAAGATCCCCCAGAACTTCCACTTCCCGCGACTCCAGATCCATTTTCTTTAAGGTGGCTACGCGCCCCGAGGCGCCGGCCCCGCGTGTGCGACTAACCGAAAACAACAGTTCCCCTCCGGCGGTGAAAACAAGCCCTCCTGCGTGGTCCGTATTGACACCCCGCAGCTTTCGGCCTTCGATGCCGGGGCTTGCAGGCCCAAGATTCTGCAATCTCCCGGTACCACTTTTATCACCCGGGCTGAAGCGGAAAAGATACGGAGCCAGGTTCCAGTTCACCCCCACAACGTCGTCGGTGCCCGGCACTTTAACAGCATCGTAAACAACGTTGTGCCAGCCCTTCTGATAAGGCGCGCACGGCGTTTGAAGATCGGTCTGGCTCAAGTCTTCCCTTTCAGGATCATAAACCAGTATCTTTCCGTAGTCTGTGGTCGTGTAAGCCCGATCTCGAGAATCCAGCCAGATAGCCTGGGGGTTAACCGAACCGATCCGGCCGAGATCGTGACGCTGGTGGGTATCAATTTCCCACATATAAAAGTGGTCCCGCGGATATCCCACCGCGTAGAGACGTCGCCGTTTCTGATCGAGAGCCAGACACCGGCAGCCTTCCCAGGGGATAAGCGTATCGGTCCAGAGGACCTTTTCCACCCCACAGTCGTACGCGAACATCCGCGATCCCACGTAACTGCGCCGGGGGTCGTCAAAAGTGCTCCAGGGATTATACTGAAGCTGAGATTTTGCGGGTCCGCTCAGGTGGGTCGCCCCGTACATCACCCCTTCGTCGTCCACCAGCATACTGTAGTGAATCTTGCATTGAGTCGCCCGATCGTTCTGCGGGCTTTGCCCCACTGCTTCAGCAACATCCAGCAGGTACTCGAGCTTCTCGGTTTTCGGATCATACCGAACGACAAATACCGTTCCCCCGGCTGTCATTTCGCAACACGACGCCGCGTAAACACAATCGTCCGGCCCCTCAATGAGAGCCCAGCTGGTGTCGCTGTAGGGAAGTTTTTCGAAAGGAACAAAACGTATCTTCATGGGACACATCCATAAGTGGCACGATAGGCGCGCGGAACGCCCGATAACAACCGGCACAGGATAACAGTTCTCTCGCCGATTGCAAGGCTAAGCGACGCGCTATCCGGGGGCGGAATTCAGGGGGTCATTTCGCCACTAACGTTGTAACTTTGACCCGCATATGCTCAACGGTCCGTACGGTTCACACCCGTGTCCCGTCCCCTGGCGTTGGCAGATGAGCGGACTGGACTTCAGCACCACCTTTGCGGGGCCGGAGTTCAGAACGCGGAACTCTGGGAAGAGGATACGGCTCAGCATGCGCCCAAAGTGTGCAAATACGTAATGATCCGGTCCCCCGCATCCCAGAACAGCGCAGCGCCATCGGGTTTCCTACGGAGGGCTAATTGTTGCCGCATCCTTCGGCATGAAACAACTTTCAATCACCGCGAACGGTCTGTCGGATACCCCAGTGGCATGATGTAGAGAGGAGCCAGTTTATCGGGCAGCCGAACGACTTCCCCAACATCATCGTCTTCAAAAGCCCCCACAGCCACCGTGCCTAAACCTAATGATTCCGCCTGCAGGTAAATATTTTCCCCGGCGTGTCCTACTTCCATGTGGACGTAGCGGTGCCCCCGATCCCCGTATCGTCCCGTCGTCCGACTGTAATCGGCGGCAATCACGATATTCACCGGCGCCTGACCAATAAATTGCTGCCGCAGCGCGGCTCGCGCGAGTTTTTCCCGCACGTCCTGATCAAAGCCTTTTTTCAGAGAATGACTGCCAGGTTCATAATGGTAGACTCCAGCGTCCAGGCCTTTCACTCCCCCGTTGCCCACGACGACAAACAATTCCAGGGGATAGGTTGCCCCCGCCGAAGGACACGTGCGTTTCTTGTGCTGGGCTCCCGTGATCCCCTGGGCGGCCCAGAGCACCTGCGAAAGATCTCCCAGGGCAATGGATTTTTCCCTAAAATGCCGTCGGCTTCGTCTTCCCGCAAGCGTTTCCTCAAGCGACACTTTTCCTTTGCTTTTTGGTTCGGGCAAATCAACCGCTTCGGCCATCTTCTTGCCTCCCGTCGTGCATTCGATCCAAAAGGTCAAAGCCAGTAAAAATAACAACGCCATCGGGACCGCTCTTTTCATGGTCTTCCTCCTGTTTGTCAGGTTCCGGTTGTTACAAATGGCAGAATATCCAGTATGGAGTCTCGCCCGACCGTGTTCAAGAGACAGGACGCTCGCGCTTATGCATCAAACCTGAACTTCATTTTCGATCCGTTCCTCCACATTGTCGGGGACTGCGGCGGATGGGCTATGCTTGGGTGCGCAGCTCTCTTTCCTCTCGCAGGGACTCTCTTTAAGAAAGCCATTCTCTATTCAGGACCTTTTTTCACGGCCGGTTTCAGCCTTACTCTGGCCGTTCTGCTCCTGATGATTTTTCAGATCTTCAAAAAGGAACGAATCAGAAATCTTTTTCCCGATCGCGGAAACATCCTCCTGCTCATCGGGCTGGGCTCTGGATGAACTGGTGCCTGGCAATCCCTGTCCTTGGGCCTACGGTCCAGGCCGTGTATAATCGATTTAACGCTAAATTCTCAGCGGGATATCAGCATGTTGATCGAACCACAAACCCATTCCTATCGAACCGCCAGGGAGATTATCCGCGATCTGCACTCCCGTGGATTCGAAGCCGTTTTCGCCGGAGGATGCGTCCGGGATCTTATTACGGGCGAGAAGCCCAAAGATTACGACATCGCCACAAACGCCAGTCCCGAAGAGATCCAAGAAATTTTCCCCCGCACCAAACCTGTGGGCGCCAAATTCGGCGTCGTGCTCGTCCTGAAAGAAGGCAAAGCGTTTGAAGTCGCGACGTTCAGGACCGAAGACGGCTACACCGACGGCCGCCACCCGGAAAACGTGAATTTTACGGACCTTGAACAGGACGCCCGGAGACGCGATTTTACAATCAACGGCATGTACTGGGACCCCGTCGCCCAAGAGCTCATCGACCTGATTGGCGGCCGGGAAGACCTGAAAAAAGGCATTCTCCGGGCGATCGGCAAAGCGGAAGAACGGTTCCGGGAAGACCATCTTCGCATCATACGAGCCGTACGGTTCGCCGGTAGATTGGATCTGAATATCGAAACCGAAACGCGTGCGGCGCTGGGGAAACTCAGCGACCTTGTGACAGAAGTTTCCGCCGAGCGGCTCCGCGATGAACTCAAGATTATACTGACCGATAAAAATCCCGCGCGTTCGCTCCGTTTGATGGACCAGCTGGGGATGCTCACCGAAATTTTCCCGGAGCTGCGGGATACAAAAGGCTGCGAACAACCCGAAAACTACCACCCCGAAGGCGATGTATTTATCCATACCCTGTTGACCGTCCAAAAGCTCGGGCCTCATCCCTCTTTTGAGCTTGCGATGGCGGCTCTGTTGCACGATATTGGCAAACCTGCAGCCAGTCGCGAAAAACCGAAACACTTTCCCGAGCACGAACGTATCGGCGAAGAAATCGCGCAAAACGTATGCAGGCGGCTCAAACTATCGAAAAACGAAACAGCGAACATCACGTGGCTGGTCAAAAGACACATGTATTTCAATAACGCCGACAAGATGAAAGATAGCACCCTCAAAAAATTGTTCGCTGAACCACTCTTCGACGATTTATGCGAAATTGTGCGGGCCGATGCTATGGCCAGCTGGAAATGCCTGGACCACCTCAATTATGTCCTGAAGAAAAAACGTGAATTTTCGGAAGAAGAAATTGAACCCGAGCCCCTTGTAGATGGACACGATCTGATTGAAATGGGCTATGAACCGGGGCCGGCATTCGGTGAGATTCTGGGGCAGATCCGGGAACAACAATTGGAAGGCGAGCTCGATTCGCGCGAAGAAGCTCTCCAGGAAACTCGCAAAATCGCCGACCGGCTCGGCGCTGCCCGTACACAGTGAATTGAAAAGCGCGCCGGATGCGCCGTTTTTCATAGTTTGCATCGGTAAGAATTAGCGGTTTAGCCCGGATATTTCATGAATCCAACGACGGAATTATTATAACGACTGTGATGTCAATAACTTAAGTGCCATCCCCCGACCTTTCCTATTGGTACACCCTGTATTTTCGCCCGAACAGAGAGGATTCACCCTCCGGGTGCGCCCTCAGCGCTGCATCTTCTTCACCTGCCGGGCGAGCCGGCAGGGGCCGGCGGGAAGTTGCGCTGGGATCGCTAGCCGGCTTTCAAACAAAGAGCCAATGCCGCTACTCCCTGATCCCGTCCCCTGGTGGTCCATACCCCATATTTGTCCGCCTCAAGTCCCGCTTCGCTACCGCTCAGCTGAACTCGAGTCTGCATTCCCGCGGGAAGACAATGACCACATATCATTGCGAAGAAGCGTCAGCGTCTTTCGGTTCCGCAGAGATCGTTTGCGGCATCGGCTCGGGTGGAAGCAACCGTCCCCTGATTAGCATCGTCCCGCCAAAGACCACCAGCGGGATGCAGATCAATTGAGCCACTGTCAACCCCAGGAAAACGGGCTGTGTTACCCGTATGAACTCGTTCCCGAATCGCGCCAGCCCGTATGCAAACGCATAAATCCACGCCACTTCCCCGTTTCGCCTTCGCCGCGGAAACCAGAACGTCAGCAACGCGAAAACGGCGACATTGTACAGAACGGCATAGAGTTGCGTGGGATGAACCGGACGCGACCATTCACCGGTTGGTTCCAGTATCCCCTGATAAATCTGATGGGTCCAGGCCGGGCTCCCCTGGGGGAACTGCACACCTATCCACGATTCCGTTACATGGCCGAAACAACATCCTTCCAAAAAACACCCGATGCGCCCGAAAGCATGTCCGAGCGGCACCACTGACCCTAAAACATCAAGGGTCCGCCTCAAAGGCATGTTTTTCATCACCATCATGACCGGTCCGACGAGTCCCCCGCCCAGAAGTCCGCCGTAAAAAACAAGCCCTCCCTGGTCGATTCTGGCGATGAGAAACAGGTTATCGGCAAACTGATCCCAGAACTGGATCACGTAGAAAAGCCGAGCTCCGACTATGCCACCAAACAGAAGTCCCACTGCCAGATCAAATATCTTAGCCGGGTCAATCCCCACCTTTCGAGCGCGTCGTCGGGCAATATACAAAGAGACCATGAACCCGCACATGATCATGAACCCGTAGGAAGCAATTCTGATTCCCTCGCCCCAAGGAACCGGAATGTTGAAAAGGTAAGGGTGCATAAATCTCTCCTGAATCACGCTTTATGCAATTGCTTTTTCAACCGGCATTATTGATCCGGATTGAGGAAGATATCATCGCACTCACCCAACGGCATATTATCGATTAAGCGTGTCTCCCCAAGGAAAACCGCGAGGGCAGCGATTGAATCGTCTGCGGCTTTTTCAACGCGTTTCAAATCATCGGAGGACACAATTTCGCAATACTGAAGCTCGGCCGCCGGTCTTTCCTCGATAATTCGTCGCATTTCATCGATAAGTTTTTTCGGGGAACGCGCTCCTGCAGAAAACATTTCCCTCGCTTTCTGCAGAGCTTTGTAGAGACATGTCGCCTGTTGCCGTTGTTCCTCATTCAGATAATCGTTGCGACTGCTGGCCGCGAGGCCGTCGCTTTCCCGAACGGTCGGGCCAACCCGAATTTCCACGTGGAAATTCAGGTCTCTTGACATTCTTCGAAGCACCACTGACTGTTGAAAATCCTTACGCCCGAAATAGGCTTTATCGGGTTCCGTAACATTGAACAGTTTCGCAACAATCGTCAGCACTCCACGGAAATGTCCTGGCCGATGGGCACCGCAGAGCTTATCGGTAAGCACTTCCTGATCAACGAAAGTGCAGGAGTCAGGAAAATACATTTGCCTTTCGGTGGGGGCGAAAACTACATCAGCTCCTTCCATTTCCAGCAAATCAATATCTTTTTGCAGAGTCCGCGGGTATTCATCAAAGTCTTCATCTGGCCCGAACTGTGTGGGGTTTACGAAAATGCTCACGACCGTACGATCGCATTCCTGGACGGCTTTGCGAACGAGGCTGAGGTGACCTTCATGCAATGCCCCCATGGTGGGGACAAGCCCGACGGAAAGTCCGTGTTGGTGCCATTTTCTGACCTGTTGGCGGACACGTTGAGGTTCTTTGAACGTGCGGATCATTGGTCTGAATTATCCTTTTTTTCCTCGGGGAACATCATAGCCTCGGCAAAAAGCATCTGAAAATCCGGGCGATTGGCAAGTTCGAGGTATTCGGTCTGCTCGCTGATCAGAGTGGCCTCCTCGCGACATCCCTGAGAGCACAGAGCAATCCGCGCACCGACGGCAGCGGCGTTTCCGATAAATTCGATCTGACTGGTGGGCATGCCGGGCAATAAACCAACTCTTTTAGCGTTTGATCGCCGCATGAAATTTCCGAATCCCCCGGCCAACAGAACCAGATCGACTTCCTCGGGTTTCACATCCATTTCAGCCGACAGAACCTGCAGGCCGGCCCATATTGCTCCCTTTGCGAGCTGAAGTTCACGAACATCCTTCTGGGTCAAAACAATAGCCTGGTCCAGTTTACTATCTTTTGCATTGACAAGCTCAAAAGCCGGCTGGCCATCAAAATCCGTAATAGCCCCAGCAATTTTCTCCGGGACAGTTTCGGGAAGTTTTTCCGCCATCTGGATCCTGCCGCTTTTATCTATTACACCGACTCTGAGCAACTCGGCAACAGCATCGAGAAGTCCGCTGCCGCATATCCCCCGAGCACGTCCTCCACCAACAACACTTACTTCAATTTCTTCATTGGCGACAACCTTGCTAATCGCTCCTTCGGTGGCGCGCATTCCGAAGTGTATTCTCGCCCCTTCAAAAGCCGGTCCCGCAGCGGTTGAACACGCAATGCAACGGTCTTTATTGCCGATTACAATTTCCCCATTCGTTCCGATATCGATGGCCAGTAGAGTCTCTTCACTGTGATTTATACGGGAAGCAAGGGCCATCGCCACGGTATCGCTGCCCACAAATCCAGCGATATTCGGCAAAACGTGAAGGTTCGCGTTTCGGTTAACTTCAATGTTTAAACGGCGGGCCTTAACGTCAACAGCCTCGCGAAAAACCGAAACATAGGGAGCCTGTCCGATGGAACGCGGGTCAATCTCGAGCAAGATGTGGGTCATCGTCGTATTCCCGACTGCCGCAATCTCATAAATATCTGTGCTCGGGATCCCGCTCTCACTACAAAGTTCCTGAATTATTTCATTGAGACATATCACAAGACGAGTATGAAGCGTTTGCAACCCGTCCTCATTCTCCCGGGCATAATTAATCCGGCTGACAACATCATCGCCGAAATGAACCTGAGGGTTGGAGCGGCCGGCGACTGCTTTTCTTTTGCCATTCTGGAGGTCAACCAGAGTTCCCACTATGGTAGTAGTGCCGATATCGAAAGCAACTCCCCATAGAGAATTAGTTGTATCTCCCTTCTCCAGAGCAACAATTTCGTTTCCATCGAGAACTGCCGTTACACTGAACTCTTCGTTCCTGAGGGTTTGCGGCATCGTCTGGATCAGAGCGATATCCAGCTTTACATTTTCGGTGTCACTCACGGCTTCTTTGACGCGATCTACGTCGCTTCGCAGGTCATCCTGACTTGGAGGCACTAGTTTCAGATAACACTTGCGCACCTTGGGGTGAAGACCAACAGCGTGTTCTTTCCCCTCTGTCAACACAACCTGTTCAAAGAACCTGGTCTCCTCCGGGATACTGACGACCAGATTCCGATCGACGTTCAACTGGCATGCCAGACGCATGCCTTTCCCCAGATCATCATCGTTAAAATGCCGTTTGTCGGCTTCTGATGGCGGCGGTGCGTCACCTCGGACCTCGATCTTACATTTTCCGCATGCGCCTTCACCTCCGCAGGGAGTGTTGATAATAATTCCGGCCTGCCCGGCAGCCTCAACAAGCGTAGTACCCTGGAGCACGAAAACGTTTTGACCTTCGGGTTGGAACGTAATTCGGAAAGTTTCTCGGGACATGATCGACTTTCTTATGACATTGAGAGAAAAGAAATGACCACCCGCGACAAAAGCCCTGAACTATACGTCGCTCACATCCCGAAGTCAAGAACGTCAGGCGGAGCCGGTTGATATTCAAATGGCTCCATACTGTAGGTACCCCGCCCCTGTGTCATCGATCTCAGATCACTGGCGAAACCAAACAATTCGGCAAGGGGAGCATGCGCCCGGAGAACGCGAAGTTGATCCCGCGTTTCCACCTCTTTGATCTCCCCCCGACAGCTCGTTATTTGACCGATAACATCACCCAGGTATTGTTCCGGAACAACGATCTCGAGACGCATGACGGGTTCCAGTAACTGGGCTTTGCCTTCGTCCATAGCATTACGAAGAGCCAGGCCTGCAGCCGCTTCAAAAGCAAGTTCTGTTGAATCAACGGGGTGCGTTTTAGCACCAAGCAACACCGCTTTCACGTTAATCAGGGGATAGCCGTAAAGCGGCCCTGTCGAACCTTCTTGTAAAGATCGCTCTATCGCCCGAACAAAATGGTTGGCCAAAACGTCGCGATCCACAGCATTTTCAAACTCGATACCTTCGGGAACCACGTCGGGTTCGAATCGCATTTTAACCCATGCGTATTGGCCACGTCCTTCGGCTTCTTTTTCAAATTTCGCGACAACTGTTACCGGCTCCTTGAGGCTTTCTCGGTAAGAAACGCGTGGCTCCCCAACGTTCGCGTCGACATTGTATTCTCGCAACAGCCGATCACGAATAATTTCAAGATGCAATTCACCCATACCGCTCACCAGAAGTTGCCCGGTCTGTGCTGAGACACGGGCCCGGAACGTAGGATCTTCCCGAGCAAGAGCATCCAGAGCTTGATCAAGTTTATCTTGCTCAGCCTGGGTTTTCGGCTCTATGGCCATCGAAACAACGGTATTGGGAAACGACATTCTCTCGAAGACCACAGGATGCTTTTTATCGCATAATGTATCTCCAGTCACACTTTTCTTTAATCCTTTTGCTGCGACAATCGAACCGGGCTCGGCTTTTTCGATTTGCTCATGCTTATCAGCATGCATTCGATAGAGTTGTGTAACCCGCTCGGTCTTTTTCTGATTAGCATTGTATACACGTGATTTGGCGTCCAAATGGCCGCTGTAGACTCGGATGAAGAAAAGGTCCCCGTGCCTTTCACTCTGGATTTTGAACATCAAAGCACTGAACGGATCGTCCGATTCAGCATGTCGTTCCTCTTTTTCTCCCGTCTTGGGATTTTTACCGGGGATCGCTTTGGTTTCCAGCGGAGAGGGCAGATAATCGCACACAGCATCGAGCAACGGTTGAACTCCACGGTTACGAAGGGCCGCTCCACAGAGGACGGGTTGGAGGTCCCCTGCTATACATGCTTCCCTCAGACCTGTTCGGATCTCATCTTCGGTCAGAGTCTCTTCCACTATATATTTGTCGGCGGCCCAATCCACGTTTTCAGCAACGGTTTCGATGATTTCTTCACGCAGAACTTCCGTTTCGTCCCTGTATCTTTCTGGAATTTCGCGGACATCATAGGTCGCTCCCAGGGAATCCTCTTCGTAAACCCACACTTCCCGCTGGATAAGGTCAACCACCCCCAAAAATTCTGATTTTGATCGAAAAGGAATTTGCACAGGGACGGGGTGCGCTCCCAATCGCTCGCGGATTTCCTCCACCACCCTCATCATATTGCTTCCCTGCCGATCAAGTTTATTCACAAAACACACACGCGGTATATCGTAACGTTCGGCCTGGTGCCAGACTGTTTCGCTCTGAGCTTCAACCCCCCCAACGCCGCAGAAAACAGCCACGACTCCGTCGAGCACCCGCATACATCGTTCGACTTCTGCGGTAAAATCCACATGCCCTGGAGTATCGATGATATTGATCTGGTATTTTTTATCCCGGCTTCCGTTCGCTCGATCATCACGGTTTTGCCAGTAGCAACTCGTGGCAGCCGAGACGATGGTAATTCCCCGTTCCTGTTCCTGAGGCTTCCAGTCCATGGTAGCAGTACCCTCGTCGACGCTGCCCATCCTGTGGAGCCGCCCCGTGTAGTACAACATCCTCTCCGTAACAGTTGTTTTGCCCGCATCGATATGGGCCGCTATACCGATATTACGAAGACGATGGAGGTCCATACGCAACCAGTCCTCAATTGCAGAGTTACCTTAACAAAAAAGGAGCGGGCAGCCGGTATTTGAACCAGGCTGCCCGCTCGTAAAATCGTATTATCGCGAGAAGTGGGAGAAATCTCGGTTGGCTTCTGCCATGCGGTGGGTATTTTCCCGCTGCGTGTACGCCGCTCCCTGTCTGTGATACGCATCAATCAATTCTTCGGCCAGACAGAGATACATGGGCCGCCCTTCCTTGCTATCGGCCGCATCAAGAATCCACCTTATGGCCAGCGATGTCTGTCTTTTCGACGTCACTTCGATCGGAACCTGGTAGGTCATTCCACCGATTCGACGCGATCGCACTTCAATAACAGGCTTCACGTTATCGATTGCTTTTTCAAAAGCCTCGAGTGGATCGTCATCGTCCACGCGCTCCCCGAGAATATCCATGGCCTTATAAATGATACGTTCGGCTGCGCTTCTTTTACCGCCGCCCATAAGACATCCAATAAACTTACTGATAAGTTTGCTTCCGTAGACCGGGTCTGGTTTTAGAAAGCGTTCAGTGCTGCGATACTTCAGCGCCATTTTGGCGTTTCCCTTCTTCAATGCTCAGCAGTTAAAATCAGAAATATTACGTCTGTTTCACCCCGTATTTGGAGCGGCTTCGTTTTCGCCCTTCGACTCCCATAGCATCCAGTGTACCTCGGATGATATGGTACCGCACTCCCGGCAAATCTCGCACTCGCCCACCTCTAACCAGCACGATATTATGTTCCTGCAGGTTATGAGCTTCACCAGGGATATAAGCCGTTACCTCGCGTCCGTTACTCAAACGGACCCTTGCAATTTTCCGCAAAGCGGAATTCGGCTTTTTCGGCGTTCTTGTCGTAACGTGGAGGCAAACTCCGCGTTTCTGAGGACATCCCTCCAGAACCGGAGATTTTTCTTTCTTGCTTTTTTTCTTACGACCTTTACGAACAAGCTGGTTTATGGTCGGCACAGCTTCACAACCTCCATCTCATATTAAATGTATAGAAGTAACCCGAGGGGCATGATTTGCTATTTTATCGTCATTCCCCCGGTTCTTCAAGTTCCTCGGCCGGTCCTTCGATCTGTTCGACGTTCGCACGGGCAAATTCCCGGAAACCTGTTCCGGCCGGAATCAAATGACCGAGGATAACGTTTTCTTTCAAACCTTGCAGAGGATCCACTCGCCCGGCCAATGCGGCTTCAGTGAGAACCCGGGTCGTGTTTTGGAATGAGGCCGCACTGATAAAACTCTCGCTCCGCAGCGCAGCTTTTGTAATACCCAAAAGAACCGGTTCGGCCGTAGCCGGTTCTCCACCCTCCTCAACGACCGCCTGATTCACGTCGCGGAACTCAAACTTGTCCACAAGACGACCTGGCAGAAGTTCAGTATCACCAGCAGATTTCACGCGTACACGGCGCGTCATTTCACGAATGATGATTTCAAAATGCTTATCATTGATGGTAACGTCCTGCGCACGATAAACATTCTGGATCTCCCTGAGCATGTACTGATGCAGAGCCTCTTCCCCGCTGATCCTCAGGATATCCTGCAGGACGAGTGGTCCGTCGACAAGAGCTTCCCCGGCCGTTACATTATCGCCACGGTTGACGCGCATGTGTTTACCAGCGGGAACTTTATGTTCCGACTCGTAATCGGTTTCCGGATCCTGGACACTGATAACAGTCCGTCCTCGTTTTCGCTCGATATCGGTCACCACACCGTCAATATCACTCATAACAGCCGGATTTTTCGGCTTGCGGGCCTCGAACAGCTCGGTCACACGCGGCAATCCTCCTGTGATATCCTGCGTACGCCTCACCTCTCGCAGAGTTCGCGCCAGACGCGTGCCGGCTATAATCTCATCCCCCTCATCCACCTCGATAATCGCTTTCTCGGGGATAGGATAAAGGGCCAAGATTTCTTCACCTTCCCCTTCAACCAGGATCTGAGGGTGCATATCACCCTCATGCTCCATGATCACTTTTCTCGATGTTCCGTGGACAATATCGTGCTCGATCTTAAAGGTTTTTCCTTCAACGATATCTTCATAGCGAACCGTTCCGCCCACTTCGGCGATGATGGGCGTGTAGTGGGTATCCCATTGGATGATCAGATCATCCTCTTCCACCTCATCGCCTTCTTCCACCATCAATTCTGCGCCGATGGGAATATTATGGCGTTCTACCTCACGTTCTTTCTCATCAACAAGGGCCAACTCGCCCTGTCGGCTGATGCAGACCCGCCGTCCGTCAGGACCTTTGGCAACCCGAAGATCTTCGAGATCAACAATTCCGCCACGGGCAGCTCGTATTTCGCTTTCTTCCGCGCCCCCCATCGCCACGCCGCCGATGTGGAATGTTCTCATCGTGAGCTGTGTGCCGGGTTCACCGATCGATTGAGCGGCAACGATACCAACGGCCAGCCCCCGCTCAGCGAGGCGTTTCCGCGAAAGGTCCATGCCGTAGCACATAGCACAGATACCATTGGAACTTTCACAGGTAAGCGGCGAGCGCACTCGAATTTTCATCCGTGGGTCAAACTCTTCAATTTTACGGGCAATTTCTTCCGTAATTATCTGGTTTTCTTCGACGATAACCTCGTCAGTGATCGGATGCACGAACGTATCCCGCGCAATCCGTCCTGTAATAATATCCCGTAATGGAACTTCAATCCGGTCGCCGCGGATAACGGGCCCCTTGGTCATTCCGTTTGCGGTTCCGCAATCGATCTCACTAATAATTACGTTCTGCGCGACATCCGCAAGCCGCCGGGTCAAATACCCACTGTCCGCGGTTTTAAGAGCCGTGTCAGCCAGCCCTTTTCGTGCACCATGGGTCGAACTGAAGTATTCCAGCACGCTTAAGCCTTCACGGAAATTGGCTCGAATAGGGGCTTCAATAATTTCACCACCAGGTTTGGCCATCAACCCGCGCATTCCCGCCAGCTGGCTGATCTGAAGTCCTTTGCCTCGGGCTCCTGACGCCATCATAAGCCACACGGGGTTATTGTAGGGTTCGCCATCGCGCTCGTCCGTTCGCAATGCCTCGAATACTTCTTCTGCTACCGCTTCGGTGGTGGCATTCCACTCATCGATGACTCGTTGAGACCGCTCAATATCCGTGATAGCGCCTTCGCGGAAGTGCTCGGTAATCTCATCCACGGTCTCCTGAGTCTCATCAAGCAGCTCCTGTTTGTTGGGAGCAGCACGAAGATCGGTCATCGCAAAGGATAGGCCGGCCCGGGTCGCATTTTTGAAACCGATGTCCTTCATCGCATCGAGCATCTCTACCGTAGCCTGGCGACCGGCCACTTCGTAGCAATCATCAATGATCCGGCTCAAGCCTCCGCCGGGCAGCTGGTAATTGTAAAACGGCAGCCCATCGGGCAGGACATCATTAAAAAGTATACGCCCTACAGTGCTTTCCAGAAATCCTTCATGCAGCTCCGGATCGGCCCCTTCTTCTTTCACAATTGTGTCCAGTTCACAGCGAACAATCACACGATCATGTATTTCGACCTGACCTTCGTCGTAGGCCATAAATACTTCCTGAGTGTTGCTATATTTCCGAACATTCTCAGTTTCTGCCCGAGGTTCCAATGTGAGATAGTAGCAACCCAGAACGATATCCTGGGAAGGCGTAATGATCGGCCGCCCGCTCTGCGGAGTGAAAACGTTATGGGGGGCCATCATCATTGTCTTGGCCTCCACCTGCGCCTCGACGCTTAGAGGGAGATGAACGGCCATCGCGTCGCCATCAAAATCGGCGTTGAAACCACGGCATACCAGTGGATGAAGCTGAATCGCATTTCCTTCGACCAGCACCGGCTGGAACGCTTGAATCCCCATACGGTGCAGTGTCGGTGCACGATTGAGCAACACCGGATGGCCTTTTATAACCTCTTCCAGCACGTCGTAGACACGGTCGGTCTTCTTCTCCAACTCCTTTTTCGCAGTCTTCACACTCTCCGCCACACCCATTTCTTTCAGGCAACGGATAATGAAAGGCTGGTAGAGTTCAAGCGCAATTTTCTTCGGCAGCCCGCATTGATTCAGTTTCAGTTCCGGTCCAACAACAATGACACTTCGCGCCGAATAATCGACCCGCTTGCCGAGCAGATTTTCCCGGAAACGCCCCTGTTTTCCTTTGATCATATCCGTCAAAGATTTCAAGGGGCGATTCCCGCTGCCCAGAACAGATCGTTTACACCGACTGTTGTCAAACAACGCATCCACAGCCTGCTGCAACATCCGCTTTTCATTTCGAATAATGACTTCAGGTGCATTCAGCTCAATAAGTTTTTTCAACCGATTGTTCCGGTTGATAATTCGTCGATACAGATCATTCAGGTCACTTGAGGCAAAGTTGCCGCTTTCCAGAAGGACAAGTGGCCGCAGTCCTGGCGGTATGACTGGAACGACGTTCAGCACCATCCATTCCGGTTTGTTGTCACTTTTCCTGAGCGCTTCCGCTTCTCTGAGTTGTTTGATAATCTTCTTACGACGTTGCTTCGAACCGGTTTCTTTGAGTTCGACCCGAAGCTCAGAACAAAGTTGTTCCAGGTCCAGATCTTTCAGCAATTCCCTCACGGACTCGGCGCCCATACCCGCATTGAAGGCCCGCTCGCCGTACTCTAATGCAGCTTCCCGGTACTCTTCTTCAGAAAGCATTTGTTTGTATTCGAGCGGCGTATCTTTCGGATCTGTAACCACATAATTCTGGAAATAAACAACTCGCTGCAGGTCTGTCGACTTCACCCCGAGCAAATTTCCGAGGCGGCAGGGCATGCTTTTAAAAAACCAGATATGGACCACGGGAGCCGCAAGATTGAGGTGCCCCATCCGGCGTCGTCGCACGCGACTATGAGTAACTTTAACTCCACAGCGGTCGCAAACGATACCCTTGTGCTTCATACCGCGGTATTTTCCGCAGCTGCATTCCCAATCTCTTTCCGGACCAAAAATCCGCTCGCAAAACAACCCATCTTTTTCCGGCCGGTAGGTACGGTAATTGATCGTTTCAGGTTTCTTCACTTCACCATATGACCAGCTCCGGATTTCCTCGGGCGAGGCCAACGAAATTCTCACTTTTTCATATTCATTAATCCGGTCATATCCCGTATCGGCCATAATGTATGTCACCTCCACTATTGTCTCAGGGATAAACGCCTGAGTATTCGTATCTTAATTTGTTTTTCCGTTCTTCGCGCACGGGCACCAGTTACAACGAACCCCGTTGAAGTCTAATATTCAGTCCGAGCCCGCGAATCTCGTTGGACAGCACTTCGAACGCCACAGGGATTCCGGCTTCCAGTACGTTCGAACCTTTGACCATAGACTCATAGATCTTTGTCCGCCCATCGACATCATCACTTTTCACTGTGAGAAGTTCCTGAAGCACGTGAGCGGCGCCATAGGCTTCGAGAGCCCATACTTCCATCTCCCCAAACCGCTGGCCTCCATACCGAGCTTTGCCGCCAAGAGGTTGCTGCGTAATTAGCGAATAGGGCCCCGTTGCACGAGCATGAACTTTATCGTCAACGAGGTGATCAAGCTTCATAAGATACATGTAACCGACCGTCACACGCTGATCGAAAGGCTCTCCGGTCCGCCCGTCATAGAGAACGGTCTTCCCATCCTCTGGCAAGCCGGCTTTCGAGAGACATTCCCGGATCTCTTCTTCGGTCGCTCCATCGAAAACCGGTGTGATGGCCTGGAAACCGAGCTTGCTGGCAGCCCAGCTCAGGTGGGTTTCAAGAATCTGGCCCACATTCATTCGGCTGGGCACACCGAGCGGATTCAACATCACATCAACCGGCGTTCCATCTTCCAGATACGGCATATCTTCGATTGGTACGGTTCGGGAAACCACACCCTTATTGCCGTGTCGCCCGGCCATTTTATCTCCGACGCCGAGCTTACGTTTCGTAGCAATGTAGACGCGAACCATTTCGAGTACGCCGCTGGGAAGTTCATCTCCCTTGCTCAGCCGGCTCACTTTCTGGTCGCGTTCTTCTTTCAACTTCTTGATCTGGGAACCAAATTCCGACCAGGCAGCAAGAGCTTTTTTGTTAATCCGGCTGCCTCCGAAATCAATCTCCTCAGGATCGAATTCTTCCTCGAACTTCACCACCTCGCGGTCGCTCATATCTTCATTGACTTCGAAAGTCTTCTGGCTCGTCTGGTCAACCACGGGGCCACCGAGCGCTTTTTCTATCGCCTCGAAACCCTCGCGCACCAGACCAGCAATCTCTTCCCGATAATCCGCTTTCAGTTCCTTGATCTCTTCATCAATCTTCTCTCGTCTCTCTTCGCTCAGATAGGAACGGCGGCTGAACCTTTCCGTTCTGATGACAACACCTTCGGTGCCGCTCGGAACGCTCAAGGATTCATTTCTGACATCTTCCCCAGCCTTCCCGAAAATCGCGTAAAGAAGTTTCTCTTCCGGTGCAAGTTCGCTCCGGCTTTTCGGAGAGACTTTCCCGGCAAGTATATCGCCCGGTTCCACCCAGGTGCCCTCGCGAATCAACCCGTCTTTATCGAGGTTGGCCAGCTGTTTTTCGGAAACGTTTGGAATATCACGGGTGAATTCTTCTTTTCCCAGTTTGGTCTCGCGAATTTCTGTTTCAAAGGACTCAATATGAAGTGAGGTATAGGCATCATCCTTCACCACACGCTCACTGATCACAATCGCGTCCTCGAAGTTGTATCCATCCCACGGCATAAATGCCACCAGCAGGTTCTGTCCAAGAGCAAGTTCGCCGTCTGAAGTCCCGGGGCCGTCGGCGATGATATCACCATCCTTCACCTTATCCCCTTTCTGTACGGTGGGGCGCTGGTTGAGGCACGTTCGCTGGTTCATCCCGCGGAACTTTTTAAGAGGATACGTATCCTCATCATCAATAACGACACTTTGACTATCAACGTAAGTCACATTTCCCTCTTTTCCGGCGCGCACGACGAGGCTGCTATTTCGAGCCACATCTTTTTCGATCCCGGTGGCCACCAGAGGAGGTTCTGTCTGCATCAGGGGAACAGCCTGCCGTTGCATGTTTGAGCCCATCAGAGCCCGGTTGGCATCGCTGTGCTCGAGAAAAGGGATTAAACTGGCACTGACTCCGACGATTTGTTTCGGCGCCACGTCGACATACTGGAGTTCTTTAAGTTTGATCTCCACAAAATCGCTCTGGTGGCGCGCGATAATGATATCGCTCGGTTTCATGTCATCGAACTTTTTGTCCGCCGGTGCGATATAAGCTTCCTCTTCCTCATCACCTCGCAGGTAGTGAATTTCATCTGTTAGTTTTCCATTCTTCACCACACGGTACGGCGTCACAAGGAATCCGTACCGGTCTGTTTCGGCGTAAACTCCAAGCGACGTTATCAGTCCGATATTCGTACCCTCGGGGGTTTCAATCGGACAGATTCGCCCGTAGTGCGAGATATGCACGTCGCGGACATCAAAACTGGCCCGTTTCCGGTTCAAGCCACCAGGCCCCAGAGCGCTCAAACGCCGTTCGTGCGTCAGCTGACTCAGCGGGTTGGTCTGGTCTACAACCTGAGACAGCTCGCTCCGGCCGAAGAAATAATTGATGGCCGCGCTCACTGTTTTGGAGTTAATAAGACTTCGGGCCGTATATTTGCTCGGATCCTTGAGATTAAGGCGTTCCTGGATGGTCCGCCGCATTTTCAGGAAACCTTTTCGGATCTCTTCCTGAGCAAGCTCACCGATGGTACGCACCCGGCGGTTACCCAGATGGTCAATGTCATCGACATTTCCCTCTCCGTTTCGCAGTTTGAGAATATACTGAACCGCATCAATAAGGTCTTCGGGGCGGAGGGTCTGATGCTCGATCGGAACATTGTTTCCGAATTTGCGATTCATGCGAAACCGCCCGACATCGCCAAGCTGGTACCGATTCTCATCGAAAAACTTCTCCCAGAGCATCTCTTTGGCTTTTTCGAAGTTGAAAGGCGTGCCGGGGCGAAGTCGCCCGTACAATTCTTTCACCGCATCTTCGTGGTTCCGGGATTTATCCTCCAGAATGGTATTAACGATCAACATATCCGGAGATTCTTCAACAACTGACAGTTTTTTCACACCGGCCTCGGCGAGTTGCTGCGCTTGCTCGTCCGTGACTGTTTCGCCGGCTTTCACCAGCGTCACATCGCCGTCTTCCAGAGCCACAGTCTCCGCACTTATGCGATCACGTAGCTTGGCCGCAGCCGTGCCCGTGGTAAATTTGATCGTCTCGGTTTCGTAAAAAAGATCGATAAGATCGGCATCCGTAGCATTCTCTTCAAGGAGCGACCGCAGCAGTAGGGTGGCCGGATTCTTACCGCTTTGGTCCAGGCGACAACGCAGAACGTCGTAGCGGTTTGTTTCCATCTCAATCCAACTTCCCCGTTCGGGAATGATTCGGCAGGAATACAGAGTGCGATCACCGGACGCCTCCTGTGAAAAATCGCAACCGGGGGAGCGGTGCAACTGCATAACGATGACCCTCTCCGAGCCGTTAACGATGAACTCCCCCCCACCGAGCATCACGGGCATTTCACCGAGGTAGACATCTTCCTCGAAGACTTCTTCCTCTTTGTAGAGGCGCACGCGAATGTGAAAAGGATAGCCGTAAGTCAGACGCAACTGACGGCATTCGTCGGGACTATAACGGGGCCGACCCAGGGAGTAACCTACGAATTCAACCCGGATATCTTGCCTCTCATTTTCGATCGGGAAGATCTCGTCGATAACCTGTTGGAGCCCTCGTCTCTCCCGTTCATGCATCGGCACCTGGGCTTGTAGAAACTGCTCATAGGACTGGCGTTGGATGCGCGTCAGATCGGAAACTTCCAATTCCGTGCCAACCTTTGAAAACCAGCGTTCTTCCATAACGTAGCTATCTCCGATTACCAGTTAATCATTCGGAAAAACATATTGAATTTCGCAAACAGCATTTTGCCTCGGCAACACACAAAATGTATTCTGGCTGCGACATACTGTCCCTTGACCCGGGATTTGCCCGGGCCTTTGACCCAAATCCCCCGAAATCTTTCCCCTGTAATAATCGCGGAACATGCTCCGGATTTCGTTCACTCAGCCTCCGTGGGGCTTAACTTCCACCTCAGCGCCAGCTTCTTCAAGTTCTTCCGCACATTCGTCAGCATCTTCTTTGGCAATAGCCTCTTTAATAGCAGACGGTGCATCCTCCACAACCTGTTTTGCTTCTTTAAGTGCCAGGCTGGTCATCGAACGCACTGCTTTAATAACCTGGATCTTGTTATCGCCGAAATCCTTAAGCATAACGTCGAATTCAACAGCTTCCTCTTCTTCGCCTTCTTCACCGGCTCCGCCAGCTGCGCCGGAAGCTGCTGCTACCGGGGCCGCCATCGCTGAAGCCTGAACATTGAAACGATCTTCGAAGGCTTCGACAAGCTCGGACAGTTCCATCAGTGTAAACTCTCCAACCTTATCAAGAATTTCTGTTACCTTCGGTGAGTACTCCTTTTCAGCCGTCTCTTCTTGCTGTTCTTCTGTTTTTTCCTCGGTGGCCTCCGCCATCAGTCACAACCTCCTCAACTCGTATGGGCAAATGAACTTTCTGTATTAAGATCCCAAGCTCAAGATCCCGGACCTTCCGGGCTCGTGGCTTATCACTCGGATTCCTCTTTGTCTTCTTTTATCTGGCGTAAAACTGAAGCCAGTTTTTGAGCGGTGCTATTCAAACCGTTAACAAAACGCTGTGCTGGAGCCATCAAACAGCTGATCGTCTGAGACAACAGCGTTTCTCTATCGGGCAAGTCGGCCAGCTTTTCAACCTCTTCGGGCCCGATAACCTGCCCTTCCGCATAGCCTCCAAGGACAGTCAACGTGGGAGCCTGTTCACTCGCACTGTCCACCGCCTTCGCAGCCTCCACAGGGTTTTCGCCGGTAACAAAAGCAGCCGGACCGTTTAAAACATCCCTTAAACCCGGGACATCGATAGCATCAAGGGCAAGATACATAAGTCGGTTCCGGACAACCATCATCCGCGCGTTTCTTTCCGCCAGTGCGGCACGCATTTCGTTCGATTGATTGGCGTCAATACCTCGGAACCCCACCACAACACATCCATGTTGTTCTATATCCTCGAAACGTAAGGCAAATTCCGAAACCATCATTTCTTTCAGTTTCCGCGACATTTCACACTTCCTGACAACGATTTTTGTATTATATCTGCACTTTTATTCCAGGCGACATCGTTGAACTCAAAACCACATTACGGAAAAAACGTCCTTTCAATCCCGTCGGCCGTTTTTGCAGTAGATGCTCAAGGACCGTTTGAACGTTTTCCATCAATTCTTCCTTGCTGAAAGACATTTTTCCGACCGGAGTGTGGATATTAGCACCTTCGTCGTTGCGCAACTCCACTTTCCCGGCCTTAAATTCCTTAACAGCCTCGCCGATATCTTCTCTTACGGTTCCGTTCTTGGGAGTCGGCATGAGCCCTTGCGGACCAAGATACCGACCGAGGCGCCCGATTTTGCTCATCATACTGGGGGTGGCCAGTGCCACATCAAAGTCCATCCATCCATCTTCCACTCGTTCGATCAATTCGTCAGACCCCACCTCCTCAGCTCCTGCCTCAAGGGCTTTCTCGGCATTATCACCGTCCGCAAAAACCGCCACTTTGAGACTTCGCCCCGTTCCATTGGGAAGGGACAAAGACGTGCGAATTTGCTGGTCGCTCTGGCGCGGGTCGATCCCAAGTTGAACATGGAGCTCAACCGTTTCGTCGAACTGGGCGCTCCGGATCGACTTCAAAATATCAATCGCTTCGCCCACGGGATAAACGGCACTCTTATCAATCTGGGCGCAAGCTTCCTGGTAACGACGACTTCTTTTTGCCATGATTCAATCCGGGGTAAAACGGCTCTCTTGACAGCTATTCAGTTTCAACAAGCTCTTCTTCCTCTTCCTCTTTATCCTGCTCTTGTTCTTGTTCTTTTCCCTCAGCCATAACCTCAATCCCACAGCTACGGGCAGTCCCCTTAACTATGTTTTTCGCAGCCTCAAGATCCCTCGCATTCAGATCTTCCATTTTCTCCTGGGCAATTTCTTCCACCTGTTCTTCAGTGAGACTCCCAACAACTTCTTTTCCGGCTTCCCCCGCTCCTTTAGCAACTTCGGCTGTCCGCTTGATCAAATAGGAAACCGGAGGTTTTTTTACATCAAATTCGAACGAACCATCGCCGTAAATCCGCACCACTACAGGTAGCGGGATGCCCATTTGGTCGCTGGTCTGCTCATTAAATTCGCTAATGAACTGACCGATATTGACTCGATGCTGACTCAACGCGGGCCCGAGCGGCGGAGCAGGATTGGCCTGCCCCCCCGTAACCTGTAGCTTTAACGTTACTTTCGGTTGTTTTGCCACGAATCTTCACCTGACGGATTTAGTGCTGAATTATGCCGATTCAACCTGCCAGTAATCGAGCTCCACAGGCGTCTGGCGGTTGAAAACGCTGATAACAACTTTGACACGACCGGTAGCAGGATTGATCTCCTCAATCTGACCTTTCATATCGTTGAACGGACCTTCCGTTATCTCGACCATATCGCCTTCTTTGAAATCGATCTCCAGAACGGGACCTTCTTCTTCCTCTTCTTCTTCCTCCCCGAGCAGCCGAGCAACTTCCTCTTCTCGCATCGGCCACGGTTCTTCTCCACCGATGAAGTCACCGACGCCACTCGTCTCACGGATCAGATACCAGAGGGAATCCGGAATATTACCCTCGTCGTCAACATCCACTTCGACCAGAACATATCCGGGATAGAGTTTGCGCTGGATTTGTTTTCGTTTGCCGCCCCGGATTTCCGTAACCGTCTGAGTTGGTACGAGTATGTTGGGGATCTCATCATCTTTCTCTTCTCGGGCGACAGCCCGCGCGAGATTATCCCGCACATACTCTTCGCGGTTGCTCTGCACCCTGAGAACAAACCACTTTTTGGCCACTGTTAAATTCCTTCCGTACAAAACTTCGTATCAAAAATAGCATAATTGAAGGCTATCAGAAACTAACCAATAGCTTTCATATCCCATTCTCTGAAGAAGAGATCAGGGGGGCAATACCTGAATCCTTTTCATAACGATTAAAACGAGCAGATCTACCATTGAAAGGTAGCTACCCAGCACAAGGATACATATCAACACAACGATCGTAGAACGCCGCAGTTCTTCAGGGCCGGGCCACGAAACTTTTTGCAGTTCGTTCTGCGTATCAACCAGCAGGTCCACCGACGAGCGACCCACAGAATCGATACTTTCAAAACCCGTCTGAATTCCAAACGTGATGAACGCTCCGACAGCTGCGATCAAAACAAACAGAATGCCAGCGCCGACAATACCATAAGAAACATTCATTCCGAGCACTTCAAAGGTGCTCTGCACATCCAGCAGAACGCTAAATCTCCAACTGGCAAACAAGGCAAGAATTAAGATTGCCACGCCCGTAGCACCGCGCGCGTAAAGACCCTGATTCGATTTATATGGTGTTAAAGCCATTTCCGTAGGGGGGTTTCTGCGGGAAAACTCCCAAGTTCTATTATTGGCAGGCCAGGAGGGACTCGAACCCCCAACCGCCGGTTTTGGAAACCGGTGCTCTCGCCAGATTGAGCTACTGGCCTGCCGCTGACACCGGATATTGGCAGTCGAATAGCCGAAGGGCTCGCCGATCCATAAAATGCAGGTTAAGCCTCCTTATGCTCGGTATGTTTTCGGCAATGGGCACAGTACTTCTTCAGCTTCAGTTTCTCATTGCCTTCGCGGCGCCGTGATGTGCGATAATTGCGCCGCTTACATTCCGAACATTGCAAAGTAACTTCTGCCCGCATGGTCAATAACCTGTTTACTCGAGGACTTCGGTAACGACACCGGCGCCAACCGTGTTGCCACCCTCGCGAATTGCGAAGCGAAGTTGCTCCTCCATAGCAATCGGTTCGATCAACTGGACCTCGACCGTAACGTTATCGCCAGGCAGAACCATATCCTGACCTTCCGGCAAGGTTACTGTCCCCGTGACATCGGTGGTACGGAAATAGAACTGGGGACGATAACCTGAGAAGAAAGGCGTGTGGCGACCGCCCTCTTCTTTTGTGAGGACATAAACCTCACCGTTGAATTTCGTGTGAGGGGTAATAGAACCCGGTTCGGCAAGCACCTGACCGCGGTTCAATTCTTCTTTTTCAATCCCCCGCAGCAGCACGCCGATATTATCTCCAGCCTGACCTGTATCGAGGGTCTTCCGGAACATCTCAACGCCGGTCACAACAGTCTCTCGAACGTCTTCGTGAAGCCCAACTATCTCGATATCGTCACCGACCTTTACAACACCCCGTTCCACACGGCCCGTGCCGACCGTTCCGCGGCCTTTGATGCTGAACACATCTTCCACAGGCATCAGGAACGGCTGGTCGATATCTCTCTCAGGCTCTGGAATATAATCATCGAGCGCCTCAATAAGCTCGGCAATCGGCGCCATTGCCTCTTCATTCTCGGGATCCTCAAGAGCCTCAAGAGCGGAACCTTTAATCACGGGAGCTTCATCACCCGGGAATTCATGCTCATCGAGCAACTCTCGAACTTCCATCTCAACCAGCTCAAGAAGCTCAGGATCATCAAGTTGATCCGTTTTATTCAAAAACACGACCATCGCCGGCACGTTCACCTGCCGCGCAAGCAACACATGTTCGTGCGTTTGAGGCATAGGCCCATCCGCCGCACTCACAACCAGGATTGAACCATCCATCTGAGCCGCGCCGGTAACCATGTTTTTGATGTAATCCCGGTGCCCGGGACAATCCACGTGAGCATAGTGCCGATTGTCGGTCTCGTATTCCACATGCTGAGTCGCAATCGTAATACCGCGATCTCTCTCTTCTGGGGCGTTGTCGATCGAGTCAAACGGGCGGTATTCGGCCATGCCCTGCTGACTGAGATAGAGTGTCATCGCCGCCGTCAGGGTCGTCTTTCCGTGGTCAATGTGTCCAATGGTTCCCACATTGACGTGAGGTTTGGTCCGCTGAAATTCCTCCTTCGCCATGGTTCAACAATGCCTCCCAGCAACTGAGCGCAGGTTAGAAACGTTCTCCCAAATGGACAAAAACACAAACACTGTGATGCGACGCGCAACCGCTCGCCGGGTCCTAAAAACTGAAGAACCGAGAGAACCGTCCCCGTCACATCGGATGGTGCTGCCGATGGGATTCGAACCCATGACCTCGTCCTTACCAAGGACGCGCTCTACCGACTGAGCTACAGCAGCACGTTCAAAAAACATATATCTCAAACAAGAGCCGCTTCGAGTCTAAAAACAAAACCGTAAATGTCGCAAAAACTCGCGCGCTGTGAACCGACACGTATGGACAGAACACTCTGAACATATGAAGTCCTGAACCAGTATAGTATCGCAGGATCACAACAGGGGAGACTGGCGCTTTAGACCCGATGAAAGCGTCAATTGATAGATAATACACCAAAAAAATCAGGAAGTCAAGTGTAATTCCCAGCAAAACACATGCCTCCCGATTCAATATGGAGCGGGCGATGGGATTCGAACCCACAACGGCTGGCTTGGAAGGCCAGCGCTCTTCCGTTGAGCTACGCCCGCTCATATAAAACAATCCCGATGGTGGGCAGGGGAGGATTCGAACCTCCGAAGGCAATCGCCAGCAGATTTACAGTCTGCCCCGTTTGGCCGCTCCGGAACCTGCCCACCTGCTTGCCAAAGAAAAACGAAAACTTGATGTCCCGCATCGGAACATATCTTTGGAGCTAGTGAGGGGATTCGAACCCCTAGCCTGCGGTTTACAAAACCGCTGCTCTGCCGTTGAGCTACACTAGCTTCTTCGCTATCCGATTTCAGAATCCAAGCGCCAAAAATACTACCCCATTCACAATAAAAGAGACGGGGTATTAAGTCAAGCACTCGGCACGGGAATACCAGCCAAACGCTATAGAAAATGGTGGGCGCAGCAGGACTTGAACCTGCGACTTCTACCGTGTGAAGGTAGCGCTCTCGCCACTGAGCTATGCGCCCACCGAAGACTGAAAGTATAACTTCTTCGGCCAGAATCGTCAAATTGTCCGCTCCCGCACCCCTGCACCATGCCAGTCTGCTCCGCCAAGTCCTGCTTTTTCCGCGTTCCGCACGAACTCCACTTCGTCCGGGCTCAAACCGAACATGCTCGCCCCATAGGAGTCAACTGCCACAGGATCAGCCGACGCCACAATGCGTCTGGCACCCTCCAGGCTATTATCAACATCCGCCTCCCGCCCACCAGTCGGCCCGTTCTGTCGTATAACCCGATAAGCATCCATCACAGTAAGGTCAACTTTTATAATTCTGTGAAGATCGGGGATCTTTCTGTGAATCCTGCTATGTAGTTGCCCTCGCTCTCCCCCGACCATTCCGAAAGCATTTTTGAGCCCGATGGTCAGACGGCTGGTTCCGTGATCCTTCAGAACCGGGACGTTGATCAGGACATCACACATTTCGCGCGAGATAAACTCTTCGTAAAAAGACCATTTATGCAGTTCAAAGCCTCCCGGGATCGCAACCTCACGGAACCGCCCCGGATCCGTTGTCACAACTTGCGCACCCGCCTCGCGCGCTTGCTCCGCAATGCCACTGATACGATAAGCCGGTTCGGGATTGGGCGCTATGGTGTGGTCAAGCACGCGGACCCGATCGGCCCCGGCCTCGAGACACATAGACACCAGTGCCCTCACAACATAGGGGTTGGTGCTGGCCGCTATGTGAGGCGGCCGCGGCCAGGCCATATTCGGTTTAATCACAACTCGGGCCCCTGGCCTCACGAGACGCTCCATTCCGCCAAGCTGCTGAATGGCCTCACGTGCCATCTGCGATACGGTCTGGCTTTCAGTTTTTTGGTCCCCGTGGTTACCATGAACAATAGCGAGACCGCTACGTAATGCGTTCTCCGCCCTTTTGCGGATATGGAAAGGCACTTTTTTTTCACCAAAAAACCGAAATATTCCCGCGCCTGTAGCCGCCCCCACTGCGTAAGTCAAAAATCTCCGACGAGACCATTCTTTATGATCATCCGCCATTTTTCTTTCCCTGTCGACAGAAGACGATACCAACAAGCAGTTTAGCAGAATCAGGGCCCGATCGCAAAGGCCGTCTGATCCCCCGAACTTTTATCATCACAAGAACAGAAATAACACACTCCCAAAAAGGCAATTTTGGCGTTTTATGGTGTTTTCTTGGCATTTCAACCATGTTTATGCTTGACAAAAACGGCATAAATGTTAAGATTTGTGCGTTGTCGCAAGGGAACGGCTTCTTGTTTTTTTTACTGAAAAGGGAGGTTTTCCATGGCTGAAGAAAGATTAATCGTTGGTTCGAAAACAAAAGATTACATCAAATCTAAAGGTATGATGTGCTCAAAGGACGTGCTTGAAGCAGTGAACGAATACGTTTATGAATGTCTCGACAAAGCCGCTAAACGTGCGGAAGCCAATGGTCGTAAAACCGTACAGGCAAGAGACGTTTAAACGCGGAAGCGTCTTGTCTGCTTTTTCTCCGGCATCATCTCTACATGTTCTCTTGCGGCAGATGAAAAAGTCGGGGATGAAGGTGGCAGGAGTATTTTGCGTTTTGCCCGCTTTATGAACAGCGGGTCAAGTAATGAGAGAGCCCTGCGAATGAATAATCCGTCAGGGCTCTCATTTTATGTACTTCTTTCGAGATGTTCGTGCGCCTGTCAGTCCATTTCCTGAAAAGCGATTATCTCGCCACTCGCACAGCCTACAAAAATAATGGGTTCTTTGCCAGAAACTGCGATTATATAGTCTTTGACGATTGGCAAGCGCCATTTTTCTTTTCCTGTCTCCACGTTAACGCATGCCAGGTCCCCGTTCCGTGTCAGGAAATAATACCCGTTTTCCCCGGCTGCGAGCATCCTCTTCCCTCTTTTGTAAATCCACTTCTCAGAAGGTTCATCTCCCGGAGACAAAAGGGTTATACCCGACTCATGAGTGGCCACCACCAGATGCCCGGAATCTACATATTTGAGATCAGTTATGGGAGTTCCCAGCGGGTATTTCCACATCGCAACCCCATCTGAGCCGAGCAGAGAATAAACGTACCCTCTGTTATCGCCCACATAAATGAAACCTTCACCCATCGTCAGGCCACCCATTAACTGAGAAGGCTCTTTGGGTTTCCAACGCCAACGAATCTTCCCGTTCGAGAGGTCTCCAGCAATTACAGCCCCTCTATACCCGGTGCCATAAAACATTTCATCATTGACCACCGGTGATGCCTGAACCGAACCGTCCGGGGAAACGCTCCACAGATGTTTGCCACTTTCCAGCGAAAGTTTCGTGATTTTAGAATTGGCACCGCCCAGCAATAAGGCATTTCCAACCGGCACCGGGGGGCACGAAACGGGGATACGCAGACGAAAGCGTTTTCGCACAACACCCGATTCCGCATTAATTACCGAAAGTCCCCGCCCTGTTATCACATATACTTCCTTCTTGTCGCCGGCCGGGTCTTCCCACAATTCGCCCTTCAGTCGTGAAGTAGCATTCCAAACGCCGCTACGAGCGTCGAAGAAAAACAAATTCCCTGCGGGCGTCCCAGCAACAAGTGTATCTGACAACGCGTATAAGTTGCCCAGCTTTGTTTTCTGGCCAACGTGTCCGAGGTTCTGCCGCCAGATAACTTTCAATCCCTGATCTCTCAGATCGAGATCCATTCGACCGGGATCAACAACCAATTTTGCTTTCTCAACCTCAGCAGCTTTCTCCGTACCCTTCTTGGCTTTCCTGGCCTTTTTGGCCTTTTTCGCTTTCTTGCTCCTCTTGTCCTTCTTTGTTACTTTCCCCTCTTCAATTTCCTTCTCTGGCCGGGCAACCGACTTTCCTCCTTCAGCCTCTTTGGCAGCCGCCCCCGGCTTCTCAACCACACTCTTGCCTTCAACCGCCGAGGCTTTGGGACCGGCTTTCTCCGCATCTGCCTCTTCCTGAGGGCTCTGACACCCACACCAGACAAGCGCCAGTGTTACAACCACACCACCTGCAATCAACCTGGGATCGATTCTCATGGAAACCTCCTCAAAACCCACACGGGCGTATCATTTTAAAGCACGTTATTCGAACCCCGTGATCAAAAAGTTTAATCACCCCTTTCTCGGGTGTCAAGCCGAAACAATACTTTAACAGTCCATTTAAATGTAACTCTCCTCCCGAGCTACACGCGCGTACTCCTTTTGCAACCGGGCCGTGACCACGCAATCAGACACCTCCCGAAGCTCTGGATCGAGCAACTGCTTTACCGGAATCACACCACGAAGTGAATTCGAACAGAATACCTCTTCCCCCCTGCACAGACTCTCCTCGTCGAGGCGAACCGCCTCGCACGGCATTTTCTGCTGTGCGCATATTTCAAGAATCGTCTGACGGGCAATTCCTGGCAGCAAACCACAATTCTCGGACGGTGTCTTCAAAACTCCTCGGTCAACAACAAAAATGTTCGAAATGCTGCATTCTGCAATTTCATTTCTTGTATTTAAGAAATAGACTTCATCCGCTCCCCGACGCCGCCCTTCAGCTAAATTCAGAAGGTTTTCCTGGTAGCTAGCGGATTTTAAACCTATTGTGATGGAATCCGCAGGGACTTTCCCTTTCGCGCGAGCCAGAATCCACGCAGGCGAATCATCAAGAGGCGATAATTCCATGGGCTTCGCCACTATCAGCACCGTCGGTTCCACGGCCTGAAGATCCATTAAACCCCCCGTTTGCCCACGGCTGATCGTCAATCGTAAATAGCCGGTCTCAACTTCGTTCCGAAGGATCAACTCTTTGCAGGCCGCCCGAACAATCTTGCCATCCGGCTCCCATTCCCAACCGGTGCGACGACAAGACCTGGCAATCCTTTCGAAATGTCGATCAAATTGAAGAGGTCGGTCGTCTTCAATTCGCGTGGTCTCAAAAAAACCATCTCCGTACATGAACCCGCGATCGAAAGGAGAAATGAACGCTTTCCCTTTCGGAATTATCTTCCCGTTAAGATAGACATGCTCGGACGCCTCATCACTCATGGATAGGCCATTCCCATTATTTCTTCGAAATTTTCCGCACCAGCCGCCTGAAAAAGAGCTTTTCCTTTGTCCAGAGTCTCCTGGAATTCCATTTGTGGATCGGAATCAGCCACAATTCCTCCGCCGAAATGCATGTAAATTCGCCCACCCGCCTTCATCAATGTTCGAATAACAATATTCAGATCGGCCCGGCCATGGAAAGAAAAATAGCCGATACTGCCCGTGTAAATGTTTCGGGCATACGGTTCAATCTCTTCAATAATCTCCATCGCCCGAATTTTCGGCGCCCCGGTTATTGAACCACCCGGGAATGTTGCGCGCACAAGCGAAAACTCATCATACTGTTCCCGAAAAAGCCGTCCCTCCACGGTCGAAACCAGATGAAACACTGTGGGGTACGTCTCCAGAACCGCGTGTTCTTTGACCCGTACGCTTCCGTACGAGCAAACCCGTCCCAGGTCGTTTCGCTCCAGGTCCACGATCATCGCAAGTTCGGCATGATCTTTCTCGGAATTGAGCAACTCCTCTTCCATCCGCTTGTTGAAAACATCGTCGCCCGCAATCCGGGCCCGCGTTCCCTTTATTGGCCGCGTCGTCACGCGATCCCCTTCAACCAGCAGAAAACGTTCAGGGGACGAGGACACTACTTCGATATCGGGATATTTCATATAAGCCGAGAACGGAGCCGGATTCACCATCCGAAGACGTTCGTACAATTCAATTCCTTCCGCAGGGCAAAACCCTTCGAAACGTTGCGAGAGATTTGCCTGGAAAATATCTCCAGCAGCAATGTAATCGATCACCTTCTGCACAGCTCCCGGATACTCGCCCGGTTTGAAACTGGACTCCAGCACAACTCCCTCGATAGCTGGCAATCGCCCCGTCTCAGCAACCGCTCCCGCGTTGTCCCTCGCGGTATCTTCGAGTTTGAAATCGGGCGGATCACACCCAGCAGGTCCCACAAACTCCGTGACATTCCGGTGGTGATCAAACACAAGTGCCCTATCATAAAAACAAAGTGTAAACTCGGGAACGGCCAGATCATATTCGCACGAGAGTGGAAGACTCTCAATCTGGTGGCGCAGATCGTAGGAAAAATACCCGACTGCTCCTCCGGCGAAAGGCAAATGAAAACTATCCGGAAGCTCGATCCGATGAGGTAGAAACTCCTTCGATAGTACAGAAAAAGGAGCCCCGTCTTCTTTTCGACTTGCGCCTGTCTGCGTATTCTCCACCTCGACACTTGAGCCCCTGCAGGTCAAAACCTTGACGGGATCCCAGCACAGAATGGAATACCGTCCAAAATCTGTGTTGTGAAGCGAACTTTCCAACAGAACCGGGTACCCGGCATTCTCTACTTCCCGGAGATATTGGAACGGTCGACAACCCCGTTCAACGGTTTGAACTTCGACCCTTTCGCCCATCGGGAATAATCTTTCAGGTCCAATAAAAAATTGGTTTTATGTCCTATTGAGCGGGCCGTCAAAAGTAACAATCAATCCATACCGGACTTGCCCAGACCATTTCTCCATCTTCCTGCAATGCGCGCACGTAGTAAAAGCAAAATGGGTTTTCGCAAAACTCCGCAGGTGGCATGAGGGCTTGACGTAACGGCGATTCGTCTTCCCATACCAGCTCAGACTCCAATTCGCCAGGGGACCACGACTGAATGACCTCATTGTTGCGGATAACGTCAATCTTCCGGGCCGGTGCGGTCCCGTGAAAACTGATCCGGAGTTCGCGCCGGTCCTCCAGAACCGGAGAATCCGCTGAATCGAGTTCCGATCCCATGAAGTGGCCGTTGAGCCGGTAGGTGAGCAAAATACGTGGCCCGGAACTGGCAACAACGCGTCGTTTTTGCATGGCTTCCCAGACGCTTTCCCGAGTAAGTTCGTCAGCAAAAACGGCCATCAACCCGTCGTGATTTCTGCCCGTTCCGGCTCCACCGCTGTGATCATCGCCCCCACCGGTAAATCCAACCCTCCACCCCATTGCCAAAGCCCGCCGGACGAACCCGTCACTGAATGGTTCTTGATCACCTTCTTCCGGTAAGGGATTGCCCTCTTCCTCCGAACATTCGTAACTGCCCCTGATCTGGTAGATTTCCACGAGTTTTTCCAGCTCCGGATCGTGATCTTTCCAATCGCAAAAGTTGCCCGCGTGCGCAGGATGATGCGGAATTACCGTTGCTGTTTCTTCTTCCAGTGCTTCAAACAAATCGGGAGGATGGGGATGTTCCCCTTCATCCGACCGATAAAGCGGGCGATCATCCTCAAGAAAATAAACGTTCCGATCCCCGTCACCGTTCTTGCGCCACTTGGCCCATTCATAACCCAGAAGCGTCACAAAACGCCCTGGCTCATTCCACTCTTTCACCTTCTGACATGTCACCGCCCATAGATCATCGGACGTTTCCCAGAGATGATCGTGGTCCCCCGGGGCTCCGAAATCAAGCCGCGCTTCATTTCGGAGCTGATGGAAATAACGATCGAGTGATCCCGTGCCATCAGACATCTCGGTGTGCCCGTGGATCATACCCCAATATGTCCGGCCGGCCGGCAAAGCAGCCCGGCACACAATAGGATTTGTTACAGCCTGCCACTCTCCTGCTTCGTCCTGCACTTTCAGGCGATGGACCCCATCGAGTGGCACCTGCGTACGGACACTCAGACACGTCGAACCTTTCACCTGCTCGCACTCGACCTCCAGAGATTCGCCGTCCAGCGATACGTTCACTTCGCCCAAAGGCACACAGGAAACGTTGCCGTACTCATCTTCAGGACGCACAAGAATGGAGAATTCGTCGCCCGGAACAACCTGAGAAGGGGCAAATGCCCGGATACGATCAACTTCTCCCCCCAGAACATGCATCGTGCATACAGAGATAATCAGATGCTGGTTTTCTTCATTCCAAACCCCGGTCCTCTCATCACAAGGAACCCGGTGAAGAACAAAAAATTTGTTGGGTATGCGCACGCTATTCAGGCGGATTCCATCTCCCCCCCCGGATGTGTCGCCCATCAGCACTTCAAGCTCATCCCCTTTTTTCAAACCGGCATCCGGCAACTCAATGGCAAAGGTTCCTGTCCCATCGGTCGACTCCATTTCGCATTTGATTTCTCCGACGGAAGCCGACAAAAAACCGTCATCGGACGGCGCATCGACCTGCGGATCAATCATGGAACTTTTATTGTTGCGACCGCCCCACAATTGCAATTGCAGTTTCTCGTTACTGGCAACATTTGTGTCGATCGGAAAAATCAGTTTCCATGTCCCTTTTTCGCCCGCCAAGCCGTAAATCGGATCTGCGTGAGCCAGCGGTGCGGATTCGGGCATCCGGATAGGACGCCGCCACTCCGGAATAAACAAATCATTCGTATCCATCATTTCACCTTTCAGGGTCTCAATCGCGTGAACGTCAAAATGACGTCAATTTCGCTGAAAACAACTTTTTGCGCTCTTCGGCATTGCTCGAACTTACCAGAACCGACCAAGGGAGAGCAAATGTGATCGCGCGAAAGGCATCGCTTGACGCACATATCATCATAACGTTAGGGTTAAAGTTCACGTTGAGTTTTCCTTCCTCGTTATGGACCGATGTCAGAAAGTTCACTCCTTATTCTGTCCGATATCCACTACTTCAATCTCGCCGAGTCCAATCCCGGCGAGACCGACAGAGAATGCGACCTGGGAGCCGAGCTCGTTGCTCGGGCTCTTCGCGACGCCCAACGTCGCAGTAATCTCGACGCAATTGTTCTGCTCGGAGATCTTGTCGAAGATGGCAGCTCGGACGGTGCCATTCCGGATCTTCTTGAAATTCGCGACAATGTCAGACAACAGGCTCCGAAACTGCCCTGCATCGTCGTGCCGGGTAACCACGACCCCGACGCTGAAACGGTGCTGAGACTGTTTGAAGATGAACCCGGAATCCATGATATCAATGGTTACCTTCTTTACACGTTCGTCGATAGTTGGGACGAAAATGATGTCGGTCATCGCAACGCCGAACAGATGGCTCGGTTCCGCAATGTCGCAGAGGGAACCAATCAACCTCTAATCGCCCTTCAGCATAATCCTCTTTATCCTCCCATAGAAAGCGATTATCCGTATATACTCGACGACCACATTTCCGTGATGTCTCAGTATGCAGAATGCGCTCTGGCCGCCTCTTTGAGCGGACACTATCATCCCGGCCAGGAACCGACATCCGTCGATGGGGTTACATACTGGACGTGTCCATCTCTGAGCAAACCGCCATTTGCCTATGGTATCGCTCGTTTTCGCGGTCCAAAAGTTGAAATCCAGCGCTATGCCTTGAAACTACCGGAAAAGTACTCTCTGTTCGATGTCCACTGCCACACCCAATACGCCTACTGCGCCGATAATATCACAGCCCCGGACGCCATCCGAAGGACTTCGCTTTTCGGACTTCGAGGACTCTGTCTCAGCGAACATGCCGACCAGCTTTACCTGACCCGTAAAGAACACGACGAAGCTTATGTTTACACGCATCCAGATTATTGGGCGCGTTCGCGGCCCGCAAACTGCCAGCGTCTGCCCGATTACAGGCGCTACACGGAACCGTTGCGCACCGAAACGGTAAAAATCGGTCTGGAAGTCGAACCGGACCTTCCTGGCCGCCCCGGCGCCCACCCGGATGACCTCGAAGGCTGGGATTTGTTGCTTGGCGCCGTGCATTGGATCCCGCCATCGGTAACTTCCGAAAAAGCGATGCGTTCGGAGTACCTCGAAAGGACCCGATCGCTTCTGGCCAACGGATGCCGGATACTCGCCCATCCTTTCCGTTTTTTCAGTCGCAACGATTTGCCAGTTCCACGGAATCTCTACGAGCCGGTCACCGATCTGCTGAAAGAATACGACGCCGCCGCTGAAATTAATTTTCACAGCAACCAGCCCGACCCGGATTTTTTCAAGCTATGCATCCGAAAAAATGTTCGAATCGCTCTCGGAAGCGATTCCCACAAATGCGGAGAGGTCGCTGACTTCCATCCGCATATTGATTTCCTGAGGCAAATCACAGGACAGGATACTTTTCAGAATATTCTCTTCCCTGCCCGTGACGAAATATGATCTCCTGCGTATCAACAACCGTAAAAGGATAAAGTCATGGTCCAAACAATGCTGAATCCCCTCGATTTCGGAGCCGCGGGCGACGGCGAAACAGACGATACCCAGGCCCTTCAAAAAACGCTGGACCGCGCTGCTCAGATCGGGGGGGCAATTAATATTCCGACAGGCACTTATCTGTGCTCGGAATTAAAAATCGCTTCCGGTGTCGTTATCTCGGGACAGCCCGGCTGGAGCTACCGCAACCCCGGAGGTTCCATTCTTAAACTCGCCCACGCCGAAGCTCGGTGCTTGCTGGACATCACCGGGGCCCTGGGAGTCACGATTAACGGCCTGTCTCTGGAGGGTGAGCAACTCGGCAGCAACATTCACGGTATCCTCATGGATAAAGACGACTATGGCGATCAGGAGGATGCCCCCACCATCGAGCGTTGTCGTATCAGCCATTTCACCGGAGACGGCATTCATCTCGGACGGGTCTGGGTGTTCAGCGTTCGCCATTGCATGCTCAGCCACAACACCGGATGCGGCCTTCGTGTGCGTGGGTGGGACGGATTCGTCATGGACAACTGGCTCAGCGGCAATAAAGATGCAGGCTACGGCGCCTATGATGAAAACGCATCGGTCACAATGACCGGGAACCGTATCGAATGGAACGGGGCCGGAGGAATCGTGTTAAGAGGGGGAAGCCACTACAACATCACCGGAAATTACATTGACAGGTCTTTCAAAGTGGGAATCGACCTGCAGAGCCGTGATGGTACCCCCTGCCGCCAGATCACGGCGACCGGGAATCTCATCTATCGTAGCGGTCGGACAGCCCAGGAGGGTAGCCACAGTTCGGCCCACGTGCGAATGACAGGAGCCGAGGGGGTTACGTTCACAGGAAACACATTGACCGTCGGACAGGATGACGGCGGGAAAGGACGCTGGTCCCCCGAATTTGGCATTGTGATTGAAGAACTGAGCAACTGCGTGATAGCCAACAATACGCTCCACCGGGCCGCATTGAAAGAACTCATCCTCGATCGGGGCGAGCATGGTTCGGGACTGGTCGTCACTGACAACCCGGGAAGCACATTTTCGCCGAGCTGAACGCATTCCCGCGCCGAGACACAATGACAAAGTCGGAGCAAAGAGCACCCGTTCGTAAACTTGCGACCGGTGGAATGCTGACCCGAACTGCCCCGCGAAAAGGCTTGAGCTGCCGGGCTCAACTATTCGCCGAAGAGAACCTCCGGGCGACCGTCCCTTCCATTGATATTATAACGCGTTTGAGGGCGATTTTTAGGGGTTTGAGGGGACGGTGAGGGAGACAAAATGACAGAGGATTAAACATCTGATGCTACAGGCAGAGCGGCGAGGGTTATTTTACGGGGCATCGCAGAGCATGGGGAATCGCTTAGCGACCCCATTGCACCCCCAAAATGCCCCGTCTAAGCCATATACAGGAGCTCTTTTTGTCATAACTATTGTTTCGGAAGCAACTTCGGATGGTCCGACCCTGGATGCGCCGTAACTATTCGGTAAAGTGCGTGGCCTTGCAACCAGCTTTCTGGTTTCGGGGGCC